>PBCP01000053.1 GCA_002717145.1 Planctomycetaceae bacterium | reverse complement strand
CGATCCGGGCCATACTTTTCATAAAGTCCGGCAGTCGTCATGAAGTTTCCACCTCGTTCACCAATCCCTTCACCCATGACCCAGATGTTGGGATTCTCAGCCATTGCAGCATCCAGAGCTTCGTGGGTTCCCCCTACGAAAGTTTGAATTCTGTCACCAGGATCAATATCCACAGCAACACTCTCCGCGGTTTCGTCATAAACATGAGCAGTGGCTGTGTCGCCGGACGGATAGGGGCTGGCTTCCGCATGGCGATGCGATTGATCAATCAGTTCCCGGATTTCACTGGTGATGGCTTCCAGTTCTTCTTCTGTGGCCAGACCTTCCTCTGTAAGCCGGGCTGCTAGACGTTCGATCGGACAACGTTGTTTCCATTGATCAACATCTTCCCGCGTGCGATAAGTAAAATCTCCCATACCTTCTGCATGGGCTCGCGTTCGATAAGTTTTACATTCAATCAGAGTTGGGCCTTCTCCGTTTCGAGCCCGCTCAACGGCTTCTCCGGCAATTCTGTGAATTTCCAACACGTCGTTTCCGTCGACTTCAAAACCAGGAATTCCGTAGTTCGCAGCACGACGTCCCACGTCAGGAATACCGCTGGAGTATTCAAACGGCACTTCGGTTGCAAATTGATTGTTTTCACAGACAAAGATACAGGGAAGGTTCCAGATGCTAGCCATATTTAGGCCTTCATGGAATGCTCCGTTATTGACCGCACCATCACCAAAACAGGCGACTGAGACGTTATCTTTCTTCTGGATTTTAAATGTATAGCCGCCACCGGTTGCATGAAGAATGCATGGTCCCACGATACCGCTAGTACCCATCATGCCTATTTCCGGCTTAAACAAGTGCATACTGCCACCTCGGCCTCCGCTACAGCCTTCTTCGCGGCCGTATAATTCAGCGATCAACTCCTGTGGATGCAGGCCTTTCGCAAGAGCATGTCCATGGCCCCGATGAGTGCTAAAAACGACGTCTTCCAGTCTAAGGTGAGCAAAAACACCTGTGGCGATCGCCTCTTCACCAACATACGTATGACAGGCACCATGCACCAATCCCTGTTGATGAGACTTAGCCAATCGTTCTTCGCATTGCCGTATCACCTGCATCGTTCGATACAACGAAAGAGCGGCTGCTTTATCAATTTCAATCGAGGTCGTGGTCATAGCTTTTTTGTTATCTTTCTTTACTCAGCAAATACTTCTGTTCCAACAGAGCCGCCAGCGTTCATCGCCAGGTTGCCACCGTCCATTGGGATCAGAGTCCCTGTTATCCACGAGGAGGCATCTGACGCAAGGAAGACCGCCAGTCCTTTGATATCATCTGAACTGCCAAATCTACCTGTCGGGATACCGCTTAAAAATCGTTCTTTAATTCGNGGATCGGAATCGATGCGNTGTTGCAACCCGGGATTTAAAACCTGAGCGGGCAACACNGAGTTTACACGAACNCCTCGCCCACTCCACTCAGTACTCAATTCACGAGTCATCTGAACAACCGCTCCCATGGCCATACTGTAGGCAATATGCCCACGTCCCAATGCAGTAACACTGGCCAGTGAACCTAGGTTAATAATGCTGCCTCGCCCCTGTTCCAGCATGCGGCGTCCCGCTTCCTGGCAGATACAAAACCGACCGTATACGATATTTCGCCAGGTCCACTCCACTTCTTCGAGTTCGATGACTTCGGGTTTTTTACGTACTGCCTCGCCGGCAATATTGGCAACAAAATCTATACGGCCGAATGTTTCATCGATCTGAGAAAACATCGCCCGAATAGCCTCCGGCGAAGCGATGTCACAGACAACCGGCAATGCCTTACGCCCTAAAGCCTCAATTTCACCGGCAGTCGCCTGAGCACCCTCCTCGTCAATATCGGCCAACACGACATCTGAGCCGGCTTCAGCAACAGCCAGAGCAATCGCTTTACCCATCCCACTTGCAGCCCCTGAAACCAGAGAGACGCGATCGGTCAAATCAAACATTGAACTCATATTATTCTGTTTCCTTCACTTCTTTAGATGTTTGAAATTGCTGATTCCTTATAAAGCAAAACCAGATCACACCCCAAATTGCAAATAACGCAAAGAACCACAACACTTCAGGTTTTTGTGCGAAGACGAGTACTGTCATCCCGAGATAAAACACGGCACATCCAAAAACTCCCAGCGAGTGAATCCAACCGGGACGCAATTGCTGGGGTAAAAAGCGATGATTGTTCAACAATACGAGGACTGCCGTAAGTCCCAGCCCAAGATTGTTAGTATTGGCAACAGTGAGCACCATACCTTTAGCATCCGAGTAATACAAAAACACGGTTTGCATCATTAGAGACCAAATGATGTAAGCCACCATAATGCGATAGTAAATCTTGCCGACCTGATCGGACTTCATTTTTTCACGAACACCTGACACGCCTGACCAGATAATATCCGTCCAGCGTCGGCAAACATCGTCAATGATCGACATTTGGCTTGGCAGTAACACAATCAGCCCGACAAGTACGGTCAGAACCCAGAACAATTGATTTAATCCATATAAATCCGGAGCATTCTTTAGGCCATCTGCGGTGATCAGTGCCTGAGCCCACGCCAGGCCTTCCGAGTCTGAAAAGAATTCAGAATATTGTGAGAATTCGATCGATATCAATCCCGGTAGTGCCATTCCCATAAAACAGCCGGGCCCCCAAATCATGAGTTGATCTGTCAGGATGTACCGCCACCAGCCTTTCCATCGCGACAGATTGGTTTCATTGATTTCAAAAACTTTCCCAATATGACTCAGCGAAACTCCACGGCCTCCTACCACACTGGGGATCGCTCCTACCTGAGAGCCCATGCCCCATCCTTTGTCCCTGACAAAGTTACTGTAGGTCGAATTGCTCAGTCCACCTCCACCGGCGTAGCCTGCAAATGCGCCGAGTACCGCAATATTGGCTAGTGTGATCAAGGGAATACCGTTCCCCTCTAAAACGGATGTAATTACATTATCCACATTGTCTCCGTCCCAATGCCCGTCATCATCAGCATCAATATAGGACTGGTGCTTGGCACTCTTACCGGATGTCAAGTGAATCGGAAACTTTGGACCTGTCGCATCAGAGCCGTTCCCGGGAACCTGCATGAAAAGTTTTGCTGCTCCGGTTTCATCCTGCTCGTGCAACAATTGGTAGGTTATCTGGATTTGCTTTTCTCCCTGAGGTGGCAAAGTCAGTTCTGTCAACTCTTCATATTTTTGCTTTTGGCTGCCGTCAGTGATGGAAATCGTTCCATCATCAGCAGGCCGAAGCAACATATCGTATTTGCCGTCGCCGTCGCTATCAAAGGTACGATAAGAGATACCCTGAGGGTATAAATCGTCCATTGAAAACCTGCGTTCTTTGATATCTAGATGACCATCCCCGTCCCAATCTTCACCTGGGTCAAGCACCCCGTTGTCGTTGGTATCCTCTCCTCGTTCAACGGGCACATTTCCGAACGCCACAAACCCGGAAAAGACTCGTGCCCAATTAGTTGGTGAGACAAAAAATATTCCCACAATCAAACAAAAGGTTAGTACAACGAAGACTTTGATCGTCATTACTTTTTCAAGGGNGTTGTAGATTTTTCCACCGATGAGCACGGGTAAGGCGACCAATCCGAATAGCGCATAGGAAAGTAAAAGCAGCGTTCCATTATATTCTTCGTCCGGGACTTCCCCGATAAACAACGCAACGACAACCGCAGCTGCTGTCGTCGACAGGGCAGGAATGAGAGCTCCGATATTAAAAAGCGCAAATGTACCGATCCAAAAACTCGGTCCTGGTTTGTTGNGCATGAACCCGGTAAATACCGGTTCACCCGTGTACAGAGCATATCTTCCACACTCCATGTTGTAGAAGATCTGACAAATAATGGCGATTGTGGCAATCCACATCAGGCTACCACCGTACTTGGCAGTAATTTCTGGCCCTAACAACCACTCGCCTCCACCAATCTGGATTCCGCACATCACGATTCCGGGACCGATGAAGCCTTTGATATTACGCCACCCCAATCGTTCCGGTTTGATCAGTTCAGCCTTTGACCAGGTAGGAAGAGCGGTTTTGGGTAATTGTGTTTTCTGAGAATCTGACATACTGAACCTGTGTTCCTATCAGCGGGACCTTATGCCTTGCAAATATTTAGTGCAAAACAATCGCGCGACCGGGGCCTCCGTGACAATCTCGTATCTTGATGGCCGCAAATAGAAAGTAACCACCCTCAGGCACTTTTTTCACATTAGATAGGAATTCGACACCCACCATCTCATGTGACCCCAACGCCCAGTAAGTCATCAAAGCTCGTTTTGCATCGACTCCCCCTAAGTTTGGAGCGTCGGTAGCAACACAACGAATCCCACGACTTTTGAGATAGACTATGGCCGCAGGACCGGGAGCAGGCCAGCCTTCGGCATCACCGCGTAGCGGATCAGCCCACAAACCTGTCTCAGCTGGCTCGGGTTTGAAGTGCTTATCTACATGTCCTGTTTCAAAAACCACAACATCCCCAGGCCTTAAGTCACCCTGTCTGGCCTCGAATTCTTTGATGTGTTTGACCGTAATCTCCGGAGAATTCGGCCAGCTCTTTTTTTCGGTTGAACCAACTAACTTGCGAACATTAATGACACGCGCTTCACCACAGGTCCAGTCAAGCGGTACCTTATCAGTCGTCATATCACTGAAGCCACGTTTCCCATAAGTCTTTTCATATTCTTCCAGCCAACCGCGAACTTCAGGCGAATACTGCACTTTAGTACCGGGCGTTGGTAACGCATAGGAAGGCGGAANAAGATTAGTCCCTGCCATGCTGTCCATCATATGTGTGTGGTGCCACATATCGAGGTACTCTGAATAAAGAAAGTTAACATCCAGATAAGGTTGACGATGCATTCCTGTCGAGAAGCCCGGATCGGTTAAAGGCCAGCCTTGTGCCAACGTCGGCGAGAGGTCGACTGCTCGTTTGTTTCTGGCTGATTCAATCAGACGAGCTGGCAAGTCACCGTCAACAATTGCAAAGGCCCTGCCTTCTGCATAAGCACCATCTTTATGACGCGGGTGCAACAGAATATAGAAAGCGCCGGTCGCAGGTAAGGCTCCGAGATTGGTTGCACTCTCAGTCCAGATCATTCCGTATTTTAAACCCGCATAGTGGGTCGGTTCGGCCAAAGTCGGAATCGGCCCCATACTAGCACTGTCTGTACCAAGTGTCATGACGCCTCGTGTTGCCAGAAATTCCATACAGTCAGGATCAGGATCAGGATACCCCGGAGCCTTTCCGTCCAGAGCATCTGAAATGTAGCGGTGCCCGGCCGGATAGGGGCGATAGTAATGGTCAGAATAGTCGCTTCGGAACAGCGCCACATCACCGAAACGCAACAACCGATGCTGCTTCTCAAACCGTTGAACATGTTCACGCTTTACTAACGGGCTAATACCATTAGGGGCCTGATTCAGCAGATCCCGGACATCGATCACACAAGCTTCACCACCGAATTGCCACGGTTCGATTCTATCGGTATAGGCAAGTCCTAGCTTACCGGACTTGGGACGTTTCAACTCAGGTCGTGCCACCGAGTGCGGTGGCACATCTAACTGAGTTCCCGTGTTTCCATCGATCACAAGAGAATCCACGTTGTATGGGCTGGCTGGCCCAATTGTTCGTTGATGGATTATCTGAAATCTGGGAAAGGGAGCTGTTGGCCAGGTCGCAGGGTAATCCGGGGCGACAAGCAATGAACAATCAACAAATCGAGATTGAGCATAAAGCGGTGCCACTCCGGAAAATAAGAGCAACAAAAGAATCAGACGTTTCATGTAGATTCCCACCTTTCAAACTTCGGATTGCATCAATAGTGTGTGTACCTAAAGGATACCAAGTTCAAAATCCGCATGTGGATTTATCCATATCCAATAATTATCCAAGCCAGTTTGGCCGCAAATCCGTGAGTTCCAAAGTCTCAAGCAACTTGGATCGGACATCAGCAGGCAGATTGATTCCTGTCTCCAGACTTTGAGCAACATTGGCCCACTCACGCTCACCAGGAAGAATAACCCGCTCAACTCCGTCAGCCGTTTCGACTTCATGAATTTCGTCAACCAGTTTATTCATGCGTTGAGAATAGTCTTCTGCATCAGCAATAACTTTGGTATCCATTACCATGAATCCGGCATTATGCCAGGATGGCTGATCGGTAGGATCAAACATCCAACTACCTACGTCCCATCGCATCTGCCCACCAGGTAATGCCCCCGACAAGATTTCACACCAAAGCCCGAATCCGTATCCCTTATGACCTGCCATCGGTGCCAAGGAGGCGTTGGCCGGATACAAACTGCCGTCATTGGTTGGATTTCCGTCCGAATCAATCAGCCAGTTATTGGGAATCACTTCGCCACGTTGATGAGCGGCATAAACTTTACCTCCGGCTACGGCTGCCGTGGCGATATCCAGATTAATCGGCTCACGCCCTGGAACAGGAACGCCATAAGCAATGGGGTTACTTCCCAGAACAGGACCTTTGGATCCTGGCGCGGCAACACTTGGAATATCATTACCTGTCACCATTGCAATAAAACCCTGTCGGGCAGCCTTTTGCGTATAAAACCCGGCTGCACCGATATGTCCGGTGTTTCTGAGACCGATATAAGCAACTCCCACTGTAGCCGCTTTATCCATCGCCAGGTCGATACAAAACTGGCTTCCTACCTGGCCTAATGCTGACTGACCATCCACGATGGCCCAACCAGGACCTTCCCTTTCAATAACAGGAGATGCGTTGCTTCGATATCCGCCTCCCTGTAACTTCCGTATATAACCGCTCAATAGCTTGGTACCGTGAGTAAACACTCCCATAGCATCAGTTGTTGCTAAAACTTCGGCAGAATTCGATGCATCCTGTTCACTGACACCTACAGCCTGAAAAACAGCTTGTGTATAGAATTTCAATTCGTCGAATGTTGGATTCACATTAATCTCCTGTTTCGCCAATCCGATCGGCAAGTGGTTATGGACGCAACGGCCGAAAGAAATTCTGCAGGTCATTGGCCATTTCTTCAGCCCTCTCATGAATAGCAAAATGCCCTCCGGCTTCATATTCGTTGTAATGAACCACGTTGTAATACATTTCGGCTCTTTTCCGAACGATGGGGGCAAGTTCATGGGGGTAAGCTGAGACGGCTGTCGGCACTTCGATACGCTGGCCGGCCGGTAATTCCCACCCATTGTAGTACGATTCGCTGTACAGTCGGATTGCCGACCAAAAGGAATTTGTAACCCAATAGAGCATGACGTTGGTAATCAGCATATCGCGGGGAAACAGTTCTTCAAAGTCGTCGTACCAGCCTGACCAGTTTCTCCACTTCTCAATGATCCAGGCAGCCAGTCCGACTGGTGAGTCTGCCATCGCCATCGCCAGTGTCTGAGGCCGGGTCATCTGTTGGTGGCAATAAGCCCCTTCATCAATCCAATATTTCTCCACGTTTTTCCAGTATCGCAACATGTCCGGATCTTTGGGCTTTATCGGTGCCCATTTCATACCGAGGCCACGTAGCAAATCAGGGTCTTTATCTTCTTCCGGACGTTCATCACCTAACCGGGGAAACAAACAATTGAGATGTATTCCAATTAGGTTTTCCGGGTGGTGAAATCCAAATGGAGCAGTAATAAAGCCACCCCAATCGCCACCTTCTATTCCATAATTGGTAAATCCCAGACCTTCCGTCATCAGCCGGTCATACTTTTCCGGATGATGCTGAAATCCAAATCCCTTCTGGTCCGGATAATCAGAAAACCCATAGCCAATAATCGATGGCACAATCACCGTGAAACTGTCAGCCGGATCTCCACCGAAGCGGGCGGGATCTGTCAGCATTGGCAAAATTCTCAACAGAAGTAAAAAGGACCAGGGGTACCCATGCATCATCAATAGGGGCATCGGATTGGGGCCTTTCCCCTCCTGTTTGATGAAATGAATACCTAATCCATCCACATCTGCTTTGAAATGTTCGTACTCGTTAAGCTCAGTTTCCTGCCTACGCCAATCATAGTCATGCAGCCAATAGTCAACCAATTCACGCATGTACTCAAGATCCACACCACGTTCCCATCCGGTCCCGCTAACCTGTCCAGGAAATCGTGTCATTTCCAAACGACGACGCAAATCATTTAGAACTTCATCAGCGACATTAATCGCATACGGCGAAATAGAAACTGCCAAGATCAAACCTCATTCACGACATTCGGCAAAGGTTCGCCCGCTATAGCTTTCAACGCTATGCCAGCTACAGACTCACGAAGGCTCTTGATGGCCTTTGGACTCACTGACGCGACATGAGATGACAGCATGACGTTCGACATGGAGCGAATCGGATGTTCCAGGGGGAGAGGCTCGGTACTGAATACATCCAGTCCAGCAGCCATGATTTTTCCTGATTCGATCGCTGCGACGAGCGCATCCAGGTCCACCAGATCGCCTCGCCCAATATTTATCAAAACGGATCCCTGCTTCATCGTTGCCAGAGACTCGGCATTGACCATATTTTTTGTCGCGTCTAGGGACGGGCAATGCAACGTAAGAACATCAGCTTGAGAGAAGACGTCCTGCTGGGACAATAGTTCGCACCCCAGTTCAGCGGCTTGCTCAGAGCTCAGTACCGGATCCGATCCAATGATCCTGCATTTGAAACCGTTTAAGCGAGCAGCAACTTCCTGTCCGATACGACCTAGTCCAATGATACCTACTGTGATATCACTCAAGGCAACCATCGCTCCCACTCCCCGAGCCAGCCCCCAGTTGCCTGAAGCGATCAACTCATTGTTTGCCCGCACATCGCGAGTCGCTGCCAGAATAAAGGCAAGCGTATGGTCAGCAACCTCATCAATACAATAGTCAGGAATGTTACAAACAGGAATTCCACATTCAGCGGCTTTCACGAATGCAACATTGTCATACCCGATCCCATAACGAACGATGGCCTTCGCATGTTGCATCGATTCGACCACCGATTCATCGACTTTGGCAAATTGGGTGATCACCACATCTGCATCGCAGCAAAGATCGATTAGTTCTTGCTGAGTCCGGCAATTTGCACCAATCAACTCATGCCCAGCAGATTCAATAATCTCCCGTTCCGGATCTAGTGAGTCAAAGGTGTAATCCGTCACAACGATTTTCGCCATCGTGTTTCCTTCTAAAGATTGGATTTATCCAGCGCTTTTACTGAATGAGAAAATGAAATCCCCATTCTAATATTTAAACTTGAGCAAATGTTTATGAAACGACAAATCCATCCGACTGATCAAACCGATTGCGTTGGAATGGGTACCATAGGTACTACATCATTCGTTAACTTTTAACCGCCGTTCATTTGCATCCCGACCATGTATCTTCAAATGCTCAATCGTTTACTACTTCTTTCGTTGCTTGTAGTCGTTGCCGGTGCTGACTGTCTGGCAAGGGAATCGGGCAAGCCTAACATCATTTACATCATGGCTGACGACCTGGGGTACGGTGACGCGGCTCCTTTTGGCGGCCAACAATGTAAGATTCCGACTCCTGGAATGAGCCGACTTGCTTCCGAGGGCATGCGATTCACCGATGCACATTCCATTGCCAGTGTCTGTGTACCAAGCAGGTTAGCCATTATGACCGGGCGTTATCCCTGGCGAATCAACGGCATCGGCCAAAGTGGTCCCTGGGGGTATATCGCTCCGCGATTCAAACCCGGCAGTCATACACTTGCTCACATGCTCAACGACGCCGGATATAAAACCGGATATATCGGTAAGTGGCATTTAGGATTATCGATGGTCACTACCGACGACAGACCTCAGCAAATCGGTAATGTTGATTACTCCATGCCTGTCAAAGCCGGACCCAATGATCACGGATTTGACTACAGCTTTATTCTGCCAGGTTCTCTGGATATGTATCCTTATGTTTACCTGAGAGACCAGAGATTCCTTGGCAACGTCAATAAGCGACGTGGCTGGAGCGCCTTCAACAGAGTTGGCCCCACGGAAGAGAATTTTGAAGACTACGAAGTTTTGCAAACTTTTCGAGGTGAAATGCATGAATTCATTGCTCGTAATGCCAACAATGCCAAGCAGGGGAGGCCGTTCTTTCTCTATTTGGCACTCACTTCGCCACATACTCCGACTAGCCCACATCCCGATTTTAAGGGGAAAACCGACCTAGGCGTTTATGGCGACTTTGTCTATGAGACAGATTTCTGTTTAGTTGCCACCATGGAGGCATTGGAGAAACACGGACTCGATCAAAATACCATCGTCATATTCACGTCCGACCATGGTCCTGCGCCCTATGCTGGCAATGTTCTTGAAGCTACTTATAACAATGTCAAGGGGCTGGAGAAGATGGGACATTATCCGGCAGGCCCATTGCGTGGTTATAAATTTTCGGTCTACGAAGGAGGCACACGTATCCCGTTTATCATTAAATGGCCTGAGCACGTCGAGCCGGGATCAACCTGCCGTCGCCTGATCGGCCTTAACGATTTAATGGCAACACTCGCAGAAATTGCTGGCGTCACATTAACCTCAGAACAGGCAACAGACTCGATCAGTTACCTTCCATTGCTTACGGACCCCCTTGCCAAGGCTACACGTCATAACATTCAAATCCAGGGGACACATGGATGGGCTTATCGTATGGGGAACTGGAAACTGTGTCTCTGCCCGGGTAGCGGTGCACTGGGAGTCCATGGAAACGTGCCGAAACCAGCCGATGCCTGGGTCGCTGCCGTAAAGGAGTTTGGCGGCAAGCCGACTCGAGAACAACTACTGGCGGCTCCATTCGTGCAGTTGTACAACCTTGCAAACGATCTGGCAGAGCAAAATGATGTCTCAAAACAACACCCCAAAGTCGTCGAAGAGATGTTTGCGTTAATGCAGCAACAATTTAACAATGGAAGAAGTACTCCCGGCCCTCGCTTGGAAAACGATCGGGCGACCTTAAATTACTGGGGACGTATTCCTCCTGGAATACTGGCCCCCTAACTTTGCGAGATCCTTATGCACTGCCTACGAATCCTAACCATCATTACGAGCTTCTCTTTTTGTTTAAGTTCGAGTGCTGTCGAGATTGACCAACTCACTCCAGCCAATTGGGACAGATACGTTCCAGCGGGAAAAGAAGTTGACGCAATCTATGGTGACTACGTCATCAAGAATGACGTACTCACAGCGATCATCGCCCAACCGACGCCAACAAGAAACGCCAACCTCACCATCCGTGAAGTCGGTGGATGTGTTTTGGATCTTACGAGGATCGATTCTGATAACGACCAGTTGGGTTGCTATTACCCAACCGGACAGCTGTATTCGTTTACAGACCCTAAACAGGTTCAGATTGCCGTGGACTCGGTGGGAGGTGCACTGCACATTACCAGCCAAAAAGAAAGTAATGGCACGTTCGCCCGGGTGATTTATTCGATCGAAGAGGGTGATGCAAGTCTGCGTATCATTACCCAGTACCTGAACGACTCCAATGAAGCAGTATCGTTAAATCTGCAGGATTCGATCCGAGCGGACAGCCCTTTTGTCTTGGGCTCCGCCGGTAATATGTTTTGGGCAAATGATCAATGGTTTAAACAAGCTTACGGAGTATGGACCGAGCAACGGCTGGTGAAACGCACTGGAAGTGGCGGACGCATTATTCAATTTATAAAGGAAGATAAACCTACTTTTGATTTACAGCCAATGCAACGCGCGACTTTCCAACGTGAGTTGATTCCGGCTGGTAGCTTCTTACAGTTACGATCCATCTTTAATCGTCTTAATCAGATTGAACAACATCCGGTAACTCTTCTTACTACCGACGGTGACGGCCCGATCAGTAATACTCTCATCACTGTAAAACTAGGTACCTCAACAATCGGAGATATTCGCACCGGACAGAACGGTAAAGCCAACTTCTCTTTGCCGGCCGGGGAGTACACACTTCTATGTCAGGGAGCTGGAAGACCGCCGCGTGAATTAGCGCTATCTGTCACAAAGACAATGGAGCAAACGGTTGAACTCAAACGAGCCGGATACCTGACTGCAAGAATCACGGACGGCAAAGGCAAGCCTATCTACGCAAAGTTGTCATTTCAGGGATTGCGAGATACTGTCACTCCAAATTTTGCACCGAAACAAAATGCAATTTTCGCGGCAAATCTGGTCTATGCAAAAAACGGGCGAGTTCATCATCCGCTGTTACCGGGGAGTTACCGAGTGATTATTAGCCATGGTCCGGAATTCAATGCAGATTTACAGGAGATCGTGATCCGTGAAGGTGAAACCACGACGATTCGTTCATCCTTAGAGCAGGTGATTGACACACGTGGCTGGATCAGCGCAGACTTTCACACACACAGCTCTCCATCCGGCGATAACACAACGGACCAGTTCGGAAGAATCGTTACGCTGCTCGCCGAAAACATCGAATATTCGCCAGCCACGGAACACCAACGCATCGACTCATTCACACCGATTCTCAAACAGTTAAAGGCAGAGCATCTGATGGGTACTGCAACGGGTATGGAATTAACCGGCCGGGTATTACCAGTCAACCATCAAAACTCCTTTCCTCTCGTCCATGTCCCGCGAACTCAGGACGGAGGAGGGCCGGTGATCGATGACAATCCGGTCACACAGATAAAACGCCTCAAAGGGTGGAATAACAACGCCGATAAAATCGTGCAGGAAGATCATCCTGCTTTAATGCAAATCTGGCGGGATCGTGATACCGATAACAAGCCGGATGGCGGATTTCGGGAAATGCTGGACTATATGGACTCGATGGAGGTTCACCCCCCACAGTCAATTTTCAAAGTTCCGGAAAAGCTTCCATCTGCCAGCTCCCGTGATCCCGTTATNTTTTACTGGATGCAACTCATCAACAAAGGCTATCGCATTACGGGTGTTGTTAATTCCGATTGCCACTACAACGATCATGATGCCGGGTTCATTAGAAATTATGTGCTGTCCCCAACAGACAATCCCGGTCGTATTAAAACAACCAACATTGTGTCCGCCGTACGCAATGGAAACATTGTCATGACCAACGGTCCTTATCTTAATGTCCGTGTAGAGGGAGGCAAAAAGGCAATGGCCCACCCTGGTGATGATCTACTTGCCGCCTCAAGGAAAGTGCGAGTCCATATCAGTGTCCAGTGTCCAAATTGGTTCGATATCAACCGGGTACAGGTGTTCCTCAACGGCCGCATGGCTGAAAACCTGAATTTCACTCGACGCACTCACTCAACAATGTTCCCGGCAACCTCAGTAACTCGCTTTAATGAAACAATTGAAATCGAATTGGAAGAAGACACGCACATCATCGTAGCTACAATTGGTGAAGGCTTGGAAATCGGACCTGTTCAGGGAGATCGCCGGGGTGCCGACGCACCTACCGCTGTAGCGAACCCAATCTTTGTTGATATTGATGGCAACGGCTTCCAGTTCAACGACGACAATCTGGGCGTCAATTTAGACGCAGAATAGTAGCAGGGAAATTAAATGGATCTTGGATTAGAAGGAAAAGTCGCACTCGTTACCGGCGGATCGAAAGGTATTGGTGAAGCCATTACACGTACGCTGCTAGCGGAAGGTGCGTTGGTTGCCAATGTCAATCGCTCTTCAGCCGAAGGGGAAGCTCTCGAAGCTGAGTACGCTGAACGAGGACAACGATGCATGTTCATTCAGGGCGATCTCACTCAAATGGAAGCCTGCGAGAGCGCTGTTAACACAACGCTACAGGAATTTGGACAAATCGACATCCTGGTCAACAACGCCGGAGTCAACGATGGCGTTTCGCTCACGGATGGACCGCAAGCTTTTTTGGGTTCACTGGAAAGAAATCTGATCCACTACTATGCAATGGCCCACTATGCACTAGATGCCCTCAAAGCATCTCAAGGCGTTATTATTAATATCAGTAGCAAAGTGGCTGCCACGGGCCAGGGAGGAACAAGTGGGTACGCTGCCGCTAAAGGCGGGATTAATGGAATGACACGCGAGTGGGCTCTGGATCTGGCGGCTGATAACATCAGAGTAAATACTGTCGTGCCAGCTGAAACCTGGACTCCGCTCTACGCTGAACTAATTGACCAATCCGAAAATCCTGCTGCTGCCCGACAGCAGATTGAAGATATCATTCCATTAGGGAAACGGTTCACAACTTCGCAGGAAATTGCCGACATGGTTGTCTTTCTTGCTTCCCAGCGTTCATTACATACTACCGGTCAAATTCACTATGTAGACGGTGGTTATACGCATTTGGACCGGAAATATACGTCTAATTCCGATCGGGTCGATCTTTCCAAATAAATGGAGACCTTGGATTACGATTGAGTTTTCACCTTTCCTGATTAGGCTGAATGCTATATTTCAGGTAGCTAACTAATTCTTCCGTATTCCTCTGCCACGGCTTTTTATTTTGTTTCCTTCAAGACTACTCACGCTACTCGCTCTTTGCCTCATATTGGTAGGGTGTGATGCAGAAAAAGATCTGAGTAATCCTATTGAAGACGGAACAAACACTGCGGATTCTCCGGATTCCACTGAAAGCAATCAAACGTTGGCCATCCCCGAGGAGGATGCCAGGTATCTTCAAGACGTCGAGCATTTTGGGGGGTTCGTACTCGGTGACCGGGCATTCCCTAAAATCAACGAAGCTATTAAAAATCAGGACTGGGGTGCCTTCGAAAGTTTCTTTGCTCCTGAGTTTGAAGGCGAAATCTTTATTTGGGATGAAGCGGTTACAAGCAAATTTGATTTTGCCAGTTTCGAAACCTGGACGAAGGATTCTCCTCGCACCACTTTGGACCGTGCAGGATTTATTGAAGCCATTAAACAACTAAGAGAGCGTTTCACTAAATTGGATCGTTCGGGCTTTAAGGTCATGCAGATGACGCCGGAAGCTCATGGTCAATTCGACAAACCATGGCGTGGAAGCTTTAAGCTTTCCATGGCCGGAAGGAACCAGGACGGAGGCGTCGCATTTCTTTCTCTTAAGTTTTCATGTCGAATCGCATCGATCTCGGAAGATACTCCCGACGCCACCGGATATATCCTTAGCTGTGCTCCGTACGAAGGCAAACATGGAACCGCTGAGAGATTCCTGATGGAGGATATTACTCAAGACACAGGCATCACCAACCTGGGTTTACGGGACAATTGGAAGCACGATTATGCCGAAGGACAAACTCGGCCCTTCGTGACCGGCGGCATTTTTGCGAATGACTTTAATCAGGATGGGAATACAGACTTTTTGTTAACCGACCTCGATGGCCTGTTTTTCTATGTGGGTGACGGGAACGGGCAATTCACAGAGCAGTCGATACAGGTTGGTCTTCAGCGTTTCGTCAAAGAACCTGTTGCGCTCGTCGCAGATTTTAACAATGACACGTTTGAAGATCTTATTATCGGTCAAAATCTGTATGTCAATGAAAATGGTAAAAAGTTCAGGAAGCTAACCGAAGAGGAATTCACTGTCCCGCTGGCCAAGCGGCTTGGCAGTATGACGGTCGTCGATTTTGACAAAGATGGCTTGCTCGATTTCATGGAGGTCGGAGTGATTGTCAAAGAAGGTGCTCACGGCTGGATTAACGGCGATGAGAATAAGGAACGAGCGACCGAAAATCGACTCTGGAAAAACCTGGGGAATTTCAAATTCAAGAATGTCACTCAACCCACCAACACCATCGGACTTGGTACGGGAGCATTTTCCGCTGTTTGGTTTGACGCTAATGGAGACCAGTGGCCCGATTATATGACTGCCTGCGAATTCGGACAGAACGATTATTTCCTGAATAACGGCGACGGTACTTTTAGGCTGGCCGAGTTGCCCGGTTCTCATGGTGGCTTTTCAATGGGCATCACCGTCGCCGACATCGACAACGACGGGTTTGGCGACCCATATTTGGCTAACATGTATTCCAAGGCTGGGGAAAGAATCGTAGGCAACATTCGATCCGGGCTTTACGAAAACTACGATCAGGATATCGCAACTCAACTCGAAGAATTCGTATCAGGAAACGAGCTGTATCACAACAACGGAGACGGAACCTTTGAACGCATCGGTCGCAAGGTTGGAGTGAACGATGTCGGCTGGGCTTACGGCACAGGTGCTGTCGATCTGAACGGTGATGGATTCCAGGAAATCTATGCTCCCGTTGGGTTCCAAAGTGTCACTGAAGATAAGCCGGATGGTTGACGATGCGTCTGGTTGGCTGTCGTGTCACAGCCGTTTAGCTGCACAGCTTCCGTACCGGAACTTCGCGATATTGATGAAGACAACGGCGAATTCTGGGTGGGCAATCCATTTATGTTTTCTAATGTCAAGGAAAACCTAAGCGCCTATGAACGAAATGGATGCTTCCTTAATGATCAAAACGGGTCATTTTTAGACATGTCCTATCTTTCAGGAAGCGATAATCGTGGAGATTCACGAACTGTCGTTAGTGCCGACATTGATAATGACGGTATGCCCGAATTATTTGTTCGGCAGGTCGGAGGAGGAGCTTTGGTTGTTTACAAGAACAACTTTCCTCAAACCAACTGGCTGACGATCTCACTTCGCGGGGACAAAAGTAATTCAGCAGGAATCGGTGCCAAAGTTATCGTGACCGCTGGTGACCTGACAGTGCACCGGGAACTTTATCCGGTAGTCAATTTCCTTTCTCAGGCTCCTGCCAACGTCCACGTTGGATTACAAAACCACTCTCAAGTTGATTCTGTCAAAATTCTCTGGCCATCCGGCGAAGTAACACTTTTGAAAGACGTCAAAGCAAATCAGCACCTGCGTGTATTTGAAGCTGATGGTCACACCGAAGCTCTCTAGTCGAGCCTCGTCCAAGCCCCACTCAGGCAGATTCGTCAGCTATAATGACCAACTGCAAAAGCACAGCTTCAATAGCACTGTGCTCTGTGCAAACTCATTTTTATATTTCATATTTCATGTAACTGGTGATTTAAGATGGCCAATCGTCGTATTTTGGGTCTTTCTTTCGTATTTAGCGTTGCTGCATTAAGCCTCACTACTGTTTCAGCCCAACAGGTGGATTTTGATCGTGACATCCGTCCCATCCTGTCAAACAACTGCTTTGCCTGTCATGGCCCCGATGAGAATACACGTGAAGCCGAGCTTCGACTGGACGACAAAGACAGTGTCTTCGCAGATCGCGACGCTCCGTTGATTCAACCGGGCAAAGCTGCCTCCAGTGAATTGTTCCGCCGTATTTCGTCGACCGATGAAAACGAAATGATGCCGCCTGCCGACTTTCGTAAGAAGCTAACCGGTCAGCAGATTGAATTAATCGAAAAATGGATCGACCAGGGTGCCGAATGGAAACAACATTGGGCCTGGACAGCCCCCAATCGCCCCCAAGTCCCCAAAGCAGGTCGAAACGGAGTGCTCAATCCAATCGACAACTTCATTATCAGGCAATTGTCCGACGAAGGGCTTACTATGAGCCAACCAGCTGACAGGGTAACACTTATTCGCAGGCTCAGTTTCGATCTACTGGGACTTCCGCCCAACGCAGAAGAAGTGGCGGCCTTTGTAAATGATAAAGACCCGAAAGCTTACCAAAATCTGGTGAAACGAATTATTGCAAAGCCTCAATATGGTGAACGACTCGCAATGTATTGGCTGGATATCGTACGGTACGCAGATAGTAATGGCTACCATGCCGATAAAACGCGACAAATCGCACCCTACCGTGACTATGTCATTAATGCCTTCAATACCAATAAGCCATATGACCTTTTTGTTAAAGAGCAACTGGGTGGAGATCTAATGGAGAATGCAACCATCGAGCAACAGGTTGCTTCCGGGTTTAACATGTTGTTGCAAACCACGGATGAAGGTGGTGCCCAGGCCAAAGAATACTTAGCTAAGTACTCGGCCGACCGAGTCCGCAACACGGCTTCCATTTTTCTAGGCGTCACGCTCGGGTGTGCCGAATGTCATGATCACAAATATGATCCATTTACAACGCAAGATTTCTATAACTTCGCCTCATTCTTTGCAGATATTAACGAAGTGGGAGTGGGTAACGCTCCTGCCTTCCCTGTGATTGATGGCATGCTGGCAGACCAAATTGCTGACAAAACAAGTGCGATTGCGGACAAACAGGCAAGTTTGAATGCTGTCTCACGTGAACCGTCGGATGCTCGAAAGGCATGGGAAGCTGCACTAGCGAAACAGGCAGACACCAGTGTCGTAGCCGGAAAATGGCAATACCTCGGCCCTCTGGTAGCCGCCAGCTTTGATGAAGCTCACGATAAATCGTTCCTCAACGAAGCGGAATCGATCGACCTAAGTGTTGGTGTTGGTGACAAAAAATGGGCTGAAAAAGATTTTCCTGACGGAGCGGTTCACGCCTTAGACCAAACAGCAAATGCCGCTCACTATCTGCAACGGACACTCACCGTGAAGGCTGCCAGCAAGGTTGAACTTAAATTTGGTAGCGATGATGGTATCAGGGTCTGGGTGAACCAGAAAGAAGTTTTAACTAATAAGGTCACGAGAGGCCCTGCACCTGATCAGGAAAAGATTACAGTCGATCTAAAAGAGGGGGAAAACTCGTTGCTGCTTAAAATTTCGCAAGGCGGGGGCGGAGCGGGTTTCTATTACGCTCATAACAACAGCGGGCTTCCCGCAGATATTGCGGCAATTCTGGGAAAGACCGAACGTACTGAAGCAGAGCGAAACAAACTTTCTGATTACTACCGCGATAATAGTGATGAGTTAAAAACCCAGCGCGATGAAATCGCGGCGATGCAAAAGCAGCTTGAGCAGTTGAATAATTCAGCACCGAAGACTCTCATGACACGAGTGCGTGAGCCTCGTATGATTCGCGTGCTTCCTCGTGGTAACTGGATGGACGATTCAGGAGCAGAGGCGTCGCCGACTGTCCCAGGATTCATGAAGCCGCTGGCCATCGAAGGACGACGTGCGAACCGGTTGGATCTGGCAAACTGGATGGTCGATCCCGGCAACCCGCTTACCTCGCGGGTTGTTGTAAATCGTCTATGGAAACTTTTCTTTGGCCATGGTCTGGCAGAACCTCTGGATGATCTAGGTGCTCAGGGAACTCGTCCCTCTCACCCCGACTTACTTGACTGGCTAGCGGTGGAATTGATCGAAAGCGGCTGGGACATCAAGCACATCGTCGGTTTGATTGTCAATTCGAATACCTATCGACAATCTTCCACATTGACCGTGGAATTGGCGGGACTGGACCCTTACAACTTCAAGTACGCCCGACAAAGTCAGTATCGACTGGAAGCTGAAATGATTCGCGATACGGCATTGGCGATCAGCGGACTACTGTCAGACAAGCTGGGTGGCTCGAGCGTGAAACCTTATCAGCCAGCCGGGTACTGGAAACATATGAATTTCCCTAAACGTACCTGGCAAATGTCTGGTGGAGACGATATTTACCGCCGTGGGCTTTATACACACTGGCAACGGATGTTTCTTCATCCTTCACTGTTAGCCTTTGATGCACCAAGCCGCGAAGAGTGCACCGTCAGCCGCCCTCGCTCCAATACTCCTCAACAGGCATTAGTTTTGCTTAATGATCCAACGTACGTGGAAGCCGCTCGCGCCTTCGCCGAACGGATACTTATGCACGGAGGCCCGGACGACTCCAGTAAACTTAACTGGGCCTACCAAATCGCATTGTCTCGGAATGTGAATCCGAATGAAGCTAATGTCTTGTTGGATGTTTTGGCGAAACACCTGAATACCTACAAACAAAACCCGCAGGCCGCTGACGAATACCTGAGTGTCGGAAGGCGAGTGACTCCTGAGAATATCGACAAAAGTGAGTTGGCTGCCTGGACATCTATCTCACGCATCATTCTCAATCTGCACGAAACCATTACCCGTAACTAATTGGCAGTTACGGTGACAAGTAAACCGGAGGTCATTTCCATGGCTAACAATTCTCTATCAGTCAATCGCCGAAGCTTCCTGGGACACGGAGCCCAGGGAGTCGGTGTATATGCACTAGCATCCCTTTTGGGACAGACCCAGGCAGCAGATGTGGAAGTACCACGCTGGCCAGGTGTACTAAATGGCAAACTTCATCGTGAGGCCAAGGCAAAACGGGTCATCTTTCTTACGATGGCTGGTGGAATGAGTCATCTGGAGACTTTTGATAATAAGCCGAAACTACGCGAACTCGATGGTCAGCCGATGCCCGAGTCCTATACCAAAGGACAGCCTATCGCTCAGTTGCAAAATCGTGAACTGCTATGTCTGGGCGGACAACATGAGTTCAAGAAGCACGGGGAATCCGGTAACGAACTTTCTGCAATCTGGGAACATCTTGGTAGTGTCGCTGATGATATCGCTATTGTTCGTTCACTCAAAACCGAAGCCATCAATCATGATCCTGCGCATACTTTCATGAACACCGGGACAACGATCAGTGGCCGACCCTCGATGGGTTCCTGGCTTACTTATGGACTCGGTGCAGAAACCGAAAACCTCCCAGGCTTTGTCGTCCTTACTTCTTCCGGTGGCGGGCAGGATCAGCCCATTGATTCTCGTCAATGGCATAGTGGATTTCTGCCAAGCCGTTTTCAGGGAGTTCATTTCCATAGCCAGGGAGACCCTGTTCTCTATGTGAACAATCCTCCAGGAATTGATCGCGAAGGGCAAGGCGATATCGTCAAAGCTGTGCAGCAACTCAACCAGTTTCGCGGAGCAGTTGTTAATGATCCGGAAATTGCCACCAGAATCAGCCAGTACGAAATGGCCTTTCGAATGCAGGCCAGCGTGCCCGGGTTAATGGACACCAGTGATGAAACACAGGCAACCATGGATCTTTACGGAACCAAAGGAGCCGACGGAACGTTTGCAGCCAATTGTCTGCTAGCGAGACGGCTGGCACAACGTGGTTGCCGATTCATTCAGCTTTATCACCGTGGTTGGGACCACCATGGAAATGTAAAAGGTGCCAGTCAGAATACAGCCAAGCTAATCGACCAGGGAATCACCGCGTTGATTAAAGACCTGAAACAACGAGACATGTTCGATGACACCTTGATCGTTTTTGCGAGTGAATTTGGCCGAACACCAATGGCTCAGGGGAACGGACGAGATCATCATATCAAAGGTTACTCCATTTTCCTGGCCGGAGGCGGTATTAAGCCGGGAACTACTGTCGGAGCGACAGACGATTTAGGTTATAACGCTGTCGATGATGTGGTCACTGTACACGACTTACATGCCACGATGCTGCATTTGCTAGGAATTGATCACGAACGCATGACCTTCCAATTCCAGGGGCGGGATTTCCGCCTGACAGATGTTCATGGAAAAATCGTTGACAAGTTACTCGCCTAGCACGACAGCAAGCTGTTAAAGAGAAATTTCATTCAGGACTTTACCGACTACGTAAATGGGTCGGAAGTCACGTCCCTGATGCCGGTAGGTCAGCTTTGTGTGATCACCCCTCAGCGTCTTAAGAACTATGGCGTGAATGTCATGTACTTCCACTTTATCCCCTTGGGCATGGAAACTAAATTCATCGGTTGATCGGTATACAGTGCCGCCCTGAATGCCTCCACTTGACTTCCACATTGCAAATCCGTGAGGGTGATGATCCGCTCATAACTAGCAGGAAATAATCTCCTTACTGTTACAAACAATCCGTCTCACATGATGTTCGTATAATTCTGTCACTGCCGAGTTGACATCGCAGTGGCGGCGTAATAGGTTGGATGTTCCCACCTGAGAGTGCGCTTTTTGNGACGTAGTTACATGATGTAGTTACGACCATTGTCATGAAGACACTGACCCTGCCTACCGAAGCACTCATGAAACCTTCCTACCCAATAACACTTCCGGCGTTGCTGGTACCTGCCTCCACAGAACTCGACACCCCTTTGCGTCTGAACAAGTATCCGGTTCGACTGGGTCGTAGTGACTCAGCAGACATTCGCCTTGACGACCGTTGGTTGAGTCGTCAGCACTGTGAAATAGATCTCACCGACGGCGAGCTTATTATTCGCGACTTAGGTTCAAAGCATGGCACCTATGTCAATGAATCGCAAATTGAAGAATCAACCATTGAATCCGGAGATGAGTTAAGAATTGGGATCNCCCGGTTTGTCGTCGAGATTCCAAAAGAATAGAATCAAACTATCGTTTATTCGATCCTTTCAGGGATCAACGGCAACCGACCAACACAGGATTTTTATCGTGGTTAAAACTGCAAGTACGATGCTGCCCCTGGGCACGCAAGCTCCCGATTTCTCATTACTTAACGTTGATAGCCAGACAATTTCATTGTCTGATTTTGAAGGCAAACCTGCTTTGCTCGTTATGTTCATCTGTAATCACTGCCCGTTTGTGAAGCATATTGCAGACGAACTATCGGCCCTCGGGCGTGAATATCAGTCGCGTGGAGCAGCAGTAGTTGCCATTAGCAGTAACGACTCAACCAAATACCCTGAAGACTCCCCTGAACAAATGGTCCACGAAGCAGAAGCTCGTGGATACGTTTTTCCGTATCTATTCGACGAAGACCAGGCCGTTGCCAAAGCATATAAAGCTGCCTGTACTCCTGATTTCTTCCTGTTTGACGGTGACCAAAATCTGGTCTATCGGGGACAACTGGATGCCAGCCGTCCAGGCAATGACATCCCGGTAACCGGTTCAGATTTACGAACTGCGTTGGATGCTGTACTTAGTGGCCAGCCTGTCGCTCAAGAGCAAACTCCTAGTATCGGTTGTAATATCAAATGGGTGGAAGCTCAGGAACCTGAATATTTCCTACCTAATGGAATCGATGGCTAGACGTTAAGCGTCTCGAGCAGGGAAATCCAAAAAGACTTTCAGGGCACCATCCTGACGCTGACTAAAAACGTCAAAGGCTTCCTGAATGTCTTTCAGTTGCATGTGATGTGTAATGATCGGTGACACATCCACTCTGCCTTCTGCAATCCAACGCATTGCTAAAGGAAAGTCGATTTCGAAATCAGGGACTACACTGGCATACAATGTGATATTTTTCCAGAAGAGTTTGAACAGACTTATTTCCTGTAAAGCCTGAGTGGGGACTCCGAAGAAGAACACACTACCGTGTTCCTTGCAGATCTCAAGGCAAAGGTTAACGACCTGCTCTCGGTGGCCGACGCACTCAATCACTAAGTCGGGCTTTTGCCCTCCTAAAATCTTCTCCACTTCAGCAGCAATGTCTTCGTGACTTTGTTCTGCGTTTACCTGTAAAGTATCTGTTGCTCCCATTTGCCCTGAGACTTTCAACCGTTGNGCATTGAGATCTACCCCAACTATTTGACGACAGCCAAGTTGTTTCAATGTGCAATTCCATAGCTGGCCCATGGGCCCCTGACCAATTACAACCACGTTGAGTCCGAGCAGATTGGGCAAGCGGCGTGTTGCAAACAACACGGTACCTAAAGGTTGTGCGAGCAGTGCTTCCCGCAAGTCGGGTCGGTTGTCGACAGGAATCGCCTGTTTTTCAGTACAAACAAACCTTTCCTGCAATCCCATCTGTCGGTAAGGCACACAAAGGACCTGATCCCCCACCTTAAATTTACTGCCGTTGGTATCGACAACTGTTCCAATCATTTCATGAAGTGAGTGACCGATTTCCGGCTTGTAGGCAGGATTATCCGCCTCAAAATACAGGAGATCCGAACCACAAAGACACGCTAACTCGGGTTGAAAAATGATGTCTCCACCGTCGCTGTTCTCAAGCGTTGGCTCCTCGACGTCAATCATACGAATCTGTTTTTCACCATAGATTTCTGCAGCTAACACGATCTCATTCCTGTGGCTTCGTGGTCATAGAAGCAGGATCGTTCACGTTTCCTACTTCCGGGGATTCACTATCTGTATGATTCAATCTACCCTTCTCAACAGCCGGATTGTAGTACTCCACATATCATTCCCTGCCAAAGCAATTTGTTAATTCCCGACTTGGTATACTGACTGGTTCAGCTTTCTTATCCACAGCCCCCATGCTTCATGGAAAATATTTGAAATGTCGTACTCATCCCGCGCACTGATTACTTTACTGACATTCATGCTTTTACATAGTCCGTTGATGGCTCAAAAGGAACGGCTATTTGATACGATTCAACAACGCGGTGATGCCGCATGGCAACATGCTCAACAAATCTGGCAATGGGCCGAACCCGGGTATCAGGAATTAAAGAGCAGCAAATTACTGGCTGACGACCTTGCCGCAGCGGGTTTTGATGTCAAACGCGGCGTTGCGGACATTCCGACAGCTTTTACAGCGACCTACGGCAAAGGGAAACCAGTGATCGGTGTGCTTGGGGAATTCGATGCGTTACCCGGGCTAAATCAACAAGCCAGTGCTGAGCGTGGAAAACTCGAGGGAGCCAGTACGAATTACGGACACGGTTGTGGGCACCATTTGTTTGGAGTTGCATCTGCAGAAGCGTGCGTCGCAATAGCCCGGCAAATCGAGTCTGGCCAACTAAATGGGACGGTCCGGTTTTACGGCTGCCCTGCAGAGGAAGGAGGAAGCGCCAAAGTGTTTATGGTGCAGGCTGGACTCTTCAAAGACTGCGATACCGTTTTGCATTGGCATCCCAGCAGCACCAATTCTGCCGGTGACCGGAGTACACTGGCACGTAATGCTGTTAAGTTTCGATTCCATGGCAAAGCGGCACATGCCGCCGGTGCTCCGGAACAGGGACGAAGTGCGCTTGATGCGGTCGAACTTACCAACTTTGCTGCTCAGTTATTGCGTGAACATACTCCCGATGGCACCAGAATTCACCATGTGATTACGGCCGGAGGTGGAGCTCCCAACGTCGTCCCTGAATTTGCAGAAGTCTACTACTATATTCGTCATCCCAAATCACAAGTGGTACGCGATCTTTATACCAGGTTAGTGAAGTGCGCTCAGGCAGGTGCATTGGCAACCGAGACAAAACTGGAAATTGATTTTCAGGGAGGAATCGTGGAAATTCTACCCAACAATATTCTGGCTGGTATCACGCTGAAAAATCTAAGGAACCTCAACGCACTAGATTGGAACGAGGAAGAATTTCAATTCGCCGCGCGAATCCAAAGCACGCTCGACAAACCAATCCCGCTGACGTCGATAAAAGAGGTCGTGGATGTAAGCGGCACCATAGGGATGGGGTCGACCGATGTCGGTGATGTCAGTTGGGTTGTGNCAACCACTGGATTTAATACAGCCTGCTTTGTACCTGGTACACCCGGGCATAGTTGGCAAGCCGTGGCCTGCGGAGGGACCACTGTGGCACGTAAAGGGATGCATCTCGCGTCGCGCGTCCTCGCAGCGACAGCCTACGACCTACTTTCCTCGCCGGAAATCATGAAGGCTGCACAGGCAGAGCTTCGTCAGCGGCTGGGAGGGCAACCCTATCAAACTTTGATGGTTCCCGGACAAAAACCACCTCTGGATTACCGAGACCCTCCCAAGCAGTAGCGTTGCTATAAAATCACGAATCCGGTGTCAACGGATCCAGCTACCGTTAGCGATGTGCAAGTGGAATCCCCTCTCCAAAGGTCTCTTCGCAGAAATACTCCGTCGTGGAAGAATATTCTCCACAAAGTACTATCCTCCCGGCCCCACCTCCATAAGTTTTTCTAATAAAGCCTTCGAAACACTTAAATATAGGCTTTATCCCGTTGACTATCCTCTTTTAGAGAGATAATTTAGAAGATTGCCCACAAGTATTAGTGGCCTTTATATTAGAGAGTTTTTCTCAGGATTCTGGGTTTTCAGTAGAAAACGGAATCCTTGAGTTTGAAATAGGTCGACGTTGATATGCAAATCCGTGCGTTGAAAATTTTTTGTGATGTCGTAACGCGTCGTAGTTTTTCGAAAGCGGCAGATGATAACGGAATCACACAATCCGCTGCCAGCCAGACCGTTCATCAGCTTGAAAGTCATTTTGGGACGAAGCTTCTTGACCGATCCAAACGCCCATTCGTTGTCACCGAAGAAGGAAAGGTCTGTTTCGACCATTGTGTCAAGCTCGTCCGTCAATTCGAAGAGCTGGTTGCCCGGCTGAATAATGTACACAGCCAATCAGCGGACACCGTCAAAGTTGCTTCGATTTATTCGGTAGGTCTGAGCTATATGAAGCAGTTTGTCCAGCGATTTACGGAACTGAATCCGGACATCCATGTGCAACTCGATTATCATCATCCAAGTGAGGTTTATAATCTGGTGAAGTCCGGTGATGCAGATTTGGGATTACTCAGTTACCCAACCGCAACGCATACTGTCGCAGTCATTCCCTGGCGTGAAGAACAAATGGCCGTGGTCATTGCTCCGGATCACCCCTTGGCTTCAGATCATGCGATCTCTCTGCAGGATCTAAACGGATTCGACATGATTGGATTTGATCAAAACCTTCGAATTGGGCAGGAGATCAACCGGGTTCTAGCCGACGCCAACACATGCCCCAACGTCGTCATGGAATTCGACAACATCGAAACGCTCAAGCGTGCGATTGAAATTAATGCCGGATTCAGCATTCTCCCTGAAGCTCATGTTCAGCGAGAAGTGGAAGCCGGAACATTAACGACAGTTCAGGTTCAAACTAGTTCCTTAATTCGTCCGGTTGGAATCATCCATCGAGAAAATATTAAGTTAGGCGCAAATACAGAGAATTTCATTGAACTTCTCATTGGCGATGCTCATCCGCCGATCAACGCTCCTATGAGTGCCCTGTCGCTGACACAATCTGACGCAGACTCAACACCTGAGGCTATTCCTGCGGCAAAGTAAAAAGTTGGATAGCGATAATTAGATTTAGAAATATGACTATGAATAAGATTACGAAATTCGGATTGCCTGAAAAACAGGGGCTTTACGACCCTGCCTTTGAAAAAGACGCTTGTGGTGTCGGCTTCGTTGCTCACATTAAAGGTCAACGCAGCCACCAGATCGTTCTGGATGCAAACGAGATCATGATGAATATGGAGCATCGTGGTGCATGTGGATGTGAAGCCAATACCGGTGACGGCGCGGGAATGCTAACAGGCTTTCCTTACGACTTTATGCGCAAAATTGTCGACGAATCTTTTCAATCTGAACTTCCGGAAGAAGGACGATTTGGTGCAGGTGTCGTTTTTCTGCCTCAGGATGATACTCAACGTGCCAAATGCAAGGAGACGGTCGAACAGATTATTGCTCAACAGGGACAGACACTGGTCGGCTGGCGAACAATTCCGACCGATCCCACCGGTGCTCATATCGGGCCAACAGCACTTTCGGCAATGCCAGTCTTTGAACATCTGATCATCGCGGCAGCAGACGGCGTCGAACACGATGATTTCGAACGACAACTATACATCATCCGCAAACGTGCCAGTCATGCATTGCGCGGTGATGACTCGATGAGCGAGTCCAAACTGTTTTACATCTGCTCCCTGTCATCCAAAGTCATGATTTATAAAGGAATGATGACGACCTATCAGGTGGTTCCGTTCTTCCATGACTTACAAAGTGAAGACTATACAACTCACCTGGCGATGATTCACTCGCGTTTTTCGACGAACACATTCCCCAGCTGGGACCGCGCTCAACCCTGCCGTTTCATGGCTCACAATGGTGAGATCAATACGCTGCGGGGCAACGTGAACTGGATGTCAGCTCGGGAAGGTGTTATTAAAACCGAACAGTTTGGCGAAGACCTGGAAAAGCTATTCCCGATTATTGAATCCGATTGTTCCGATTCCGGAAACTTCGACAATGCGTTGGAATTTCTATTGATGTCCGGCCGCACACTACAGGAAGCAGTCATGATGATGATTCCTGAAGCATGGCAAAAGCACGACACGATGAGTGAAAACAAGCGTGCCTTTTACGAATACCACAGCTGCCTGATGGAACCGTGGGATGGACCAGCTTCGATTGTTTACACCGATGGAAAATATATCGGCGCCATTCTTGATCGTAACGGCCTGCGACCTAGCCGCTTTTACCTTACCCACGACGATCGAGTGATCATGGCAAGTGAAGTTGGCGTGCTAAAGATCGATCCGGCCAATGTCAAGTACAAGGGGCGTCTGCAGCCCGGACGTATGTTCCTCATCGACTTTGAACAGGGGCGGCTGATTCCCGATGAAGAGTTAAAGGAAGAATTTGCCGGGCGACAACCTTACGGTCAATGGCTCAAAGATAACCGCATTCAACTGGCCGACCTTAATCCGCACGAAGATGATAAATCTTTTGAGCAGGAATCATTGTTGTCACGCATGCAGACATTTGGCTACACCACTGAAACAATGCAATTTATGCTCATCCCCATGCTGCACCAGCAACGGGATCCAGTTGGTTCAATGGGTAATGATGCTGCACTGGCATGCCTGAGTGACCAACCCCGAATGATCTATGATTATTTCAAACAGTTATTCGCTCAGGTGACTAATCCAGCCGTGGACTCCATTCGCGAAGGCATTATCATGTCACTCGAATGCTACATCGGCCCGGAAAAGAATCTTGTTGAAACAACGCCTGAGCATGCCAATCGCCTCCTGATTCCGCATCCAATTCTAACAAACGAGGAATTGAAGGCGATTGCCAAGATGGACCATCGGGGGTGGCGAACAAAGACTGTCGACATCACTTATCCCCGTAGTGAAGGTGCCGACGGCCTGGCCCCGGCTTTGGATCGCATTTGTCAGGAAGTCGAACAGGCCATTACTGACGGTTACAGTATTGCTGTGCTCTCAGACAAAGCGGTCAACGCGGATCGAATTCCTGTGAGCTCACTTCTTGCCACCGGAGCGGTGCACCATCATCTGGTCAAACAGGCCAAGCGTACACAGATTGGATTGGTTCTCGAATCAGGGGAAGCTCGGGAAGTGCATCACCATTGCCTTTTGATCGGCTATGGAATCGACGCCATTAACCCATACCTCGCCTTTGAATCTCTCTGGCAGGCTCGCCGCGACAATCTTCTGGACGATACGATCGTTGACGATAACAAAGTCGTTGCGTTGTACAAGAAAGCTGTTGCCAAAGGCATGCTGAAAGTGATGAGGAAAATGGGAATCTCAACGCTTCAGTCATATAAAGGAGCTCAAATCTTCGAAGCCATCGGACTTCAGGATGAAGTCGTAGATCGATGCTTTGTCGGAACAGCAAGTCGAGTTCAGGGTGTTAATTTCAGTGTGCTGGCAACGGAAACTGTTCGCCGTCATAATTTGGGCTATCCGGAACGAGAAGACGAGGGACTACCGATTCTGGCTAATCCCGGTGAATTTCATTGGCGTGCAGAAGGGGAACGCCACGCCTGGGACCCTTCATCGATTGCCAGTTTACAAATCGCCGCGCGTACCAACAGTCGTGACGATTACTGGGAATTTGCCAGGCACATTAATAACGAAGAACGAAAACGGGCATCACTTCGTGGACTGCTTGAATTTAAAGATGGTGCCAATGGTGAGTCTATTGACATTGAAGAAGTCCAGCCTGCCAGTGAGATTGTAAAACGATTTGTAACTGGCGCAATGAGTTTCGGCTCTATCTCGGCAGAGTCTCATGAAACGCTTGCCATCGCTATGAACCGCCTAGGTGGTAAAAGCAATACAGGTGAAGGAGGAGAAGATCCTGAACGATTCACTCCACTGGAAAACGGAGATTCGAAACGCTCAGCCATTAAGCAGGTCGCGTCCGGTCGATTCGGTGTTACTATCTGGTATCTGGCAAACGCGGATGAAATCCAAATCAAGATCTCTCAGGGTGCAAAACCCGGAGAGGGAGGAGAGTTACCTGGACGAAAAGTCGATGACAATATTGCACGCATACGCTATTCGACCCCCGGTGTTGGTCTTATCAGCCCACCGCCTCATCATGATATCTATTCGATCGAGGATTTGGCGCAACTGATTCACGATCTCAAAAATGCCAATCCCAGTGCCCGGATTAGTGTAAAGCTGGTCTCGGAAGTCGGGGTCGGGACGATTGCAGCAGGTGTATCCAAAGCACACGCTGATCACATCCTCATTTCCGGACACAACGGTGGAACAGGGGCATCACCGCTGACGAGTATTAAGCACGCCGGACTTCCGTGGGAATTGGGAATTGCCGAAACCCATCAGACGCTCGTCATGAACGATCTGCGTAGCCGAACCATTTTGCAAACTGACGGTGGTTTGCGAACCGGTCGTGATGTGGTGATTGCCGCGTTATTGGGAGCAGAAGAATTTGGATTCTCTACTGCTCCACTGATTACGCTCGGATGCATCATGATGCGTAAGTGTCACCTCAATACCTGCCCTGTTGGAATTGCAACGCAGGATCCTGATTTGCGAGCGAAATTCAATGGCAAGCCGGAACACGTGGTGAACTACTTATTCATGGTTGCTGAAGAGGCTCGTCAGATTATGGCGAAACTGGGCTTCCGCACGATTGATGAAATGGTCGGACGTGTCGACTGTTTGGAAACGAAAGCGGCGATCGAACACTGGAAAGCAGATGGTCTGGACTTATCTTCAATTCTTGCCCCTGCTCCCAAACCCCATGCGGATGTTGATGTGATCTGCACGATCAAACAGGATCATGGTCTGGAAGATGCTCTCGATAATCAGCTCATTGAATTAGCCAAACCTGCCATTGAAAACCAACAGGCTGTTTCTATTGAGTTGCCTATCGTCAATACCAACCGAACGGTGGGAACGATGCTGAGTCACACTCTAGTGACTGCGATTGGTGGAAACCATCTACCTGATGAAACAATCAAAATCAAATTCAACGGCTCTGCCGGGCAGAGTTTTGGAGCATTTCTGGCACAGGGAATCCTCATGGAGATTGAGGGTGATGCCAATGACTACGTCGGTAAAGGGCTGTCGGGAGGACGTATTGCGGTTTACCCTCCAGCCAACAGTACATTCAATCCAGAGGAAAACTTCATCAGTGGGAATGTCTGCCTGTACGGAGCTACCGATGGAGAAGCCTTTTTCCGAGGGCAGGTAGCTGAACGCTTCTGTGTAAGAAACTCAGGTGCCCGAACGGTAGTCGAAGGCGTCGGTGACCACGGCTGCGAATACATGACTGGGGGACGGACTGTCATTCTAGGACCGACAGGAAGAAACTTTGCAGCAGGAATGTCCGGTGGAATCGCTTACGTTTGGGATCGCGATGGCGACTTTAATCTGAGGTGCAACCTTGAACTGGTTGAACTGGAAAATGTAGACGATGCCGATGACATCGCAGAAGTTCGTGAGCTCATCGTGAAGCACCAGCAATACACGGGTTCGACTGTAGCCGAATCTGTGCTGGCCGACTGGGACAACTTCCTCAGCCAATTGGTTAAGGTCATGCCAACTGATTACAAACGCGTTCTGCAGGAGCAGAAGGCTAAGCAGATGGCTCAAGCCAACTAAACACCTTATCCAGATTTCTTGCTTTTATTTAACAACTCATTCCTGCAATGTCAGGGCAAAACCAAAAAGACGGTAAAGACTAATGGGAAAACCAACCGGTTTTAAAGAATTTCAACGACAAACGATCCCGTATCGTCTGCCTCTGGTACGTATTGATGACTATCAGGAAATCTATACCACTCCAGCGGATGAACACCTGGCCACTCAGGGGGCTCGGTGCATGGATTGCGGTGTTCCTTTTTGTCAATCCACCACGGGGTGTCCAATCGACAATCTAATTCCTGAATGGAATGATTTAGTCTATCGTGGGCGTTGGGAAGAAGCACTCGATCGACTTCAAAAAACAAACAACTTCCCTGAATTCACGGGACGAGTTTGTCCTGCTCCCTGTGAAGGAGCATGCGTACTGGGAATTACAAACCCACCGGTCACGATCAAGAATATAGAAAGTACGATCGTCAACCGCGGATTCGAAAACGGATGGATCAAACCTGAGCCTCCGGAAAGTCGTACAGGTCGCAAGGTAGCGATTGTTGGTTCTGGTCCTGCCGGTCTTGCCGCTGCCGACCAGCTGAATAGTGTTGGGCATGAAGTCACGGTCTATGAACGGGCGGACCGAATCGGGGGCCTGCTGATGTATGGCATCCCAAATATGAAGCTGGAAAAAGATGATGTACTTCGACGTGTTGGACTGATGGAACAAGAAGGAGTCAAGTTCATCACCAATGCCAATGTTGGAGTCGATGTTTGTCCCAAAGAATTGATGGACAATCATGACGCCGTCCTTCTGGCCACCGGTGCAACGAACCCTCGTGATCTCCCTATTGAGGGCCGCGAATTCAACGGAATCCATTTTGCGATGGAGTTCCTCACCGCTAACACCAAAAGTCTGATGGATAGTCAGTTGCAAGATGGGAATTTCATTTCAGCCAAAGATAAGAAAGTCGTCGTGATTGGTGGTGGTGATACAGGGACGGACTGTATTGCCACATCTCTGCGTCATGGTGCTACAAGTATCGTCAATCTGGAAATCGTACCGAGACCACCTGAAGGACGAGCAGAGAACAACCCCTGGCCGCAATGGCCTCGAATCTATCGCGTGGATTACGGTCACGAGGAAGTCGCCGCGAAGTGGGGCGAAGACCCGCGAGAGTACTCTGTTGAGTCGGTCGAATTTATATCCGATGACAATGGAAACGTGAAAGCAATCAAAGTCGCACAGGTTGACTGGGGCAAGCCGGTTGAAAATGGCCCTCCATTCTCACGAGTCGAAGGAAGTGAGAAGATCATCGAAGCGGATCTCGTGCTGCTCGCGATGGGATTTTTGGGCCCCGAACAGTATGTTTTGGAAGCCTTTGGTGGAAACGTTGAAACAGATGCCCGCAGTAATTACAAAGCTGATCACGGAAGATTTCAGACAAGTGTTGAAGGACTGTTTGCAGCAGGAGACTGCCGACGTGGTCAATCTCTGGTTGTATGGGCGATCAACGAAGGTCGGGGAGCCGCTCGTGCGATTGACGGTTACCTGATGGGAGCCAGTACGTTACCCGCACCCGGTACGACAATGGGTAGCCCACTTCAACCTAGCTAGTATTCGATAAGTCTTGATGGTTGATCTATAAATCAAAAGCGACGAGTTCGATAACAGCTATCGACTCGCCGTTTTGTTGCATTCGATTGTTGTCGCAGTAGCAAACTCTGCCCATAATACCACTACCTGCCAAGCGGGCACGCCTTTTCCCCTCTGAGCCATAACACGATGTCCAGTCCTGCTGAATCACTGATCTCACTGCAAAACGTGACCAAACGGTACGGCAGCTTTCTGGCTCTCAATGACATCACCGTAGAAATCCCCCGAGGCGTCATCGGACTTCTGGGGCCTAATGGAGCCGGTAAAAGTACGCTTATTAAGACGTTATTAGGGCTAGCTACGCTGACTGAGGGTGAAGCCCGTATTCTTGGCTATGATGTTTCAGCCGAAAACTATCAGGCCATCCGTAAGGACGTTGGCTATATGCCGGAAGACGATTGTTTTATTGAGGGCATCGCCGGCGTCGAAATGGTCCAGTTCGCCGCACAGTTAACAGGCTACCCTCCACTCCATTCGCTACAACGAGCACATGAAGTTTTAGATTTCTGTGGCACCGGTCAGGAACGGTATCGCCAAATTGAAACCTATTCAACAGGCATGCGGCAAAAACTCAAATTCGCTCAGGCCATCGTCCATTCACCTAAGCTACTAATCCTCGATGAGCCTACCAGTGGTCTCGACCCTGAAGAACGAATTGCCATGCTGCGTCGTATTGAAATGCTGGGCGAGCGAACCGATATGTCGGTCCTGATATGTACCCACATTCTCAAAGACGTTCAACAGATCTGTGATTACGCTGCTGTTTTGGTTGATGGCACAATTCCCGTGGTCGATACTGTTGAAAACCTACGTCGTCCACCGTCACCTTCTTATCAAGTGAGAATTACGGGCGACTCAGATCAATTCATGCAATTGGCCCGGGATAACAATGTCGTGCCGACAGTGAACCCCGTCGGGGTCATCACACTGCAAGCTCAGCATGGATTGTCAGAAGCCGACATCTGGCAATGGGCGTTTGATGTAAATGTCGGAGTCCAAAGTATTGTGCCAGCCAAAGTGAGCATGGAAGACGTCTTCATCCAGGTCGTACAGGGAATGCAGCATGGCTATCAATGATCTGGGATACCGGAAATGGGATTTAGATCCCACCCGCGACCGACAGCAATGGAAAACAATTGCCGGATTTGGAATCCGAGTAGCCTGGCGGAGTACCTGGTTGCGACGCATTTTCATTATGGCCTGGGTTCCTATCTTTATTATGGGAGCCGGATTGTTTGTGATTGAACAATCGATCCAGGATATCGACTCCGATGAATTCCCTCAGAATGTCGGTCGCTTCTTCGTCGCGGCTCTGGTCTATCAACGACCCGAAATAAGTAATCTCACGATGATGACCCAGTGGAGTAAACAATCCGACGCGTTGACAGCGTTCCTAGAAGGACTCATCAGTGGAGATGGATTCAACGACGGGGAAGGCGGACTCCAAAAGCCTCGTCCCACATCACAACGGCAGATCCTGCAACGCGGTCTGGATTTTGAAACCAAAGATTTACAATTCGTTGTCAATATGTCAGATGAAGAACTCAAGCTGGCCTATGAATTCATCAACAATTCGATGATGGAGCAATTCAGACGCTCGATGCAGCAACGTCGCAGAGGCCCCGGGATGCCACTGTTCAAGCAGTCTTTTAGCTCGATCAAACACGCACAACATGTTGCAGAAGACCTGCTCGAATTTGATAAAGACGGAAACGAAGTGATCGATTTCCGTGAACTGGTGAATTACCTGAGACCAACGCTGTGGTCGGAAGTCCTGTTTCTCTTTTTCCGGCTCCCCCAGGCCTTTACCGTTGTCATCGTCATCGGAATGGTCGCTCCTAAGTTGATTAGCCGTGACATGAAAAACAGAGCCTTCCTTCTGTATTACTCGCGACCCACCACTCCGTGGCAATACGTACTGGGTAAGTGCGCTGTTGTCTGGGCATTTCTGGCTGGCCTGACAACGCTACCCGCTTTGATGCTTTATATCCTGGGATTATCACTTTCACCGGATATCTCCGTCCTTGCCTATACATGGCACCTTCCGTTTAAAATCCTGATCGCGAGTATCGTACTTTGTGTCCCTACTACGCTGTTCGCACTGACCCTGAGCTCTCTCACACGGGAAAGTCGGCTGGCATCATTTGGTTGGTTTGCCGTCTGGATTATGGGAAGTATTGCCTACACCATCATGACCGCCGTCGAAGCGATTCTGCGTCTGCAGGAACAACAGAATGCTATCCCCAGTGAACAGGCGATGGTTTTTGTGGAAGCCGGGCTGGCCGGGCGATGGGCCTGGCTTTCACCGATGCAAACTCTCGAAAATATGCAGTCATGGGTCTTCGGGATTGAGAAAGAAATCGGAAGTCTTAATGTTTCATTTTTCATGGTAGGGCTCATATGCCTGTCATGTCTGCTTTTGTTGCGACGTCGAGTCGACGCGCCGATCCGAGTTTAGAAAGGAGGTCTGCCATATGTTGAAAATTGAAAGCCTCACTAAACTCTATGGTGTCGTGATTGGCGTCAATGACATGACTGTCGAATTGCCTCAAGGAGCCTATGGTCTATTAGGGCCGAACGGTTCAGGGAAAACCACGCTACTTAATATCATTACAGGTCAACTCCAATCAACAGTCGGTACGGTGAGTGTTTTGGGAGAAAATCCCTGGAAGAATGAAGCACTAATGAAACGAATTGGGTTTTGTAGTGCCCTGGATATCCTGCAAACCAAAACCACAGGTTTGGAATGGGTGACACTCTACACCGAAATGCTTGGGTATTCACACAAGATCGCCGTAGATCTGGCTCACCAGGCATTGGACCGTGTGGGACTATCTCAAAGTGATCGTTTACGAGGAATCGATCAATATTCAAGAGGGATGAAACAACGCTGTAAAGTTGCACAAGCTATAGCTCATGAGCCGGAGCTACTGTTGCTTGACGAACCGTTTTCAGGACTCGATCCGATCGCACGTTATGAACTCACTAACATGCTCACCGAATGGGTAAAGGAAGGGCGAGGCTTATTGATTTCAAGTCATATTCTGCATGAAGTCGAGACAATTTGTGAAAACTTTCTGCTGATGATGACCGGACGACTTCTGGCATCCGGCACAATCAATGAAATCTATGACCTGATGACCAATGTGCCTAAGAATGTCTGGATTCGCTCGCCTCACGCTCCCAAACTTGCCGTCGCGCTTCAACAGCTTGAACACATTGCTACTGTGGGCGTTCATGAGGACCAGGAGGGATTGGATGTCACGACGACGGACGCGAGTTCGTTTTATTCCCAATTACCTGGAATTCTGGCTGCAGAGCAGTTGCGAGTCGTTGAAATGCAAAGCGAGGATGACTCACTTGATTCTGTCTTTGAAAAACTGATGCAATTGCATCGAGGTGAATTGTAAGAAGGGAATCGCGAATGTTAAGCAGTAGTTTGGCCATCTTCAGATACGAATTCAAAAAGTCCTTTTCACTGGGGCCGACGTTTCTGTGGTTGTGTGTGATTGCATTTCCCACTCTTTTGCAACTTCTCATTGATCAGGTTGGCAGTGGTATTCCGGCCGAGTTTTCGGGAGCCTTGCTGGTGGGAACCATTCCCGGCGCTGTTTGCCTTCTCACCATTCTCAGTACCATGTCACCGTATCTGAATGCGGAATTGGAAGGAAACACCTGGCCCTACATCGCCGTCCGGCCCTTCGGCCGCACGGCGATGATGTTGGGAAAATACCTAGTATCAGTCACACGGTCGATCATGGCCGGTTTTCTGGCAATCGCATTGGTATTTCCATCCACCAGCCTTAACGAAATCAATCGGGACGTTCCCTTGCCAATTACTATGGTAGCCAGTCAATCCGCTGCTGAGACGAATCAAGCTGAATGGACAGAGGAAAACGGTACCGACGCAGCCACGATCGAAATTGAGCACGACGATCCTTATCCGCTTTGGCTGGCATTGGCGATTCTTGTGGTACTCAGTAGCCTTTGCTACAGCACGCTATTCTGTTTGCTTGGGACCATCATGTACAAAAAGCCAATGATCCTCTCGATTATTTATACACTGGTCGTGGAGGGTGTCATTTCAATGTTACCGGCGGTCGTGAATGCCTTTACGATTAACTTCTATTTGCGCAGTATCTTCCTACGGTTGATGGGGTGGGAACTAAGCGAATTACCTAGTACATTGAGTTTTCTCAATGATCCCAACATGATCAGTCAGATGTCGACTTTTTGGGATCTGATCAGCCTGACTATTCTTAGCGTGATCTTTATCGTAATTGCGAATGCACTGTTAAGAAACCGGGAATACCATGTTGGTGAAACGCTTTAAGGTCTACCGTTAATACCAGTTAGTACCAGCGTCAGGAATCCTGATCTTCTTGCTTCGCAAATTTGCGTGCTTTTAAGAACGTCAATATTGACGCGAGATTAATAACAACCAGACATGCTCCAACCAGCCAGGATACCGTTGTGTGGCGGGAGTCAATTGCTCTGAACAACCAACCCGCAAACGGTAAATGCAAGACACACAATACTGCAAAAATCACAATATACCGACGCTCTGCTACCGACTCTTCCCTAAGAACTGACTGAAGCGCGGCAACACTACGAGACTCCGGATGAGATTGCTGTGCTCCTTGCTGCTGTCCTGCTTTCGTTCTCAATGTCACTGTAATTTCACGATTGCACGAAGGACACTTCCCAGGAACCTTGAATACGGTCGCGTTACAGTACGGACAAACATTGCGGACTTCCGCTTCTTTGACCGCTTCGAATAATCCACCAACGGCAGAAGCTTTCACCCACTTCGCATCATCTTTACGAAGCATCGAATCCGGTGTGATAGCACCGCTGCTCACGAGATTCCTAAGTTCGGTATTGGAAACAGGTCCTGCTTCCGCCCCTTTTTCAGTTTGGTAATACCAATCTGCCATTGCTTACTAAATGCCCGGTGTAGTTACTCGTATTGAATCGACTGTCCACATTACACGACTGAAATTTCCAGAGAATCATCCTAACTCAACAGTCTGTTGAAATTCAGGAATTTCCACCTTCAATCCATATGTCTTGGAAATTCTATCGGACAATTCGCCAGCTGCATCTTCATCCCCATGGCATAAAAATACTTTTTTCGGAGGCTCTTTGAAGTTCCCTATCCATCCCATCAGTCCATTTTGATCTGTATGGCCTGAAAATCCTGATAATTGGACTATTTCGGCATTCACTTCATATTCTCGACCATGGATACGTACCGGATTGGTTCCACTGGAAATAACTCGCCCCAATGTACCGTGCGCCTGATAGCCTACAAAAACAACGGTGCTGCGTTGATCAGAAATATTACTGCGTAAATGGTACTTAATCCGTCCGGCATTACACATCCCTGATGTCGACATAATGATACATGGTTGATTGCATTCATTTATCTGCTTTGACTCGTCACGAGACCGACACAACTGCATACCAGGAAAGTCGAGAATTGACTTACCATCAATAATCATGTCCCAGGCATCCTGATCAAAGCAATCTTTGAATCTACGAAATACTCTGGTGACATCAACGGCCATGGGACTGTCCAGAAAGACTGGAACGGATGGAATGCGCCCATACTGATTTAATCGGCTGAGGTGATATATAAGTTCCTGACTTCGTTCCACAGCAAAGGTGGGAATAATTACGTTGCCACCACGTTCAATCGTCCGATTTACAACTTCGGCAAGTTGATCTTCGCAATCTCCATAATCCTTGTGATTGCGATCACCATATGTCGACTCCATAACGACATAGTCTGCCATCTCAAAATTTGACGGGTCACGGATAATGGGCTTATCCCACTGACCGATGTCCCCGGAAAAAATAATTTTATTCGTTTCGCCGTTTTCATGAACATCGATCTCCAGCATCGACGAACCTAAAATGTGCCCCGCTTCCATAAACGTTACCTCAAAAACCCCCTCACACAGGGATTGAGGCTGAGAATACGGAACCGCCTCAATCAAAGGCAATGTCTGCTCTACATCTGCTTCGGTGTAAAGAGGTACAACTTCATGTGGTGGAGTCCGGCCTTCACGCTTGTGTCGTTTCTTTTTTTGCTTGGTATCTTCGGCCTGAATTTTAGCCGCATCCCGCAGCATAATATCCACCAAGGCTGCGGTGGGACGAGTCATCACCAAAGGAGCGTTTAATCCTTCGCACACCCGACGAGGTAATAAGCCGACATGGTCAATATGAGCATGAGTCAACACCATCGCATCAATGGATGCTGCCTCAATCGGTAAAGGCTGCCAATTTCGGCCAAGGTATTTACGCTCTTGATAAAGCCCGCAATCAATCAGTAATCGCTGTCCTGCAGCCTCCAGACAGTAGCATGAGCCGGTGACTTGCCGATTTGCCCCTAAAAAGTGAATTTTCATGACTGAGCAATCTCCATCAATAGCTATGACAATTCTTCTCCGTCAACTGCTTCTAAAAATTGATAAGCTCAAAGCCTGGAAACAGAAGTTCAGCTAAGAATTTCTTCTACAAGCTATTATTGTTGATTCTTCCAGCGATTTTCAAATCGCTCACGTACCCGAAGCACAGCTCGCTGAATACTTCTCCGATTCATACCAGTCTGTTGAGCGATTTCCGTTAGAGTGCAGCCTTCGAGTTTTAGATTGATAATTTGGGCGTCTGACTCACTAACTTCACTCAGAATCTGCCTGACAAACACTTTATTGATCCACTGTGAACTTGTAGAGCGAGCATGGTATGCCGACTCGACAATCTGCTCCTGATCATCCACAGGTATATCGAAGCGAACCTGTTTGCGAACATTACGTTTTTCGGCATCAAGATAATCTCGATGAACCTGTTTGAGCTTGTTAAGCAAAATGGACTTGAGATATCCCCGTATACGTTTACGATCCCAGTAAGTTAGCTCGCTTTGCTGCCTTGTCCAGGCAGACTTCCAGGCCATTTGGACAAAATCCAATGCATCAAACTGACCGGTAATGTTACGACTGCGAAGAACACATGCGAGTTTCGCAAGTTCATCGGTAAGCTGATTGCAAAACGAATGTGTCATCACTTTGGTTGTCGATTCCATACTTTTCATCCTTGAATAGAATCAAGTCATTTTCCTGCTGACCAATTGATAACAAATTCTCTTCATTCCACCTACAAATTGGTGCTTTTAGGCTCCCGCGATTAGGATACTTGTGAATTGTCGCCCTTTCTAATTCTGGGTATATTAAAGGCTTGAAAACGAGATTGTTTTTAATCGTATTTCACTGAAGAGAGACCTTGATACTGTGGCAATTCGATACTTATTCCCTGCCCTTACACTGCTAATTGCCGGTCTCTGGAATGTCACTTCGGTGGCAGACGAGCCAGCCTCGTCAATCGGATCAGGCATAAGCTATTACAAAGATATTCGTCCCATTTTCCAGAGTCACTGTCAGGGATGTCATCAGCCTGCTAAGCAAGGTGGCGAGTATGTCATGACGGATTTTTCTCTCTTGATTCAGGGGGGCGAATCGCAAGAAGCCGCAATCGTTCCAGGCAAACCGGATGAAAGCTATCTGGTTAGCCTAGTTACGCCAGTCGATGGCACAGCTGAAATGCCGAAAGGCAAAAAGCCATTATCCGGAGTTGAGATCGACTTAATCCGCAAATGGATCGAAGAGGGTGCCGAAAACGATGCTCCCGCTTCTACTCAACTGAAATACTCTATGGAGAATCCACCGATTTACAGTGCGGCTCCCGTCATCACTTCACTGCACTTTTCTCCCGATGGAAAGTATCTCGCTGTTTCAGGCTATCACGAAGTTTTGATTCATCATGCCGATGGCAGTGGATTAGCTGCCAGATTAGTTGGTATGTCAGAACGAATTGAGACGGCTCGATTTTCTCCCGATTCCAGTAAGGTAGCTGTCACAGGCGGATCTCCCGGACGTATGGGAGAACTACAGGTTTGGGATGTAAATAACAAAAACTTATTGTTTGCACAAACGATTGGCTACGACACGTTGTATGGAGCAAACTGGTCTCCAGATGGAAAGTTGATATCTTATGGCTGTCCGGATAATACGACGCATGCTATTCAAGTTGAAGATGGTAAAGAAGTGCTATTCAACGGTGCTCATGATGGCTGGGTTCTGGATACGGTCTTTTCAGTAAATGGTGACCATCTGGTCACCGTAAGTCGTGATCGCAGTATGAAGTTGATCAATGTTCCAACCCAACGCTTTATCGACAACGTAACGAGTATTACACCTGGGGCTCTCAAAGGTGGATTGAACAGTGTCGACCGCCACCCCAGCAAAGATGAGTTGCTATGCGGCGGAGCAGATGGAGTACCCAAGGTATACAAAATGTTTCGTGACAAAGCTCGTAAGATTGGGGACGACTTCAATTTGATTCGTGCATACCCGGCATTGAAAGGTCGCGTCTTTAGCACGCAATTTAGCAAAGATGGATCCAAAATTGTTTCGGGCAGTAGTTTTAACGGCGACGGTCAGGTCAAAATCGCAAACTATGAAGATGCCAAAGAAATTTCCTCGGTGGATTTAGACGGTGGAATCTTTTCGGTTGCATTTCATCCTGACGGAAACACCGTCGCAGCAGCCGGATTCAGTGGAGAAGTTCATCTGATTGAAGTTGCCACTGGCAAGATCATCAAATCGTTCGTACCCGTTAACATCGAAACGACCGTAGCCGGCGCAGCAGATTAAACCGTCAGCTAACCAACATTGATCAAAATATCACCATACGCAGGATGTCTTAAGGACGACTTAGCAATATCATGAAAAAGTTCAGTCTCTCACTCCCCCTTCTCTTTATTTTCAGCAGTCTACTGCCAGCTCAGGAAGATGCTGCTGTGGAGTCATTGCCTGAGGGCCTGACGATTGAATCCATTGAGATCTTTCCGAAGTCTATTGAACTGAAAAATAGTCAGGACTACCGCCAGATTCTTATTTTAGGGAATCTGGAGAGTGGGCAAATCGCCGACCTTACACGAATGACCAATGTCGAGGGCAATCCACAGCACGTATTGGTTTCACAAGACGGGCAAGTCACTCCGCAAAGCGTGGGTACGGAACAGATCAAATTTCGCTTTGGTGATGCGACAGTTCAGTTAGAAGTAAGCGTTTCATCTGTTGAGATTCCTTCGTCTGATTTTGTTCGTGACGTTCAGCCTGTCCTTTCAAAAATGAGTTGTAACGCAGGAACCTGTCATGGAGCCAAGGATGGAAAAGGGGCCTTCAAGCTTTCTCTTCGCGGCTATGACGAATTGTACGACCACCGTGCTCTGACCGACGATATCGGAGCCCGGCGATTCAATCGAGCAGCTCCGGATCAAAGTCTGATGCTATTGAAAGCCACCGGCTCTATACCGCATGTAGGAGGAGTTCGCACGGAAGTCGATTCTCGTTACTACAAAACCATCCGAGCCTGGATTACAGGCGGAGCGAAGCTCGACCAGGAAGTCGCTCGTGTCACTTCCATCGATGTTTTTCCTAAAAACCCAATTATTCCACGAGCCGGCATGAAACAACAAATGACGGTCATGGCTACATTTTCTGACGGAACAATTCGTGACGTTTCACGAGAAGCATTTATCGAAAGTGGGAATATTGAAGTTATCGAAGCAGACGAAAATGGCCTCTTAACCGTACTAAGACGTGGTGAAGGACCAGTTTTGATTCGCTATGAAGGCAACTACGCTGCTACCACCCTGACTGTGATGGGCGACCGATCTGGTTTTGCCTGGGAGGAACCAGAGCATTACAACTACATTGATCAACACGTTTACAACAAACTGCAACGCGTAAAGGTATTGCCAAGTGACATTTGTACCGATGAAGAATTCGTAAGACGAATCTATATCGACGTTACCGGTTTGCCTCCGACAGCGAACAACGTGCGCGAGTTTCTAAACGATATGCGTCCGTCTCGTGAAAAACGTAGTTCGTTAATTGATACGCTTGTTGGCAGCCAGCAGTACGTTGAACACTGGACTAACAAGTGGGCTGATTTACTGCAGGTTAATCGTAAGTTTCTGGGCGAACAGGGAGCCATCTCTCTGAGAAACTGGATCAAACATTCTATTGCAACGAACAAAGCATACGATCAATTTGCCCAGGAAGTACTGACCGGAACCGGATCTAATCTCGAGAATCCGCCTGCTTCGTATTACAAAGTTATTCGTGATCCCGAAACTCTGATGGAGAATACAACTCACCTATTTCTGGCTGTTCGCTTTAACTGCAACAAGTGTCATGATCATCCATTCGAACGCTGGACGCAGGATCAATATTACAATCTGGCAGCCTATTTCGCTCAGATCGGCCGTAAAGAAGATCCTGCATTCCAGGGGCAACGAATTGGTGGGTCCGCAGTAGAAGGAGCAACTCCACTTGTTGAAGTCGTTTTTGATCGGGGAAGCGGTGAAATCAATCATGCGCTTACCGGACAGGTTTCCCCGCCTTCATTCCCATTCGAGCATGAAGACACTCTTGAATCCTCCGCTCCGCGACTCGAACAACTGGCCCAATGGATGACGTCGTCAAAGAATCAGTACTTTGCATCAAGCTATGTCAATCGATTGTGGGGGGTATATGTTCGGCAGTGGAATCATCGAGCCTATCGATGACATTCGTGCCGGTAACCCGCCCACCAATCCTGAATTACTGGATGCCATGACTACAGATTTTGTTGAAAGCGGGTTCGACGTACAACACATTCTTAAAACGATCTTAAAGTCACGTACGTATCAGCATTCTGTGAAAACTAACGAATGGAATGAAGATGACCAAATAAATTATTCTCACGCTATTGCCCGACGGCTTCCCGCTGAAGTGCTCTTCGATACCATCCACGTTGCCTGTGGCTCAGTACCAGCCATCGCCGGTGTACCTCGCGGATTCAGAGCTGCTGAGTTACCTGATGTTGGCGTCGCAGTTCCATTCCTGGACGATTTCGGACGACCTGTTCGAGAAAGTGCGTGTGAATGCGAACGGTCCAGTAGCATGGTGCTTGGCCCAATTATGAAACTCGTCAACGGCCCCACGGTTGCCAATGCTATTGGAGATGGAGGAAATGATCTGGTAAAGCTTGAAAGTGAAATCGAAGACGACGCACTTTTGATTGAAGAAGCCTTCCTAAGGTTCCTATCACGATATCCCACCGAACAGGAAGTCAACATCGTCATCCAGGAATGTTTTGAGAAAGCCGGATCGGATTACCTCGAACTCAAAGCCGAGCTCGATAAATTAGAAAAAATCATCCCGGAACGGCAGGCTGTCTGGGAAGCTGCATTACAGAAAACAAACCGCTGGTTACCCGTGGAAGTAACATCGGCAGAGACCGACAAGGATACGAAGCTAGAGTTACAGGAAGATGGATCGCTTTTAGCAACCGGTACTAATGAAAAGTCCACGTATACCCTCAAATTAAAGACGAATGTGGAGAATATCACTGCCATTCGACTCGAAGCACTCACTGATGATCGACTACCCAGCAAAGGCCCTGGAAGACCTGCCAACGGAAATTTCGTAGTTAGTGAATTCAACGTGAGCATCCAAAATGCTGCTGGAGAAGGGGAAGCGCAAAAAGTCAAGCTGGTAAGCCCCTCAGCAACCTTTAGTCAACAAGGATATGCTGTTGCAATGGCGATTGATGGGAATCCCGGAACCGGATGGGCTATTTCTCCTGAGTTAGGTAAAAACCAGACTGCGGTTTTCCAAACAGACGGACAGGTTGGTCTGGACGGTGGTAGCTTACTCACGATTACGATTCTCAATAACCACTCTGACAATATGCACCAGCTTGGTAAATTCCGAATTTCAGTTTCTGATTCACCTCGCCCTGTCACTCTTAACACCTTACCTGCTGATCTGGCAGGTTTACTCAAAATACCGGCTGCCGAGCGAAATGATGACCAGAAGGCTGCCTTACGAACAAAGTATCTTGAAACGGATCGTGAATATAAAGAACTGGCAGCCGTTGTCGCTGCTGCCAAACCTCAATTCGATAACAAACGTCTAACCGGCTTGCAGGACCTTGCATGGGCTCTGATCAACAACCCAGCATTCCTGTTTAATCGCTAAATGCACAAGGCTAAATGCAGATTGCCAGCTAACCTAGAGCCCGAGCTTTATGAGCTTTGTTGAAACCGATCAACTATCAAAGAGATTTGGCTCTTTTTCTGCGCTGAAAAATTGCAGTTTACAAATCGGACAAGGTACCATTTTCGGATTGCTAGGCCCCAATGGCGCAGGCAAGAGTACGTTAATTCGCTTGTTAATGGGTTTTATGACGCCTACAAGTGGCCGAGCCCTTATCAATGATTTAGATTGCCATCAACAATCACTAGCGGTTCGCAACATCACTTCCTACCTGCCAGGTGATGCTCGTCTGGACCGCCAATATCGCGGAAAAAAACTGCTACAGCTTTTCACTGCATTACGGCCTGACGGAAATATGCAACACGCCCTCGAAATTGCAGATTTTCTCGAGTTGGACATTAGCCGCAAGGTTGGAGCAATGTCGACGGGAATGCGTCAGAAACTGGCTGTCACCATCACACTGGCAAACGATGCACCGCTGATTATTATGGACGAGCCGACGGCCAACCTAGACCCTACTGTCAGACAGCAGATTCTCGGACTACTACGACGCAAACGGGAAGAAGGTAAGACCATTCTCTTTTCATCACACATTCTCGAGGAGGTAGAATCCATCAGCGATACTGTGGGGTTTCTTCGACATGGTGAGCTTATCACGACGGCCGACCTCACTACCTTACGAAGTCAACATCGATTGACCGGTTGCCTGCCACAACCGTTACCTGCAATTCCTGACTCCCTCACGAATCACCTTCAACTTCTGGAGCAGACAGGTGAGAGAGTCACTCTGGAAATCAAAGGACATTTACTGGAAAGCCTGGAGTGGCTAAAGGAAAGTCATTTATCAGATATTGTTATCGAACCGACACGACTTCGAAGTCTCTATGAACAAATCCATCCTGATCGGCGGGAATTGCAATCATGAAGGCTTTGATTTATCGCTACACACTACAAGCTCGAACTGTCTTTTTGACATGTGGCCTCGCGATGTTTGGGTTTATGGTCTTACGTGTCTGGAGCATCACATTACTCGGCAGTGAAGAATTTCGAGAAATCATTAAGCACTTCAAAGACTTTGAAAAATTTTCCCCCGTACCATTCTCATCTTTGATCACCTACACGGGCCGGGTTGCGAGAACCTTTAACGAACCAATCGTTTTGTTCGTGATACTAACGTGGACTATTTCCCGAGGCACAGATACAGTGGCCGGGCAGATTAACCGAGGTACGATGGAGATGCTTTTAGGCAATCCCGTTTCCCGAGTCAGGCTATACTGGTCCCAGTTTCTGGTAACAACTGTCGGAACATTTCTTTTAGCGACTTTAGCTTGGTTAGGCATGGTCGTCAGTGTCCACTCAAATACGGTTGAAGAAGTCATCAAACCACCTTCAATTTCCATCCCATACATGCCACTCGAAATCCCTCTTTCCACAGCCGAGCCAACAATCCTTCATAAGCCGATGTCAGACTATGTTAATGTCTGGCACTTCATTCCAGCATTAACTGTAATCTTTGCCATGGGTATCTTTGTGGGTGGTTTTGCGACGATGATTTCCAGTATCGATCGTTACCGCTGGAGAGCAGTCGGCATTTCAGTTGGATTCGTTATTTTCCAGCAGACTTTGAGAATTCTTGCAATCTCAAAACCGGAGTACAACTATCTGTTAAATTTCACCTTCTTCAATCCATTTGACCCGGAGGGACTCGTCAATGTGCTGACGGAGGATCCGGAGCAGTTCTGGCAATTTTGGCAATACGGTTTAGAAGGCTCGCTCCGCCTCAGTGCACTAGGATGTCATTCCATATTAATGGGGTTTGGAATTCTATGTTATCTCATTGGCAGTCTTGTTTTTTGCAAACGCGATTTACCTGCACCAATCTGAAAAAGCGATTGAAGTGCCGTTAATAAATCCACATTTCCTCGGTTGTAACAACGTAACGATTGATTCGCTGAGGTCTATTACTTAGAAACACTGCTCATGATACGTTTTGGAAAAAAACCTTCTGACTCCTTGGTTGAGCATTACCTAAAAACCTGTAGAACGTTGGATTTCAATTATCCGTTTGTTGGTCAGACAAGAAACCTCATCGATGCGGGAAACGCTCCCAAAGGATTTCGACTAGACCGTTTTTCGTACTATGTGGGATCCGGAGAATCTGTATTTAATGCAGTCGCCGACGCGATTGAGCACTGGGAAATGTTTAATCACTCGATGGCCGATCTGAGATACCTCAGTCCTGAAATAGAAAGCGGCAATACTGTGGTTGTCGTTTTTGGATCAATGGGATTATGGACTATTAACCCGGCACGTATCATTTACAAACTGGATCAGTCCCGCCAGCAGGGGAAAATCCAGCAGGCCGGATTCGGGTATGGAACAACGGATGGCCATATCGCAACCGGCGAAGAATTGTTTCATGTAGACTGGAACCGAGAATCTGACGAAGTTCACTTTAGAATTACCGTATTTTCTCACCCAGGTTCTCTGCTCGCCTGGATAGGAAAACCCTATATGACCTACCAACAAAGGCGATTTAGGCGTTTGGCGGCCAAGGCAATTTCAACTAAATGTGAAAAAATCCGTTAACCGATTGTTACAATTGCGGTTAACTATCAGGTAGATAGGTCGTACTTCCTGACCCTCGAATGCTGACATTTACCAAGAACTGGCATCACGAGAGCTTAAATTATCTTGAAAGAGAACCCATGTGGCCTGAAAATGAACAGACTCAAAACCTGCTCGCCCGCCGTAAAGAAGGTGATCAGACTGCCTGGAATGCACTGCTCCTTCGACACCGTTCAGCAGTACAGCGTCTAGTATACATGCGTCTCGACAATCGGATCCGACAGCGTGTAGGGGTAAGTGATGTTGTCCAAGATGTTATGATCGAAGCCAATCGCCGGATTGATCGTTATTTGCAAAATCCGGGGATCGACTTTCACCTCTGGTTAAGGCAGATTGCGAAGGACCGCATTATTGATGCTCACCGTCGCCATCGGACGACGGCCAAACGAAGTGTCGACCGTGAGCGTCGACTATTCCAGGGGGGCGGTGCCAATCATAGTACCATGAATCTGGAAAATCAGTTGCGTGACGATGATTTAACGCCCGCAGCTCTGGCAACTCGCCATGAAATGGCAAGTCGTATGGAGGAAGCCTTGTTAAAGCTCAACGAATTAGACCGTGATATCATCATCATGCGACACTACGAACAATTGACAAACGATGAAATTTCGAAAGCTCTGGATCTGAAGCCGGCCGCAGCCAGTATGCGATATTTGCGTGCATTGCGCAAGCTCCGAAACCAATTGATCCCTCAACAGGATGACTTATCCGGGCATTAGAACTTGCCGTGTCCACGCCTACCGATCATGATTCGAATGCTTCAGAAAAACATGACGAAGAAATCGTCAATGTGCTGGAACAAATACAACAGGAGATTTCAACAGGAAATTCGATCAACCCGGCCAGTATCTATCTACAGTACCCGGAATTCGAAAGGGAACTACGGGAATTGATTCCCGTCATGCTCGTAGCCGATGTCGCCGGCAGTTTTTTTCGATTGGAAGAATTGTCTGACGTCAAATCTCAAGCAACAACGACGTTTGAACTACCCTGTACTCTCGGCGATTTTGAGCTTCTGGAGGAATTGGGGCGTGGCGGAATGGGAATTGTCTACAGAGCAACCCAACAAAGTCTAAATCGGGAAGTCGCCCTCAAGATGATTTTGCCTGGTCGTCTGGCCAGTCGCGAGCAACGTGACCGATTTCAACATGAAGCGCAAGCTGCAGCGCGTCTCGATCATAGCGGAATTGTTCCAGTCTACGAAGTAGGAGAACTCGAAAATTGCCCTTACTTTTCAATGAAATTGATCGAGGGGCAAACTCTAAGTCATCTCGTTCAGCAGGAACTCTACAGATCACGGCAGGCTGCTGATATCGTTTCAAAGGTTGCGCGCGCCGTGCATTATTCACATAACCGGGGAGTGCTGCATCGGGATCTTAAGCCCTCAAACATATTGATAGACCAAAATCATGAACCTCATATTACCGACTTTGGACTTGCCAAGCATTCGTCAGGTGAGTCGGGCCTTACACAAACCGGAGTCATTCTTGGGACCCCTTCTTACATGGCTCCGGAACAGGCAGCAGGTTCCCGTGGTGACGTAGGTGTGCATTCAGATATCTATTCATTAGGTGCCATGCTTTATTACATGGTTACCGGTCGACCACCTTTCCAGGCGGCATCCCCGATGGATACGATTATGCTTGTACTGGAACAGGAACCGGTCGCACCACGGATCATTAATCCTGCTGTAGATCGCAACCTGGAGATGGTTATTTTGAAATGTCTGCAAAAGCCGGCAGACCTTCGTTACAGTTCGGCTCGCGAATTAGCAAATGACCTAGAAGCTTATATAAATCACGAGCCGATGAAAGCCAATTCCGGAAGATTGAGCGACGTCGTTGCCCGATGGCTCGGAGAAACACATCACGCGACCGTCTTGCAAAATTGGGGATTGCTTTGGATGTGGCACAGCCTGATTCTGCTACTGACCTGTATTCTTACTAATGTGATGTTTCTGGCAGACGTCAACAACCGCCTATATTACTCTGGGATGTGGACAGTAGGCCTTGGAGCATGGGCCGCCGTATTTTGGAAACTAAGGCAAAAACTTGGGCCTGTACTGTTCGTCGAAAGGCAGATCGCCCATGCCTGGGCAGCAAGTTTAATAGCCATCGGACTCCTGTTTCCGATTGAATATCTAATGGGACTCGACGTGCTCGAAGCGGCTCCAGTAATAGGACTTATCAGTGGCATGGTATTCATGGTAAAAGCCGGAATATTAACTGGTAAATTCTACTCGCAAGCATTCGCTCTGTTTGCCACCGGCTTGCTTATGGCAATCTTTCCCAAATACAGCCTCATTCTTTTCGGAGTTGTGTCCGCTGCCTGCTTTTTCATCCCCGGCTATCAGTATCACCGTGAAAAATCTGCCCGGTAATGCCCAACGATTCGCAAGCACTGCCAATGGTATTTCCGGTCAACCTGCCTTAAAATAGACGTTTCACCTGTTGAAAGGATGTTTCCTATCGACGGGAAAAAGAATGTGAATCTATGCGTTATTTCGTTTTTCGGCATAGCGACATTTAAATAACAATCCAGAGTTTCGTAGGCGAAACCGATTGTCGAATCGCTTATTGATTCGACCCAGAAAGGACAATTTCATGTTTAACAAACTAATCGCATCGTGCCTACTGCTGAGCCTCATCAGCGTCCCGGCTTTTGCACAGGACGAAGAAAAATCGGCACCTGTTGCCGACGTCGTCAAAGACGGTAGCTATGCATTCGGCGTGAACTTCATGAACAATATGAAAGCCCAAGGAGTTAATCTCAATCTTGAAGCTTTCATCAAAGGAGTAACAGACGCTTCAACAGACAAAGTTGAGAAGACTGATCAGGAACTACAAGCAGCCTTTCTTGCATTCCAACAGGCTCTTCAAAAGATGGCTGGCGAAAAAGCTGCGAAAGCCGGAGAAAACAACAAGAAAGAGGGCGAAGCTTTTCTCGCTGCTAACGCCAAGAAAGAGGGAGTCAAAGTAACGAAAAGTGGTCTGCAGTACAAGGTGGTCAAAACTGGTGATGGCGCAACTCCTAAACCAACATCGAAAGTCACCACTCATTATGAAGGCCGATTACTCGACGGCACTGTGTTCGACAGTTCCTACAAGCGTGGAGCTCCAGCTACCTTCGGAGTGACTCAAGTCATCGCGGGTTGGACGGAAGCACTGCAGCTCATGAAAGAAGGGGATCAATGGGAATTATATATTCCATCGAATCTGGCATACGGTGAACGCGGAGCGGGTAGCGATATTGGACCTAACTCCACCCTGATCTTCAAAATTGAACTCATCAAAGTTGACGACTAGTCACACTTCTTAAAAGGACATTTTTCCATGCGTAGTCTTATTATGAGAACTCTTGCTGTCGTGGCGATGATTTTTTCCACGCTGGCAGTCAGTGCAGCCGATTTGGGAGTGTCAATCGAATCTGCATTTCCGAACTTACGAATTGCCCGACCTATCGTGATCACTCACGCCGGGGATGGTAGCAACCGAATCTTTGTTGCCTCCCAGCTGGGATCGGTCCATGTCTTCGACAAGAATTCTGAAGTCGAAGAAGCTGCTGTTTTCTTCGATCATGAAGAACAGGTCACCTACAAGGATAAAGAAAATGAAGAAGGCCTGCTCGGCTTTGCCATGCATCCAAATTATAAGGAAAACGGAGAATTCTTCCTCTTTTACACCACTGCAGATGCTGAACACACCTCAGTTGTGAGCCGCTTCCGTGTATCAAAGAATAATCCTGACAAGGCGGATCCAACTTATGAAGAAGAACTGATTCGCATCCCTCAACCCTTTTGGAATCACAATGGTGGAACGCTAGCATTTGGCCCGGACGGATATCTCTACATCGCTTTAGGTGACGGTGGGAAAGGTGGCGACCCTCTCAAGAATGGTCAAAACCTAAGTACTCTGAATGGAAGTATCTTGCGAATTGACGTCGACAACAAAGACGAAGGCAAAAACTACGCCGTCCCGAAATCTAATCCGTTCGTCACGAAGGAAGGGGCTCAACCTGAAATTTATGCTTTTGGATTCCGCAACGTATGGCGACTCTCGTTTGATCGAGTCACAGGAACGTTTTACGCAGCTGATGTAGGGCAAAAACTGTGGGAAGAAATCAATATCGTCAAACGTGGTGGTAACTATGGCTGGAACCTACGTGAAGGCAATCACCCATACGTCACGGAATCTGGTGAAAAGGGTTCCGGACCGCGTGCTGATTTGATCGATCCGATCTTTGAATACGATCACGAAACCGGCAAGTCGATTACCGGTGGAGTTGTTTATCGCGGTCAGGCAGCACCAAGCCTCAACGGCATGTATGTGTATGCAGATTATGTCTCCGGACGCATTTGGGCTCTGGAACACGATTACAAATCAGGCAAGGTCATTGCCAATCACGAGATTGCTAACAAGTCCTCAGCAGGGGAAAACATTCCAATCATCACCTTTGGTGAAGATCAGGATGGTGAAGTTTACTTTACAACCCAGTTGCGTGGTGGAGAGATCTTTAAGTTCAAACAAAACTAGCTCGGGCGAAATACCTGGAGAATCGATGCCTTCACAACCTAATGTTGTGAAGGCATTTTTCATGCACCATGATGGCTATCAACAGGAACGTCATACCCGGCCATGGCAACGCTTGTTGTATAATGCGCAGAATAAAATCCCAGGAGCATTAAGGATGTTATGAAGCATTCCACTCAAGACAAACCGAAACGCGACGATCGCACGCTCCCAGCTCAGTTAGTCGACGACAATTGGACGCTCATGGACCTCAAAACCAGAACGTCGGAATAGGTTAATGTAATCGTTAACATCGCACGCGCCTCAGCCTATCTATCTCTGGTTACAAACAGATAATCTCATCAGTAAGAAAGAAGACCGTGAATTACTTGAATCAGATCCCGCGACAATTTGCACTCCCTCTTAATCTTGCCTTTTGTCTTTGCCTGACTTCGATGGCCTGCAGTCAGACATTTCACGAGTTATCTCCAATCTCTGACGCCGAAGGCTTTGCAGCGCCTTACGTCGGTGTCAGTGATGGCCGTTTGCTGGTTGCCGGCGGAGCAAACTTTCCGGATAAACCGAGGTGGGAAACGGACAAAGTCTGGTATGATTCCATCTTTGTACTCGACAAACCGGATGGAAAATGGAGAAAGATCCCAGGCAAGCTTCCTCGCCCACTCGCTTACGGACTTTCGTTTAACTTGTTAGAAGACGACCGTTCTTTAGCTAGCGATATTCCTCACGGAGTGCTATGTATCGGAGGCGGCGATAGTCAGGAACATATAGCTGACTGTTTCATCCTGACACTAAACAAAAAACGAGTTTCCATTACTGACCTTCCATCACTGCCAGCTTCACTGGCCAATGGCACAGGAGTCCTTCATCAGGGAGTGGTCTATCTGTTAGGGGGCCTTCATGCTCCCACCGACACCACAGCTGCTAAAGTATTTTGGAAGCTAAATCTAACGCTACCGGTAGAAAAGAGGAAATGGGAAGAACTTGAACCGTGGCCAGGAGCTCCGAGAATGCTGGCGATTGCCGGCATTCTCGAGAATACGCTCTGCCTCTTCTCTGGCACGAACCTGGTCAAAGGCGCAGATGGTAAAGTCAGTCGGCAATACCTTCAGGATGGTTTTGCCTATGACCTGACAACACAACGCTGGAGACCGACTGCGTCGTTGCCGCGACCAGCAGTAGCCGCTCCAACTCCAGCCATTACCACAAAGAACTCGCTTCTGGTAATTTCCGGAGATCATGGTGAACTAGCCTCACAGACCGACACACTGAAAGACGCCCACCCAGGATTTCCCGCTAGCGTGCTTGCTTATAACCTGAAACAGGACAGCTGGAGTAAAGCGATGGATTTTCCAAAACAGGTCGGTGACGACCCGACTGGCGATCCCCATGGGGGGATCTGGCCGCCGGTTGTGACAAACGTCACTGTTTGGCGGGGATATCCGGTCATCGTCTGTGGTGAGGTTCGCCCCCGGGTCCGATCGCGACGCGCATTCATGGTGAAGTTTTAAGCCGGGGCAGATTCGCTCAGCGAGTCATTAAACCGATCAATGACAGCACAGCCGCAGGAATCGCTCCAAACATTGACGCTGGTCCTGAACATGTCCAGAACGCGGTCCACCGCCAAAATCAAGCCCTGCATTTCCAGTGGCAGACCCACTGCCTGCAGAACAATGACCATCATCACTAGACCGGCATGAGGTATCCCGGCAGCTCCAATACTCACCAGCAATGCCGTCAGAGCCACTGTGATCTGCAAGCCGAGAGAGAGTGGCTCTGTCATATTAAGCTGAGCGATAAACAGCACGGCAACTGCTTCATACAAAGCCGTTCCGTCCATATTAATCGTGGCTCCGAGGGGCAATACAAAGGAGCTGGTTTGGTTACTTACGCCAGCTCGTTTTTCAACACTCGCCATTGTCAGTGGTAAAGTTCCGTTACTCGAGGCCGAGCTGAAGGCTGTGAGAAGAGCAGGGCTCATCGATCGGGCAAACTCAAGTGGATTCCGTTTCGCTATCAGCTTTACAATCAGCGGCAGAGTTATACATGCATGGAACGACAACGCCAGTAATACAGTTAACATGTACCATACAAGGGGGATAAATACATCTGCCCCATTCATTGCCGTTGCGTTTAGCATAAGAAAACAGACGCCAAACGGTGCCAGAGCAATAACTGCCATGGTCATTTTCATCATCACTTCAAAGCCAGCCTCTGCACTATTTCGAACAGTGGCGAGAGTCTTTCCTCCTACTAGCAATGCACACAGAGCAAACATCAGAGTAAAACTTATAATCGACAGGAAATCGCCTTCTGCTAACGCCTGAATTGGATTGGTAGGCACCATTTTTTCCAACTGAGAAAATAGCATAACCGAGATTGGTTCTGCGGACTTAACCACTGCATCTGTCGCCACAGTCACAGCTGATTCTGAACGATCTCCAGGCTGAATCAAGTTGACGAATAGGAGTCCTGTCACAATGGCGAGAAAGCTGGTGCACAAGTAATACCCCATCGTTCTGCCGAACATTCTCCCAATTCGTTCGGCTTTGCCTAGTCCCAGTACACCGGAAGTCAGCGAACATACGATTAATGGTATCGCAACCATTTTTAACATTCTCAAAAAAAGATCACCTAAGCGATCCGTCCAATCACTCACCCAACGCGCCCAGCTTCTCCCATAGTCCTGGAACAAACGATACAACTCAGGCTCATCTTTTCGAAAGGACTCCATATCGGAGTGTGTGATGTCGGAATAGGCGGGGGATTTTCCAACAACAAAACTACTTACCTTTTCACTTCCGGCAAAAGCTGAAATCAATACCATTGAATTGACATCTTGCAATTCCACTCGCGTGTAGGAACCCGCCTCAACTCCGTCCAGAGTGACCGTATATTCTCTAGCATTGAGATTTAGCAATACACCAATCACCCCGCCAGTTACCATACCTATAAGTATTTGCCAGTGCAGGGCAAGTTTAGGAACTTTGGAATCGTTCATCTTTTCTGGCTCGATAAAAAAACCCGATCACCAGGACCGGGTTGATGTTGTGTGCGATCACTAACTATTCCGTAATCATATCATCCACACTGCCACCGGATGGGATCATTGGCAGAACGTGTTCCTGATAGGGAACTTCCACATCAAGTACAAAAGGCCCGTCGTACTCAATCATTTCAAGCAAGGCTGCCTCAAGATCCTCTTTTCTCGATACGGATGCGGCTCCACAACCATAGCCTTTAGCAATTTGTACAAAGTCCGGATAACGTTCCACCGCGTAAGCACTGGTTCCTTTTCCGCGAGCCTCATCATCTCCGATCGGTCCCAGGTAGGTGTGCGCGCGACGCCCTTCCATGAATCGATCTTCCCACTGAACAACCATCCCCAGGTGTTGGTTATTCAACAACAAAACCTTGACCGGCAAGTTTTCACACTTACACGTAGCCAACTCCTGAATATTCATCTGGAAACTACCGTCTCCATCGATATCAATCACGAGCTTATCAGGATGAGCAGCCTGAACTCCCATCGCTGCAGGCAATCCGAATCCCATTGTTCCCAGACCGGAACTGGAGAGCCAGGTTCGTGGCTTCGTAAACTGGTAGAACTGAGCAGCCCACATCTGATGCTGGCCCACTCCTACCGTAATTACCGTGTCACGTTCCTGAGTAATTCGTGATAATTCAGCAATCGCATGCTGTTGTAGGATTCCATCAAATGAGTGATCATATGTCAGTGGATTTTCCTGTTTCCAGCTACGGCACTGAGCTCGCCAATCATCAATATCATCCTTGTGGTCGACCAACGGTATCAGTCGCTGCAACGCGATTTTCACGTCACTCACAACGGGGATATGAGCAGGTTTATTCTTATTGAGTTCTGAAGGATCGATGTCAATATGAACGATCTTTGCATTGCGAGCGAACTTTTCCAGTTTACCTGTCACTCGGTCATCAAATCTGACTCCCAACCCAATCAACAAATCGCAATCCCTGACAGCCCAGTTCGCATAGATCGCTCCATGCATGCCAAGCATATCCATACACAACGGATCAGTTGCCGGAAGTGCCCCCAGCCCCATCACGGTCAAAGTCGTTGGGATTTCAGTTTTGGCGATCAATTCACGTAATTCATTGGTTGCTTCACCCGTGATGATTCCGCCACCAGCATAGATCAGTGGTCGCTTCGCATGCTTGATAGCTGCCGCCACCTGCTTCAGCTGCTCGGCAGGTGGTTCATCAATCACACCAAAACGATAGCCAGGCAAATTCATCTCGACATCCCAATCCACAGGACATTGAGACAGCTGAATATCTTTAGGAATATCAATAAGTACAGGTCCGGGACGACCAGTCGTGGCAATATGAAATGCTTCTTTGACTACACGAGCTAAATCTTTGACATCGGTAACCAGATAATGATGCTTTGTGATTCCACGGCAAACTTCCACCATCGGAGTTTCCTGAAATGCATCGGAGCCAATGACAGGAGTTGGAACCTGAGCCGTAATCGCTATCAAAGGAATACTGTCCAATTTGGCATCCGCAATCGCGGTAACCAGGTTGGTAGCCCCTGGACCGCTGGTGGCAATACACACGCCCGGAACACCGGTCGTGCGCGAGACGCCCTGCGCCGCAAATCCGCCACCTTGCTCATGTCGTGGTAAAATCGTACGGATCCTGTCCTCATTACGCAACAATGCCTGATGCAAAGGCATGCTACAACCACCTGGATAGGCAAAGACAACGTCAGCACCATTACGTATCAAGGCTTCGACCAAAATGTCGGAACCTGCCATAAAGTCCGTTTCGGATGCCTTATCTATGGTTGCCATTTTCTACTCCTGTCCCCTTAACCGGAAACGAATATCAACGTAGTTTTCTTATTGAATTAATTATTACCCACACATCTCGTTAAATACGAAAACAAACCGCCGTTTGACTCGAATTTTTGCGGATCCCCCCCTACCGAGCATCGCATGAGCGTCCTATTCAGTTTAGATTATTGCAAGCACTGAATTCATGCAAGCGGCGAAGTACAGATAAGCCCTAGAATCGCTAGAATCGCATAAATCGAATTATTCTAGAACGATTTACATATTAAATTGCTTTACTAAACAAGGACTGGCCGGCAGCGAAACCACCCAGGACAGCGGCCACCCCGATCAATAGATTTAACGAAATATTTACGAATGCCAGCTGCCAACGACCATCTTGTAGATATTGGACTGTCTCCCAGCCAAAAGTCGAAAAAGTTGTCAGTGCCCCTAACATTCCGGTGATAACGAATAGCCGCACATGAAGATTGTTGTCGGAAAGGATCAATCCCCAACCAGCCAGGAATCCGATGCCCAAACATCCGACGACATTTACTACAAGCGTGCCGTAAGCAAAACCATCTCCGAAAACCTTTTCCGCCGCAGCAGTTCCCAAAAATCTTGCAACCGCTCCGATCATGCCTCCCAAAGCAACTAACAGTATTGCCTTCATCTTATATCGCCTTTCAGAACGCCTTGCAAACACTGCCCAGTGTAGCTCTTTTGGTCGACGGCAACATCCTCAGGAGATCCAGCAGCAACAATCTCCCCTCCACCTACGCCTCCTTCAGGACCCAGATCCACAATCCAGTCTGCACACTTGATAACATCCAGATTGTGCTCGATCACGACGACCGTGTTACCCCGGTCAACTAACCGGCCCAGTACACTGAGAAGCCGCTGTATGTCTTCAAAGTGCAAGCCGGTTGTAGGTTCGTCGAGTAGGTACATCGTATTACCGGTATCCACTCGAGCCAGTTGAGTTGCCAGTTTCACACGCTGTGCCTCGCCTCCCGATAAAGTAGTAGACGGTTGTCCTAATCTCAGATACCCCAAGCCAACATCTTGAAGGCACTTTAATGTCCTATGGATACTCTCAAAATTCTCAAAGAATCCAACTGCTTCACTGACTGATAAGTCCAGTACATCGGCGATCGTCAACCCTTTGTAGCGCACCTGTAATGTCGCCCGATTAAATCTGGCTCCATGACATTGGTCACAGCTCACATACATATCAGGTAAGAAGTTCATTTCAATTTTCTGAACTCCCTGTCCATCACAACTATTACACCGCCCCTGTTTGACATTGAAACTAAATCGGTTTGCTTTATAACCACGTTGCTTAGCATCTCTGGTTTGAGCAAAGACTTTTCTAATCTCATCAAAGACACCGGTATACGTAGCTGCATTGCTGCGAGGAGTTCTCCCGATTGGGGTTTGTGTAATTTGAACCAGTTTGTCAATATGTTCAACGCCCTTCAATTCTCCAAAGGAACCCGGTTTTGGACATTTATTACCTAGGAATCTGGTAATAGCTCTTGCCAATGTTTCATTGATAAGTGAGCTCTTTCCGGACCCGGACACGCCGGTAATACATACAAACGTCTCTAATGGAATACGAAGCGAAACGCTCTTTAAGTTATTAGTCGTTGCGCGTTCAAGGCTAATCTGTTTACGTTTTTTCACTTTCCTCCGTTTGGAAGGCACTGCGATCTGTCTGGCACCGACAAGATACTGGCCAGTCACTGAATCACCGTTGGCCTGAACTTCCGCTGGTGACCCCTGAGCGATCACTTCTCCGCCAGCCTGCCCGGCTCCTGGTCCGACGTCGATTATTTGATCTGCCTCCCGCATAGTGGCTTCATCATGCTCAACCACAACAACCGTGTTACCCAGCTGCTGGAGATCTCTTAATGATTGTATAAGTCGATCATTATCCCGTGGATGCAGACCTATAGAAGGTTCGTCAAGAATATAACAAACACCTACCAACCCTGAACCGATGCTACTGGCCAATCGTACTCGCTGCATTTCACCTCCACTCAACGTGTCAGCGGACCGATCAAGCGTCAAATAATCGACTCCGACTTTGGCCAAGAACTGCAGACGATGAATGATCTCGTTGACAATCGGTCGACCTATCAACTCGTCCTGTTCATTGAACTGCAGCGATTCAAAGTACTCTCTGGACTCGTTGATGGGCAATTTGACAATTTGATGAATATTAAGCCCACCAATTCTCACACTCGTTGCTTCCGGCCGAAGCCGGGATCCTTCACAATGACTACAAACGACAATGTCCCGATAGGACTCCAATTCTTCCAGTCTTGGTTTACTCGTTGTCGTTGCAAATTCTTTCTCCACCATGCCAATCAGGCCGGAATACTTTCGTCCAACTCCATAGAAAAACTGGTTTTGAATTTTTCCAGGCCATTCTCCGACCGGCAGTTCAGGATCAACTTTTTTGGATTTCAGAAATTCATGAATTGACTCTTCGTACTGTTGAAGTCGCTTTGGAGTCGCGCCTTGAAATACAGCAATGGCCCCCTCTGCCAATGTCAGGTCAACATCCGGTACAAGCTGCTCCGGATCAAATTGGTAGGATTGGCCTAATCCCTCACATTCAGGGCATGCGCCGTAGGGACTATTAAAACTAAATGTACGTGGCTCCACCTCTTCATAGCTGATATTACAGTTTGGGCAGGAATACCTGGAACTAAAAAGTGTATCTCGCCACTCCCCGCCCTGATCCTCATCATTCTCGTCATGAAGATGATAGGAACAAAGCATCATCAATCCTTCGCCATACTCCAAGGCCAGCTTGATTGATTCACCGATCCGAGCTCGGACTCCGGGGCGAATAATCACCCTGTCGACGATTGCATCTATGTGATGTACTTTTCGAGGAGCCAGTTCAGGAAAAGAATCCACATCGTAAACATTTCCGTCGATACGCGCTCGCACGAATCCCACCTTGCGAATCTGTTCCAAAGTATCTTTGTGCTGTCCACGGCGCCCTCGAACCATGGGGGCCATAATCATCGATTTAGTACCTTCCGGCATCGCCATCAGAGCATCTTGAATTTGCTCATGCGACTGCTGCCTGATGGATTCTCCGCATTCATAGCATACCGGAGCTCCTAGCCTAGCCATCAGCAGCCTCAGGTGATCATAGATCTCTGTCACGGTGGCCACCGTACTACGGGGATTCTGCAGCCCCTGACGCTGGTCAATACAAATGGTCGGTTGGAGGCCTTCAATGATATCCACATCCGGGCGTTCCATTTGATTTAGAAACTGCCGAGCGTACACAGACAGGCTTTCAATATATTGCCGTTGTCCTTCGGCATATAATGTCTCAAATGCAAGCGAACTTTTCCCCGAGCCACTTGGGCCGGTGATTACTACCAGTTTATTTCTGGGGATGTCGAGATTGACATCCTTGAGGTTATTGACCCGCGCACCACGTATCGATATCTGACTGCGTGCAGTCTTGTGTTCCACGGCATTCATTATTTCCGTGTGACTCGTCGCCATTGCCAGTGCCTAAATTACTCGTATCCCGCCGGCCACACTAAGATCGTACAACTCCATCGCTCGTCGTACGACTGGCTATGAAAAATTCAAGCCCCCTGTTGACCACAGGTATCTGCCGGCCATCCTTCAACGTACCAAAGTGAATTCAGCGATTCAAGTTTTCAGCCCGAAGCTCAGGCTACGCCTTCGTAGTTGGCAAAAATCATGCGGCCGGCGCTGGTTTGTAAGACGCTGGTAACGGAAACATTTGCCACTTCCTGCAAATGCCTTCGCCCACCTTCAATAACGATCATCGTACCATCGTCTAAATAACCTACTCCCTGTGAGTCGCCTTCACCTTCCTTGACAATCTTCACCTTAAATTCCTCGCCGGGGAGAAACACCGGACGAAGTGCATTCATAATGTCATTTAGATTAATGACTGGTACATTCTGCAGCGTCGCAATTTTGTTCAAATTGTAATCACCTGTGACGACTTTCCCGTTCAGCTCTTCAGCAAGCAACACGAGTTTAGAATCGACAGGCTGCCCTTTCATTGCCTCGCTTTCGCGTTCATCAATCAACAGGTCAACATCCGGATTTGATTGCAGCTGTTTGAGAATATCGAGACCACGGCGTCCCCGGGTACGACGCATTTTATCGCTACTATCGGCTATGTTTTGCAACTCTGCCAATACAAACTTGGGCATCACTAATTGACTATCAATGATATTTGTACCGACCAGATCTGCAATTCGACCATCAATCACAACTGACGTATCAAGGATCAGCGGTTTATTCCCTTTCACATCCTTGGCAAACTCGACATAGGGAATGATAAATCTAAAGTCGTTCCGGGTTTGCAATAGGAAAGAGGTACAAATGTAACACAATGGAATCGCAAGCAGCAGATTCAACATCCCGCGAGTATGCTCTACATCCTGCACTTTGGAAAAAGTCAAAATCGGATCAATCGCCACACCGACGATGTAGGTAAGGAATAACCCAACGACGATCCCAAAATAGCTGCACGAGATGACGTCGATCGGTTTTTTTCGAATCAGAATGTCAAAGGAGACAATAGCCGCAGCAGCGACGATAAGAGTGATTCCGGTAACCAGCCCCTGAGAATTTTCTGTATCTTGCGTGACGATAGATATTCCGGCGCCAAAAGCGATCGCCATGAATACTGCGCGCAGCACCCATAAAACCATGATAAAGTTGCCCTATATAAAAAAATGGAATTTGTGTCAGTCCATGCACGATCGTGAGGGCTAACGAATAAAATCTAGATAATCTTTTCTACAACTCCACACTCTTAGGTGGCCGTTGAGAGAGGCAATAAATATAAGACCGATTCTAAAACTGAATCGACGGAGATACCAGAAGTCTTTTGCCGATATTAAACAACAAAACCAATGAATTGCTGTTCAAAGAATCGATCCGTCATCCCAGCAATATAGTCGCCTACACTGCGATGCAACCCTACCACGTCGATACGATCTTTGAATCTTTCCGGTAGAGGATCCGGATTGGCCACAAATGTATCAAACAGGGCATGAATTTGAGATTGAGCCCGTTCACGCGTTTTAATTAACTCCGGATGACGATAAACCCGCTCGTATAGGAACGCTTCCATCGCCCGCTTCGCCTCGGCGAGTTCCCCAACCGTACCGATACGATAATCAGATTGTCTGACATCATCGTGTGATATCCATGCGGCCTGCTCCAAAAACGGACCTGCGTTTTCCAGGACATTTGTCACCTGACAATCCACCATTGTATGAATCAAGGCCCGAATGTACTCAGAGGGACCCAAATTTAACCCACGTTGGTTGATAATCTCGACACAAATTCGAATCATATCCTGTTCGTGAACTTCTTCGAGTGTCACCAGCCCCAATTTCAATGCATCATCAACGTCGTGGGCATCATAAGTCATTGAATCAGCAGCCTCAACGACCTGAGCTTCCAGTAATGGCTGTATTCCGGAGGATTGCTTGTCAACACGTGTCGCCTGGCCTTCCAGTACTTCTCGTGTCAAATTGAGTCCGTGAAAACTTTGGTGACGAGTTTCTAGTTCTTCGGCAAGTGTCAGGGCATACTGGTTATGAGAAAAACCACCGTTCTCAGCTAAACATTCAGCCAATGCATCTTCACCTGCATGCCCAAAGGGCGGGTGCCCGATGTCGTGAAATAACGCCAGCGCTTCGACTAAATCTTCATTAAGTCGCAACGCCCGTCCCATCGTTCGGGCAATCGAAGCCACCTCCTGTGTATGCGTCAGGCGCGTGCGGTGATAATCACCCATATCACCTGTGAAAACCTGCATCTTACCACTCAAGCGGCGATAGGCTGCACTGTGCACGATTCGGTCGCGATCCCGTTGGAATGCGCTGCGGTAGGGATGGTCGGGTTCTTCATAACGACGTCCTCTGCTTTGACTTGAAAACATGGCATAGGCAGCAAGCAATGCTCGTTCACGCTCGTCTGTCGTTTGTAACGCGTGCTGCTTCGCCATACTTTTTATTCTCCCACAATCCTTCGCGAGAGCTCCTTAGGAAGGTTGATTACATTTGGTCTACAACCCGGATACCTAACAGACTTAACCCGTGAGCGATCACTCGGCCGGTTAAGTCACACAGCCTGAGCCTGCTCTGCTTCACTAATTCGTCCTCAGCTTTGAGTACCGGGCATTGCTCGAAAAATGACGAAAAGCGTTTGGCCAGATCAAACAGGTAATTGGTTAGCTGATTCGGACGATAGTCATCAACGACGTTTTCGAGCGCTTCAGAGTACCTCAGGATCATCATCGCCAACGCCCGCTCGGCCTTATGCCCCAAAACTATATCCTGATCATTGGCTCGTAACGCGGATATATCCACATCCCCTTTACGGAAGATACTTTGAACCCTCGCATAACTGTACTGCATATAGGTTGCAGTATTACCTTCGAGCGCCATCATTTTGTCATAACTGAAGACGTAATCACTGGTTCGATTATGAGATAAATCTGCATATTTAATGGCTCCATGGCCTATCACATCAGCAATATGCTGACGCGTTGGGTCATCCAGTTCCGGTCCACCTGGCTTGTTATCGTCATTGGCTGAAACAACTTCCAACGCCTTACGAACTGCTTCGTCTAACAGTCCTTCCAATCCAACAGCGTCACCAGAGCGTGTTTTGTACGGACGGCCTGTTTCGTCGAGAACCGTACCAAAACTAATGTGATGCATTTTCACATCCGGAGCATTCCAGGCATTGGCAACCGCAAACAATTTTTGGAAATGCTCACTCTGACGGTGATCCACCACATAAAGAATTTCATCTGCATTCCATTGTTTCATTCTGTATTCGATCGTCGCAAGATCGGTCGTCGCATACAGATATGCGCCATCACTTTTCTGAATGATCATCGGCGTGTCAAATTCGTCAAGAAAGATACATTGAGCACCTTCGCTTTCAGATGCTAAGCCAAGTTGTTGCAGACCATCCACAACACCAGGAAGCATTTCGTGGTAAAAGCTCTCGCCATACTCCACATCGAATTCTATATGCAGCCGTGAATACACTCGCTGAATATCTTCCCGGCACTTCGGTAAGAATTCTTCCCATAACTTTCGATTAGTCTCGTCACCCTCGTGAAGTTGAGCTGTTTCTAAAAGTGCACTACGAGCAATATCCGGATGTTGTTGCGCAAGGCTATTGAGTTGCTCGTCCTCTTCCACAGCCGCTACCGTATCCATTAAGGACGCCAGTGTTTTACGAGCCTGACCTAACTGATCTTTTGCTCGACTCAATGCTTTAGCTTGTTTCTTATCCTCTTTTTTGTCGCCTGTTGGCTCGACTTGCTCCAAACGCTCCACTTCTCCAGCTCGGCGATCAATCTCATCCTGTTGAGACATCAGACGGTTCTTACTTTTCCAATAATCGATTAATCGATTAACTAACCGGTAGAGCCGACTAAGTTCCTGCACTTCATGTTGCTCGTACGCTGCCTGATCGACAAAATTTTTAAAACCATAGATGATCATTCCAAACTGAGTTCCCCAGTCCCCCAGATGGTTATCCGCAATCACTTGGTGACCGAGAAAACGCAGCGTGCGTGCCAGACTGTCACCAATCACCGTCGAACGGATATGACCAACATGCATTGGTTTGGCAACATTGGGAGATGAGTAATCGAGGATATAGGTTTGAGCACCTTCCACAGTAGAAACTCCAACTCGAGGATCCACCGCAGCTTCATTAACCTGAGAAGAAATCCAATCCTGACAGATGGTTAAATTAATAAATCCAGGACCGGCTATTTCAGCCTGACTACAGATGTCATCTAGTTGCAAATTTTCCAGAATCTCGGCCGCCACATCTCTGGGAGCCTTTCCCATCTGTTTCCCCAGAGGCATCGCAAAATTCGCCTGATAATCTCCAAACCTTGCATCCTGAGCCGGTTTAATCATGTCCAGCAGGTGTTGAACTTCGGTGTTACCAGAAAAGCTCATTAGGACTTCGTGAAATCTGTTTTTTAATTCAGCAAGAATATTCATTGCAGTTGCTGTGTTGTTCGTAGGGTGTGAACGTGGTGTTAGCCAAGCTGTTCGGCGGGAATCAAATCAGAAATATCTACCTTGATCGCATCCGCCCAAAGTGACTCGAGGCTGTAATATTCACGTGACTCATCATCGAACAGGTGAATCACGATACTGCCATAATCAAGCAATATCCAACGACTCTCTGAGTAGCCTTCGATACCAATACGACGGTCTTTAAGATCATCTTCCAGCTTATGATCGATCTCTTCACTCATAGCGTGTAATTGGCGACGGCTGGAGCCTGTTGCCAATACAAAGAAATCAAACATCGTGGATTGCTCACGAACATCCAACACAACGATATCGCGGCCGGCATTTTCAGCGGCAGTCTCCGCTGCGGCGCGAGCTAGCTCTAAGCTCCGAGCAATTCGCTCTGCCTCGTTAGGCACCTCCCCACGCGGCAAACGGTCGGAACTTGGTAAATACTCTTCTTCGTTTGTTGATTCAGTCACAGTCATTATTCCATTGGAAATCGGACGCCTATCGCTTGCGCCAATACCGAATTCTACTCGCACTTCGAAATAATGTCACCGGCATAAATCAACTGAGGTGACATTCAACTGCCGTCAGATGAAGATCTACGTTTGCTTAGCAATGAGAGATTAGAAGATCTCTAAGGCAGTAAGACTATAGCGGACAACCAGACCGGCAATCACGACACTGACCATACTCATCAGCTTGATCAGAATATTCAGACTTGGCCCACTGGTATCCTTGAACGGATCACCTACTGTATCCCCCACGACACCGGCTTTATGAGCCATCGATCCTTTACCACCAAATTGCCCTGTCTCGATATACTTTTTTGCATTATCCCAGGAGCCACCCGAATTTGACATAAAGATAGCCACACAGAATCCGGACGTCATCGTTCCCACTAGCATCCCAAGAACACCACCCACACCCAGTAATAAACCGGTTGCTAAAGGCGTCAACAGTCCGAGCAATGAAGGAGCCACCATTTCTTTTTGAGCCGCAACGGTGCTAATACGTACAGGCTCTGCATAATCCGGCGTCTCCGTGTAATCCATGATTCCTGGCTTTTCACTAAATTGACGCCGCACTTCATCGACCATCCCACCTGCAGCTCGTCCTACTGCATTCATTGTCATCGCACAAAAGACAAACGTGGCCAGACAGCCGATAAAGACTCCAACCAAAATCTTGGGATTCAACAGAGAGGCGTCATAGTACCTTGCAAAATCAGGGAGCGTCGCCTTGTCGCGGCGTACTAAAGTAAACTGCTGGTCAGCCGCAGTCATTGTAATGCGATCACCGACCGGTGTTAGCTCTTTGCCCAGTGACTGAACAGTCCCAGAATCATCGATGATTGTAAATTCTCCAGTGATCGGAGTCTTTGAGTCACTACTAGTTTCACGCCAGGTTGTGGCACGGTTTACTTCATCAGGGAAAGCCAGCCAGGCAACCGCACCTTCAGCTTTTGTATTCTGCACCACTAGTTGACTGTTTAATTTGTACCAGCTCCCATCTGCTTCCGCCGTGACAGCAGACTCAGCCCAGCGATCAAATCCATCCCGAACCTGCTCAACGTAAGCGGCCAGCAAAGCCAGAGCGGTTAATGCGGCCGAGCCAATAGCAAAACCTTTACCTGTAGCTGCTGTGGTGTTTCCTAAGCTGTCCAATGCATCTGTGCGTTCACGTACAATAGGTTCAAGCCGGGACATTTCTGCATTCCCACCCGCGTTATCCGCAATAGGTCCGTAGGCATCTGTGGCTAATGTGATTCCCAGCGTACTCAGCATCCCTACCGCGGCAATTCCAACTCCATACAATCCTTTGGTGAACTCGTTAACGTCCCTAAACTCGAATCCGTTGGCAAAACCAAACGCGAGAAGAGTCGCTGCACAGATAACCAGAACCGGCACCCATACGCTTTGCATCCCATCAGCAATCCCTCGGATAATAACATTGGCTGGCCCCATCTGAGCAGACTCGGAAAGATCTTTGGTCGGCTGATATTCGTCGCTAGTGACGTATTCAGTCCAAAACCCAATGACCCAACCAGCCCCCAGGCCCACAATCACGCTGAGTGAAATCATCCAGTACTCACTTCCCATAATCCAGTTCGTGAGTAGCACGGATGCCACTGCGACTAACACAGTGGAAGTGTTGATTCCTTTGCCCAACGCTTTTAGCAGAGCTGACTGACTGGCGTCATCATCACTTTTGATGAGGTAAATTCCAATAATGGAAAGAAAGATACCTACCGCCGCAATGCACATCGGTAGAAACAGAGCATTCATCTGCTGTTCCGCCGTTTGGAAAGCTGCGACTCCCAGAGCTGCCGTGGCAAGAATAGAGCCGCAATAGCTTTCGTACAGGTCGGCTCCCATACCGGCAACGTCTCCTACGTTGTCACCAACATTGTCAGCAATGGTCGCAGGGTTTCGAGGATCATCTTCCGGAATTCCCTGCTCAACTTTACCAACTAGATCCGCACCCACATCGGCAGCCTTGGTAAAGATTCCACCACCCACGCGAGCGAATAATGCCTGCGAACTGGCTCCCATACCAAAACATAACATCGTGACCGACAACTGAGACAAGCTCAGGTCAAAGACCCACTTCAGAATGGCGTACCAGATCATAATGTCCAGTAAGCCCAGACCGACGACTGTCAGCCCCATCACAGCGCCGGAACGAAAAGCAACTCGTAGTCCTTCGTTTAGGCTACGCTGAGCACCTGCTGCCGTTCGACTGCTGGCCCAGGTAGCAGTTTTCATTCCAAAGAAGCCCGCTAGCCCCGAGAATAAACCACCCGTCACAAATGCAAAGGGTACGTACTCACTCTGTACTTTCAGTACAAACGCAGCGATCGTAAGGAAGACGAAAATAATTACAAAGAACTTGATGACTACTTTGTACTGTTGAGTCAGATAAGCCTGAGCCCCTTCTCGTACATGCCCGGCCAATTCGATCATACGATCGTTGCCTTCGTCGCTAGCCATCATCGCACGGAAAAACAGATAGGCCTGGACCAGTGCTGTCATCGCCCCCAGAAAGCAGATACCCCAAAAAATCGCATCTCGGCCAGCACCACTCGATTCAGTCCCTTCGGCTGCTGATACAACATTGCTTACCAACAGCGTGAATAGCAAAACAGGCAACCCGTACAAGCATTTACCTGGTACGGAAAATCCTTTTAGAATTACGTTTTTTATTGAATTCATTACTATGTCCTTCGCCATCGAAAAAGCGATTACTTGGCCCGAAATTGCTAGCTTTTATTAAGTACATTCCATATGTTCAGGAAGAGTAGTCTATCCAATGGTAAAACTGGTGGTCAACTATTTCGCACTTCAAATAATAGAAGTTTTTTCACGTATTTTCACGAATGTTTCGCCGGACATTTTCTGAATCTCATATCATAAAAATAGGCCAATTTTTTCTCCTGCCCAGCTTTGCATCTCACCTCGATTGTTTATGCACCTCTGCAATAAAACCGCGAACCTAATTGCTCTCGTTGCACTACTGCTACAACCCGTGTTGTTAACGGACCTGCAGGCTCAACAGTCAACGACTGACTGGCCGCGTTGGCGAGGTCCCAATGGTAAAGGGCACTGGCAGGCTCCTAAAAATCTTCTGCTTGATTGGTCCGTTCAAAAACCGACTCTCGTATGGACAAAACCTGTTGGCGCATCCTATAGCGGCATCTCGGTTTCGGGTGATTGCGTGATTACGATGGATCGCCAAAAGAATGACCAAACGGATGCTGATCCACTGGCAGGTAATGAACGAGTCCTTTGTCTGAATCGACAAACCGGGGAACTCCTCTGGGCATTTTCCTACGCCGCACACTATAAGGATTTGGATTACAACAAAGGGCCACGAGTCACACCTACAATTCATCAGGGCAGAGTTTACACACTCGGAGCCGTCGGACATCTGTCGTGCCTGGAGTTGAAGTCAGGTAAAGTAATCTGGCAACGCGATTTGGTAGCCGAAGAAAAAGCTCAGATACCCACTTGGGGTTATTCCGGTTCCCCGCTGATTATCAATGACACTCAGCTGATTATCCACACAGCCCTACAACCCAACGGCTGTTTTGCAGCATTTGATTGCCGAACAGGTCGTGAAATCTGGCGAAGTGGCGATGACCCTGCCGGCTATACAGCTCCTATACTGATTCAGCACGGTACGAACCAGCAACTAGTTGGCTGGACTCCAAAACATATTGTGGGGCTCTCAACAACTAATGGGGATATTCAATGGAAGATTCCCTACGACGTAACCTATGGAGTCTCGATTGCCACACCTATTTACGAGCAAGGCCATATCCTGGTATGTGGATACTGGGAAGGCTCAAAGCTGATCAAGGTAGCAGACGACCTCAAATCCGCGAAACTGGTTTGGGAAGAAAACGAGTATCTGCGTGGATTGATGTCACAACCACTATATCGGGAAGATCACGTTTATTTGCTAGACAAACAGCATGGTATAGTCTGTTTTAACCTTATAACCGGCAAAGTCGTTTGGACTGACAAAAATCAGCTCACACCTCGAGGGCGAAACCCTCAGGCTTCCCTGGTTTGGATCAATGCCACAAGCCATGCCATCTGCATGAACTCGGAAGGGGATTTAGTCATAACCTCTTTAACGCCAGAGGGTTACAAAGAACTAAGCCGATACAAAATAACGGACTTCACCTGGGCCCACCCTGCCTACAGCGGTGAATTCGTTTTCGCTCGAGATGACGAAAAACTGGTTTGTTACCGCCTGCCAACGAAAGTGTCTAAGCCAAAATAATCGTAATAAGGCTATTTTGAAGGCATTAGTATGGGCGATTAAGACTAAAACGTTTTGTTTTGTATTCACGCTGTAGAAAATGCGTAGAATACATATTAGTGTGAAATTTGTCACATCGATTGTGCAGGCCAGATAACCGGCCTACTTTGTAATAGGCACTACCTTTTTGCCTACTGAAAACTCAAGAGGAATCGGAACATGTCCAAGGCTCAAATCAAACGTCGAGTTGCTTTATTCGGGATCGCAGCAAATGCAATCGCATTACCCATCGCCATTAATGCTGCCCACCGAAACGACAGTGACACTCCAGTAACTAAGCAGGACTTTGTCGATTTCTTCGAAGCCAAAAAACGTGGCGACATTGACGTCATGTTCATTCCACGTAACAGCAAATCCGCGAACATCATTGTCCGCAATAAGACCAAAGATGGTCTTAAAGTCCGAATGCCTGACGCATTTGCCGGCGTACCAATGCTAGGCCAAATGGGCGGCATGGGCATGGGCGGAGGCATGGGTATGGGCGGCGGCATGGGCATGGGCGGAGGCATGGGTATGGGCGGCGGCGGTATGCAAGG
>PBCP01000052.1 GCA_002717145.1 Planctomycetaceae bacterium | reverse complement strand
ATCGGCTTGCCATGAGGCAGGATAGGGATTGGACGGCCACGTTGGTTGGTAAGGTTTTGATCGGGGTCAATGCCCAGGAATCGATAGACGGTTGCCAGAAAATCATTCGGATCCAATGGGCGGTCGACAGGGTGCTCGCCACGTGAATTGGTGGAACCGATGATCTGTCCCATAGGCATTCCGCCTCCGGAAACAAGGATCGACATGGCATTGGCCCAATGGTCGCGACCGGGTGCAATTGGAGTAGCGGCTCGTCCCATATTGACTTTAGGCGTTCTACCGAATTCCCCTGTTGCGATGATGAGCACGTCCTGATTCATTCCTCGGTCATAAATATCCTCAATCAATGCGGTAATGGCTTGATCATACATTGGTAGGCGCGTTTTCATCGCCTTGAATATATGCTGAGCATCACCATGGTCATCCCAAGTTGGGACAGCCCTGTTCGCCCGGCCGAAATCAAGCGAAACCATCGAACAGCCGGCCTCAACAAGTCGTCGTGCCAGTAACGCACTCTGTCCCATTCTGTGCCTGCCGTATCGGTTGCGAGTCTCTTCCGTTTCTTTGCTTAAATCAAAGGCATTGGCGGTTGAGGACGAGCTAAGCAGTTCGACAGCCTGTGATTGGAATCGGTCCATTGCCATCAGGCTGCCATCGCTATCGATACTTCTTCGTAGTTGATCGACTTGTTGTAGTAGAAAACGCCGGTTGTGTATCCTCGGCAGGACATCATCCGATACCCGTACGTCCCGAACGTGGTAGTCGGGCAAGTGTGGCGAGGAATCAAACACAAACGGTTGAGCCGTAGGCCCTAGATAAGCAGGGCCACCACCCTTGAAAAAAGGCTTGTTGGAAATGAAGAGTGGTACGGTGGAAGTTGCCGAGTCTTCCCGTAGCTTGCTTATTACCGTGTCAAATGTAGGGTAATCACTGGTTAGTTTGCTGATATTCCTTGGCTTATAGCCGGAAAGGAAGCGAGCAGCTCCACCGGGATGATCTGTGACGGTGTGGCTTACTGAGCGTATTAAAGTAAACTTGTCAGCAATCCTGCTGTGCCCTGGTAAATGTTCGCAAACCTGAAGGCCTGAAACATTTGTAGATGTCACACCGAAGTCTCCGCGATATTCTACCGGCGAATCCGGCTTCATGTCGTACGTTTCCATATGGCTAGGTCCGCCTTCCAACCATAATAGGATGACTGACGTATCACGTTGAGGGCGTTGAGAGGCCGCCCGTAATCGGTAAAGGCTAGGTAACCCTAATCCCCCAAGAAGCAGTGAGCCTGCCTGGAGCAATGTTCTGCGACTTGTTCGACGGTTGTTTGATGCGTTTGGCGACATCCCTTGATTTTATCAAACAGGTTAACGATTGGCGCAGCGAATTTTAGTTGCCCGTCAGTTGCCGTGGTCTCTGGTTGCTTACAACTTGCGAATCAAATGCATACCTTCGCGGCCGCGGTAGGTCAGCAGACATGCTCCTGTCGCTGCACATTCAAGAAAGATCGCTTCGAAGAAATCGGATTCCCCCGGCCAGGGAAAGGCAAAGACAAGGTCAAAATCACTCAACTCCTGGCCTATCTCCTGATATGCGTCGTCCTCTTCAATGGTGACATGTTCCACATCCCTGGAAATTTCCAAAATGTCTGTGACGTCGTGAGGGATGAAACTACCGCAAAAGAATCGTGAATCTATACGCAGTTCACCGGCGAGCTGCTGTGAATGTTTGACGAGAATGGGCTCTATTTCGATACCCACGGCGTCCATTCCTGCCGCGGTTGCCAGCATCGTCGCGACGCCAAAACCGCTTCCCCATTCACAAAATCGCTCACCCGTCAAAAGGTTGTTCTCAAGAATCCAGTGGATAGTGAGTGCCGTTAGATCGAAATCGCAATGTACGAAATTGTGGATGATAGACGGTGCTGACTTCGTGTAGTCGTCGATACGTTGGTTGGCATGGTCGATGATTTCGATAATTGCAGACGGATTGCCAGGGGGGGTAACAATGTCAGGGATAGCGATTTGTTCGAAAGGCATGTTTATTTTGCTTTGGGTGGAGGGTTTTGGTTGTCGAGCAGGCTCATAAAACCAGCTCTATCCAAACCGCCTACTCGCCATCCAAGGGCGATTCCCTGAGAGTCAGTCACAATAGTGATGGGGGTTCCCTTGACGTTGTATTGTTGAGGAATCTTGGCGTCCTGAGGAGTGTCAATTTCAATCATGACGGGTACGAATTCCGTGTTGACTCTGGCAGACACATCATCGTCGGTGAATACAGTTCGTTTCATAATTCGGCAGGTAACGCACCAATCACCGGTGAAGAACAGAAGCATTGGCTTGCCTGTTGCTGCAGCCTGCCTTTGTGCTGAAGGAAAGTTGTCAGCCCAACGGATGTTATTATCAGGTACATAGAAGCAATACCATGCGTAGTAGAGTGAAACTATCGCAAACGCACGCCAAAACCAGGCCCGGATTAGACTTTGGTTGGACTGCTTAGTATTGTCGGTACGCTCCGTTTCCATCGACGGCTGACGCATATTGTCCTGGTGTATTAACTTGGCGGTTCTAAACATAGGCGAAGTGGTGTTACCTGCTTTTTCATTTTACCATTGCCGGTGAAGTCCGTGAGGTTTCATTAGGGGGCGTCTGCAAGAGGCGGATTTGCCTGTTCATCCCCCGACGCGGAGTTGTTAGTTTATTTGTGCTACGTTGCGAGTGCGATGTAAGATGGGATCATAAGAATAGGTGGTGCTCTTGAGGGATAGCTTTAGGTAGGAACGGACCGAGAGCCAAGTAACAACTCCGATTCAAATTGACCGGGATAGAATTGCGTTGCAATAAAGAAATCGACATGGATGCCTGAGGGTATAACAGATTGGAGACCAAGCATTTCAACAGCCGACGACTCTTTTGTGCAACGGCGGGAATCGACTCGCCTGGTAGCCTTTCCATAGCAAACGGCCGAATTGTGGAGGTTTCATTAAGTGCTGACCGTAGGGATGAGGCTCCGGAACTAGAAGTTGATGTACTTTTGCCGGGATTGATAGACTTGCATTGCCACATCGGCTCGGGGCTCAGTGTCTATGGCGTGCCGCCATCAATGGTTCTGGCATCCGGCGTTACGATGGCCTGCTCTCAGGGAGATGCAGGGGCACAGACCGTTGATCGCTATGTTTCGGAAGTGATAAGACCTTCAGCGAATGGAATCAAACTAGCGATTAATCTTTCGGCGGTAGGCGAGTCGTTGAAAACGGGATGTTTTCATGAAGCCTCCACCATAGATGTTAACGCATGTATTAAGGCTCTCGAGAGACATCGTGAACATATCTGGGCTGTCGCTGTGAATGCAAGCCATCAGGCCTGTCCGACGCTCGATCCGCGAGACGTTTTGAATGCAGGGCTTGAAGTTTCCCGAGAAACGCGGCTACCGATTTTGTATGGAATGCGGCGCCCCGGCGACTGGCCTCTGGCGGAACAGCTTGCGTTTCTTAGACAGGGAGATGTTGTCACTTATTGCTTCCGCAAATCACCTCATTGTATTGTGAAAAATGGAAGGGTAATTGACTGTGTTTTGGATGCACGGGCGAGAGGCGTATTATTTGATCTGGGACACGGATGCGGATCATTTGATTTTGATGTGGCCGAAACGGCCATCGGGTGTGGATTTCTTCCAGATACCATTTCAACCGACCTTCAGGCCAGGCATTTATCTCAGGGGACAAGACATGATCTGCCATTAGTGATGTCAAAACTGCGTGCTGCTGGTATGAGAGAACTCGATATTTACAAGGCGGTGACTATGACTCCGGCACGTCTTATCGGGGAGTCTGAGCCGAGAGGGCTTGTCACAGGGGTGATTGCTGATTTAACCCTGCTCAACGAGAGCTGTGCGGAAGTTGTGCTGGAAGATACGAGTGGCAACTCACGTCGTGGAAAAGTTTGGACTGCAACTCAGGTTTTTGTCGAAGGCGAAAGCAGACTCTGAACCGAGGGATTCCTAAGCAGCATAAATTAATAGGTTGCTAAGCGGGAGTATGCAGATCGTGCTCGCCGATTGTCACATCCATAATTGGTTTAGCTTTATTGATGAGCGTTTGGCAATCTGCAGACAAATTGGTGAGGATAACAGTCTTTTTCAAAGCACGGTATTTAGCGCAGACGACGTTTATTGCTTCTAGCGCTGAATGATCGCAGACTCGAGTCATTTTGAACTCGATATAAACCAAATCTGGGTCATCTTGAGGAGTAAATATTTCACGGAATGTTGTAACAGCCCCGAAGAATAAGTCTCCTTTTAATTCATACGTCTTAGCCCCGCCTTCTTCGAAGATCTCTACCTGGATCTGCTGTGACGATTTACATGCAAAGACTAAGGCGGAAATAGCGACCCCTGCCGCGACAGCAATCGCCAAATCAAATATGACGGTAATCGATGAAACGGCAACGATAACTGCCATATCACTTCGGGGTATTTTGTTCCATAGACGAAGTGTGGTCCATTCGAAGGTTGCGATGACGACAACGAACATGACCCCAATGAGGGACGCCACCGGGATCAGGCCGATGCAATTCCAGAGGGGGGGGATCAAAATAAATGCAAGTAAGAATATCGCAGCGGTGATACCGGAAAGTCGGTGTCTCCCACCGGAACGGATATTTATCATCGATTGGCCGATCATTGCGCATCCACCCATGCTGCCAAACAGGCCGGACACGATGTTGGCGGTGCCCTGAGCAATGGCCTCACGTTTACCCGAGCCTTTGCTTTCGGTGAGTTCGTCAATGAGTGTTAACGTCATTAACGATTCGATAAGACCAATGGCTGCAAGAGTCACCGCCAGACCAAATACTATAGAAAGTGATCCGAAGGTGAAGGGGATTGCAGGGATGGCAAAATGGCCTGCAATCCTGGACGCCTCGTTTTGATTAACCGCTTTGGTTGTATCAACTCGCCTTTCTGCGATGGCATGGCCTAAACTATCGATTTCCGAGAAAGCCAAAGATTGCTTCTCAATTTCGAAGAGCCGGCTTTTTTCTACTTTTTCAGCTGCGACCACTTTCATTTGGTCAACTGATTGATTGACGGTAACAGAAGTGATTGGCGTGAATTGGACGAGAAGAGTGACTGCTACGATGGCGACAAGCGTGCCGGGAACAGCTTTGGTAAACTTAGGCAAAAAATGGATAATGGCCATTGTGACGGCAATGATGGTGGCGGTAACTAACAGCTCAACCCCGGAAATCCACTGGCCAACGATATCAAAGCCTTGTGTAACAGGATTAAACTGTACAGTGTGGCCACTTTGGAGTTGTTTGAATTGAGCAAGACCGATAACGATGGCCAGGCCGTTGACGAAGCCGAGCATGACTGTGTGCGGTAAAAGATGCACGAATTTCGCAACTCCTAATAAACCGCTTACGATTTGAATTACTCCGCAGAGAATAACCGCGGCAAAGAGGAACTCCAATCCGTATAACACCGTAAATGCGGTCATTACAACCGCCATAGCGCCAGTCGCTCCGGAGATCATCCCAGGTCGCCCACCCAGGAGTGACGTGATAAAGCCTACGAAGAAGGCAGCCCAAAGTCCTACGCTTGGGTCTACTCCGGCAACAAAGGCGAAGGCAATGGCCTCGGGCACCAATGCAAGGGCCACGGTGAGCCCGGAAAGTACTTCATTCCTCCAATTCATGTCCCGTGGGACAACTAGGTCAATCATCTATCTTAGGTTGCTCGTCAAAATGTGGATTCAGCTTCCGCTCGAATTGTGCTCAAGATGTGGAAGCTTAGTGGGCCTTAGTCAACCGACGGTGTCAACAGGGAATGATAGTTAACATCTAGGTTGCTGGAGGGAGAACGATCGAGGGGCATTTGTTTATAGGGTCGTCATGCATCGATATCCCGAAACGACAAGACTAATCTCAGGCGAGAGTAAGCAAAAGCCCAACTGGGGTGTTATTGAATAATAAGTGCTTTGATTTTACAGGTAAGTAAGGATTTGCGTGCTAAGTCTCACGTTTGTCCTCTAAAACCTACTCCGCAATGAATACTGGCCGATGTTTTGGGCAATGTCGTTACACCCTCCAGAGGTGAGTTTGGACATCAGGCAGGGAATCAAGCCGTTGGCTTCCGGGGTTTTGCTAATTAGAATCCTGACCCGAACTAAATTTAGGGGCGAACGATGAACTCTATTTAGAAGACTTCGCCAATCGGCGTGCCGTTTGCAGCTAGTAGAATTGGCCGACCGTCCGGCGCTTGTAGTGTTTTGTCGAGATTGAGGCCAAGCTTCTTATACACCGTGGCGGCATAATCGTCGGGTGTATAAGGGCGTTCTGTCACAAAAGCTCCCTGTCTATCCGATGCGCCAATGATTTGACCGCCGGGCACTCCTGCACCTGCCATGACAATACTGTAGGCACGACTCCAGTGATCCCGTCCCTGAGCTTTGTTGAGCTTGGGAGTCCTGCCAAATTCGGTAACGAAGCACACTAGCGTGTCCTCGAGCAATCCACGTTCGCCCATATCCTGAATCAGGGTGGAAAATGCCTGATCAACGCTACCCATCATCCACCACGTACCTATGCCATAACGACCTCGACCGCCTCCGCCAGCACCTGGCAGGTTGCAAGTACCTTTGGCGTATATGAAGTCGTGATGATCCCAATTCAGGTTGGTGCCTCCCGGAGTTTTGTCTGTTAGTGGTTCTCGTACGTCGATGGTCACAAATCGGACATCTTGCTCGATCAATCGCCGTCCTAACAGGTAACACTGCCCACGATGGCCCCGGCCATAAGCATCTCGTAGCTTGTCCGGTTCTTGCTCCAGATCAAATGCGATTTTCGTATTTGGGTTGAGAAGGCCTTCTTCTGCCTGCTCTATCGCCTGCACCCACCCAGCAGCCTTATCACTATGGTCGTCGGGCAGACCGATATCCAGATTCTCTAGGAGATCCAGTCGATTCAGAAAGCGTGACTCACCTATCGCGCGATTCAGTCCCAGTCCCGGTACTTTCCAGTCCGGTTGTGAGAGGTCTTTACCGCCCGTTTTGAAAACCTGAGTATCAAAAGGCATGAATCCCAGACGCGACTCTTTAGCTTGCTCAGAATTGCCCGGTGCCATGATGTAGGGGGGAAGATATCGACAATTGCTGCCAATGCGGTGCGCAATCACCGAGCCAATATCCGGCATTTCTAAGGGGCCCCCAGGAATGTGTCCAGATAATGCATATTGTGTCCCCTTGGGATGTCCGTTGGTTATCCCGTTCGTATGATACATCGAGCGTATTACACTAAGTTTGTGGGCGATCCGTGATGTCCTGGTGAGCAATTCAGTGAATTGCATGCCAGGGACAGTCGTTGAGATTGGCTTGTAAGGACTCAGTTGCTCGGCGAGCGTGTCCGGTTTCGGATCCCACGTATCGGTATGAGACATCCCGCCTTGTTCTAAAATGACGAGCACATTTTTAGCGCGGCCGGGTTTGTCCTTCTGTTGAGCCTCTAATGCCCTTAGTGTCCCCGTATTACGTAATAGCGATAGTCCACCGGCCATACCAATGCCAAGGAAGTTCCTACGACGTAGGTTGTTTTTACGATCTGAGTTAAGGGGGGCGGACATGGTCCATCCTTGCTGAAAATTCTTTATTACGGATTAGCGTAGAGCAGTATAATTATCGGCAGATTCAGCATTGGTATCAAGCGGAACAACGGAGACGAATCGTGGATGCAACTCATCAGGGATACCCAAGCGGTTTCAACTTAGTATGTCGGTCACGACCCGTCCATGCACATCGGTAAGCCGGAAATCTCTGCCACTATAACGGAAGGTTTGTTTGGTGTGGTCGATACCCATCAGGTGCAGGATTGTTGCATGGAAATCGTGTATGTGCACTCGGTTTTCCACCGAGTACCAGCCGAATTCGTCGGTGGCTCCGTACGCCATTCCGCCTTTCACTCCACCACCTGGCATCCAGAGCGTATAGCCGTGTGGGTGATGTTCTCTTCCATTGGTGCCCTGACTAGTGGGAGTGCGTCCAAATTCGCCACCCCATATGACCAGAGTATCCTCTAGCAAACCACGGCGTTTAAGATCCGTCAAAAGCGCTGCAACAGGTCGGTCGGTGGCCAAGGCATTTTTACGGTGATCACGCTCCAAGTTGCCGTGTTGATCCCAGTCCAGTCCGTCCCCCTTGCCACATTGGACTTGTACAAAACGAACACCACGTTCGAGTAGGCGACGGGGAGGCTAGTAGAGGGCGGGAAGGCGTGCAGTTTCTCTCAATCAAAAAAATTGATGGCAGCTATCGCAAATGCTCGCCCGGAGAGGAGGGAGAGGTGTTACAGAAATCGTGACACACATGATTTCTGAAACTACTTCGCCTTTCTAAGCAATTGTCCAGGACCATGGAATATGGAGCTACAAAAAGGAGAAGTTGCACCTTCTATGTAACGAACCACGAACAAAAGTAAAAACTTAGTTGACCGTACTATTTCTTATCTAGCGTGGAGTTACTTCAGTTTAGCCGCGGCCGAAACTGCAGTTTCTGTTGAGTCACTGGTCTGGTTCATCGAGTAGCACATTAGCTTGTTTAAAGAACGGATGTAAATGTTACCGTTATTGATAGCAACGTGAGCCCAGGTCTCTGTATCACTTACTTTCTTCTGTGAAAGAATTTCCAGGGATTCCGGCGTTCCATCAATCAGGTAGAGGACACCTTTCTGATCTAACCCTAAGATCCGCTCACCATCGGTAATCATGCTCCAATACTTTCCGAATGGCTGGCTCGTCCATGCAGTTTCCCCATTTTTGAGATTTAGACAGATTAGTCGCTGGTTTCGAAGATGCATGTATGCATGATCTCCAAGTACAACCGGTGATGACATATACGCCTGGATGGTGTTATTCCAACTAGATTCCGGCTTAATCTTCTCTCCAGCTAAATCGTAAAGGAATGAACCTCCTCCATAAGAACTGGTGAAAAAACTATTCTTATATCGAATCGGGGTGAGGATGTTCATGCCTCTGAAGGCTGGAATTTTAACTCCCCACAGCTTTTCACCGCTTTTCCAACCCAAGCCTACTAGTTCTTCCCGGGTTTGAACGACTAATTGTGGTTTTCCGTTAATCACTTCAATTGTGGGAGATGAGAAGGCGCTGCCATTCATCCCGCCTTGATCCTTCGAGGCCTGCCAGAGGATATTTCCATTTTCAGCATCAAGCTGAATCACACCACTACCAGCCTGAACGACCACTTTTCCATCCTCGTAAATAGGCGACGATGCAAATCCAAACGAAGGAATAGGAGATTTAAGTTCTTTTACAAAATCCTTTTGCCAAAGGATCTTACCGTCTTCCACGTTGAGACACGTGAGTACATCTCGCATTCCGCCGACAAAGAGTTTTCCATCAGCAACGAGCGGGGTTGAGCGAATCCAACTACCATTCGCAGCTGCGAAGAAGGGAACGGTCATCGCACCGTTCCACTTACTCGTCCAAACTAACTTCCCGGTTTTCTCGCTATAGCAATAAACTTCTTCATATTGTTTGTTCACGGTTGCGGTAGTGAAGACGAAGCCGTCTTGCGTCACCGGACCGGAATAACTTGGCTGCAAGGACACTTCCCAAGATAACTGAACATCTTCCAAATTTTCGGGAAGCTTGATGTTAATCGTCCCATCCCGCTTTGGACCTCTCCATTGATTCCAATCCGTATCCTGAGAATGTGCAGAAGAATGGATGGATAGCAGTACGATAATTGCTAAAGAGGCTAGATATTTCATGGGGTTTTCCTAAAAAAATGAGTGGTCATGCTAGGTGTAGCCATGACTTTCGATTCGCCTAGTCTTTTTTTGGTTTTTTTATTTCTTTTATTTCTTTTTTAGGGCGTCTAGTCAGGGGGGGGCATTTATGAAAATCGCGATCATTGGTTCCGGCATATCCGGGCTCACCAGTGCCCACTACTTGAGTGAACTGGTAGATCAGGTTGATCTATACGAAGCTAAAAGCTATTTTGGCGGCCACACAAATACGATCGATGTAACGGATTGTCATCAAGGGTCGATTCCCGTCGACACAGGTTTTATCGTATTTAATGATAGAACCTATCCAAATTTCATGCGTTTGTTAGGCGAGTTGGGGGTCAGTTATCAGCCTTCCGAAATGTCTTTTGGGATAAAGCATGAGCCTTCTGGCCTAGAGTTTCGGGGGGCCAACATTGGGGGGCTTTTTGCACAACGAAAGAGAGTCTTCTCGATTTCACATATTCGGTTTCTTTACGAGATTTATCGTTTTAATAAATTGGCAGGACGTATCAGAAACACGATTCCTCATGATATGACCATCGAACAATTCTTTCGGAAGTATTCTTTTAGGAAAGAATTGCTCGAATATTTCTTTTTGCCTATGGGGGCCGCTATCTGGTCGACTTCGTGTGAGAAATTTATGGCCTTCCCTGTGCGATTCGTCTTGGACTTCTATGCACATCATGGTCTGTTAAGTATCAATGATAGGCCTCAGTGGTTCACTGTTTCGAACGGATCTAGAAGTTATGTACAAAGATTGGTTGAGAGTTCGTCGGCTAATTTCCATCTAGATAGTCCAGTCTCATTAATACGGCGTTGTGCGGATGGAAAAGTTTTTATTCAAGTTGATGGACACCAGGAGTTTCAGTATGACCATGTTGTTGTTGCAACTCATACTGATCAGGCATTGAGGATGCTTGACAACCCCATCCCTGTGGAGCGTGAAATTCTGAGTTCTTTTCGATATGAGTCGAATTTGGCAATCCTTCATACCGATACTTCCATACTTCCTAAAACAAAACGTGCGTGGGCATCTTGGAACTATTTACTAGAGAATGCAAAGGAGACTAAAGCCTCGGTTACTTATTGGATGAACAAGCTGCAGTCGATTGGCACTGAAACTCAATATTTAGTGACTTTAAATGCGGAGCACCGAATAGACCCCGGAAAGATTATTCGAAAGATCAAATATGCACATCCTCAGTTTGATGAGAGGAAATCCGCAACTTCTGTGAGGCATGATGAGCTAATCAACTTGGAAGGGATATCCTACTGTGGAGCCTATTGGGGTGCTGGGTTTCACGAGGATGGTGTACGTAGCAGTTTAAAGGTAGTTAATGGTCTATTAGGAGAGACTGTGGTATCTATTTTGGAACACACGAATGGTTAAAAGTTGTTTTTATGAGGGAATAGTATTTCATTCACGCAAGACTCCCAAACGCCATGGATTTCGCCTAGGGGTATATATGGCATTTCTTGACCTTGATGAAATTGGCGATTTGTTCGGCAATTGCCGCCTGATGACAACGAATTGGCCTTGGTTTAATAGATTTTGCCGGCGAGATTATTTTGGGGGGGCTCGCTGTTTAAAAAGGGCTTTGTTGGATTTTATAGATGAACAGACGGGGGATGAAACTATTGCTCGAGTTGCACTCTTAACGCAGGTGCGGACTCTTGGGTACTTTATGAATCCGGTTGCATTTTACTACTGCTTTGATATAGAAGATGAGCTGAAGTATATCGTCGCGGAGGTTAATAATACTCCCTGGGGCGAAAAACACTTGTATCTACTCGATAGTTCCCACTGGCTGGGGGTTCCTAAGGAGCGATCGACCACAGAGAAGAAAATGCATGTTTCCCCATTTATGTCGATGGCTTATCGATACCATTGGTCCATTAGCGAGCCCTCTGAGGCGTTGCGTTTGGCGATCAAGCTAAAAGATCAAAGCGGAAAAGTCCCTTTTATTGCAGGGATTAGGTTAAAACGTAGGGAATTTAGTACGATTAGTCTTTTACGTTTAAACCTTCGATATCCATTCATCACGTTAAGAATTTTGATCGGGATATACTATCAGGCGTTTCGTTTGTGGTGTAAAAATGTACCGGTTCAACCACATCCGAATAAACAGAACTAGTTCTAACCGCTTTGAGACCCAAACTATGACGAAGCTAGAGGCTTTGCTGCCACGAAAGATGTTTCGCATTCCAGGTATTGTTTCAGTTGCGAGGAAATTGCTCAGCCAATCATTTTCGAATCAGAACGAAGTAGGGGTTACTTTTCGTGACTGTGACGGAACACATTTTATGGGCGCCCCAGATTCAACTCGTCAGTTCACGATTGAGGTTCAGTCTAAGTTGTTCTATCAGCGTTTGCTCCGTCGAGGAGATTTGGGGGTTGCAGAGTCTTATATTGCAGGCGAGTGGAGTTGCTCTGATTTAAGCGGACTATTTAAGGCGCTTATTGGGCAGAGCCGGAGTTTAAAAAAGATGCTTCGGAAGTATTCCTGGTTGGGAAATCTCCGTCCTCGTTTTTTACATTCTCGTCGACACAATTCGGTGGAAAATAGCCGTAACAATATTAGCAAGCATTACGATCTCGGGAATGATTTCTATAAATTATTTCTGGATGAGACATTGTGTTACAGTTCTGGGATATTTAATCGCTCTGACATGACGATGCGAGAAGCTTCTCTTGAAAAGATGAAGGCGGCCTGTGAATCCTTGGGCCTTACAGCAAATGATCATCTGCTTGAAATAGGTACAGGTTGGGGGGCTTTAGCGGTCTATGCAGCCGAAAATTACGGTTGCCGCGTAACCACGACCACGATTTCTAAAGAGCAGTTTAGTTTTGCTCAACAGCGTGTGCGCGACAGTGGGGTGGAGAATTTAGTGGAGGTGTTGGATCAGGATTATCGTCTGTTGCCGGGGAGCTACGACAAGCTTGTTTCGGTGGAAATGATTGAAGCCGTCGGAGATGAGTATCTGGACGTGTTCTTTAGGAAATGCAGGACGCTTCTGAAACCGGGGGGGAAGATGCTTTTGCAGTCAATTCTGATGAATGATGCTGACTATGAAGACTATCTTGAATCGGTCGATTTTATAAGGTTCTACATATTCCCCGGTGGCTGTTTACCCTCAATGAAAAGAATTGATGCAATAAATAAGGAAGAGGGGCTTTTCGAACGGGTTCACCTGCTTGATATGACATCAAGTTATGTAGAAACATTAGGATTTTGGTTGCAAGGCTTTCGGGCCAAAGCCGAAGAATGCGAAAAGCTGGGCTATGATGCAAGTTTCCGAAGGTTGTGGGAGTATTATCTGGAGTACTGTAGGGCTGGCTTTAGTAGTAAGCACATAGGTGTTGCGCAGTTGTTGTTTGAGAGGTCATAAATGGATCTGCTGATCGCGTCCGCCGCCTCTTTGTTGTTGGTAAGCTGCGTCTTTCTCCTGTTAGAAAACACTTCGCATACCAGCATCATTGATTTTGTTTGGTGTTTTGGAGTTACCTTAGCAAGCGTTTTCTACGCCATTTATCCGGACGCTGAAATAACGAATCTGGGCTGGCATCTTATCGGCCTTCAATTACTGTGGTTTGCTCGGCTTGGAGGTATGATTATTTATCGGACGTTTGCTCTGGAAAAAGAAGACGGTAGGTATCGTCGACTGAGAGAGAGTTGGGGAGAGGGGTATCGTAAAAAGCTATTCAGGTTTTACCTATTTCAGGGAATTGGCATTATTTTGTTTTCTTTGCCGGTTTGGTCTGCATTGCTGCTGCAAACTGAGATAACCAAGTTTGGGATCGTCGGAGAAACTCTCTGTTTGATTGGTACGATCGGGGCATTTTCGTCTGACTGGACGCTGACCAGATTTCGGAAGACGCCAGCCAATTCCGGTCAGGTCTGTAAGGCAGGTCTCTGGCGTTATTCGAGGCACCCGAATTTCTTTTTTGAATGGTTGTATTGGCTAGGTTTGGCATTTATGGGGATCAACGGACTAAGTTCACTTTGGATATTCGTTTTTCCGGTAATGGTTTTGGTCTTTCTTCTTTTCATTACGGGTGTGCCTACAGTGGAAGCTCAGGCATTACGATCTCGGAAAGAAGCTTATCTAGAGTACCAGCAGACTACTTCCACGTTTGTCCCCTGGTTTCCTAAGAATCTTGCGGAGTAGAAGAAATGGGGTTGAGTCAGTTCAAATTAAGCCTCGCTGAAAAGGGGCTTATTCCGGACAGTGTTTTACGCTGGGGGATGCGGCGACTCTGTCAGCAGCGTCTTGTTCAAGAAAGATCGAAGAAGCAGTCTGGGATGCGGCGAGATGAAAGTCTGGAGATAGCCGTTGAAACTACCGCTGCTAATGAGCAGCATTATGAAGTTCCCGCCAGGTTTTATGAAATGGTGCTGGGGATGAATCGTAAGTACAGTTGTTGTTGGTGGGACGCTGAAACAGAGAATCTAGATGCTGCGGAAGAATTGGCACTTGCCAGAACGGTTGCGAATGCAGGAGTTCAGGATGGCATGCAGATACTTGATTTGGGATGCGGGTGGGGGTCTCTGACCGTTTGGCTCGCTGAGAGGTTTCCAAACGTTGAGGTTACCGCTATCTCTAATTCGAATTCTCAACGGGAGTATATTGATCTTCGATTAAAGGAGAAGGGGTTTGGAAATCGGGTGAAATTGATTACGGCAGATATTAATGCCTTTGAGCCTAATAAACAGTTTGACCGTATCATTTCTGTTGAGATGATGGAACATGTAAGGAATCATTCACGTCTATTCGCGAAACTTTCCAACTGGCTTGTATCGGATGGAGAAATTTTAACGCATGTTTTTGCGCACCAGGACCTAAGCTATGATTTTGATACTGACGGTGCTAATGATTGGATGGGCCGCTATTTCTTTACGGGGGGGATGATGCCAAATCATTCAACATTGTCAATGGCGGCCTCAGGATTTCAAGTGCAAAAAGAGGATGTGTGGTCCGGCACGCATTATGAAAAAACGTCACTAGCCTGGTTGAAGAATATGGACGCGAATAAATCTAATATTATGCAAGTCTTTCGGCAGTGTTACCAGAAAGACGCCAAGCTTTGGTGGAACCGCTGGCGAATGTTTTTCCTGGCCGTTGCTGAACTTTTTGGGTATGCCGGAGGGCAGGAGTGGGGTGTGATACAGCAAAGGTTTAGAAAAAACTCATAAACAGACGACCCACTCGCCGTCTAGTCAAAGGTCAGCTTACGCTCTTCTTTAGTTCATGATTTTTAGGAAGTTAGCTAGATCGGTCATGCTATCACAGCAAGTGGTATACGAGATACCCGACTTCATTTCGGTGGTTAGCGCGCGGCCTCCAAGCACTAGGTGGACCCCCTGAGCAGAGAGCTTTTCCCAGAGGTGGTTAACCTCAGTCAGAAAGTAATTCTTTTCCGCGATATAAGAGACGCTGAGCCAAACCCACTTCGGAGCGAATTTCTCGACCGCTTCCAGGATGGTGGATGCCGGAAGGTTCGCTCCCAATGATTTTGTTTGAAATCCTTGTTGGCGTCCAATAAGGGATACCATTTGAGTTGGGATCTCGTAGAAATCTCCTGTCAGAGTGCCACCAATGGCCAAGGGGGCTGATGTAGGAGAGGGGATTGTTTCCTCGAGGCTAATTAAGAGTTTGTTGCAAATCAAGCAGGCAGAGCGTTCCTGATAAATTGCTACTTCACCGCATCCCCATTTGTCACCGATTTGGACAAATGCCGGGACCAGTACTTGATCAAATATGGTCTCCAAAGGTGTGTTTTGTAGATATAAATCCAGTATGATTCGCCTGCAGTTGGCCTCTTCTCCGTCAATTAATGCCGCAGTTAACAGCTCCGACGCATTCGAAAATTCGACCGAATTCTTACCCAGATTAACGGGAAGCCCGATGGATCGCGGGTCTACCAAACCATGATTTGATCGGCGAATGAAATCAAGGGCCTCGGCAACCTTGATTCTCCGATGGCCACCCGGTGTATACGTCGCCTGAAGCTGTGAATCGTCGCACCAGCGCTTCACAGAGGATTCGCTCACGCCAATCGCTTTCGCCAATTGCTTTGGGGACACTAGCGTTTTCAATTCACTCACCCTTTACCTAGGAACAACATCGACATTATTACCGAAGAGCATAATCCGAACGTTTTTTTCTACCGAAACGTTCATAATTTTCGATAAATCCGAAAAAAAGAACGTTTTGAACGTTTTCGAGTTTGACATCGGGTCGATAATACGCATAATGAGACGCAGTGAGAACGTTTTGCACGTTTTCCATATTTGAGAAAATTGTTATTTGCAGTTTGGTGAATGTTATGGCGACTTTAGTCAGAGAAAAGATAGATTCTTCCGGGGGTAATCTGCCCCTTGTCGTGGACGTCGATATTAGTCAGGAGTTTTTGAAGCGTGCCGAGCAGGCAAGTCTCTCGGACAAATGTTGTTCTGTTCCGTCGCTTTCCGAGGTGTTGGGCTTCTTTGTGACGCCAGAGATTGGGCTCGCATATTCGTCTCCAGAAGTTATTGGGTCGGCTCCGGCTCACATTCAGCGGCTGTGTGAGTATAAGCTCCTCTCTCCAGACATGGAGAGGATGTATTTCGAGCAGTTGGCCTATTGCCTCTATTTTGGAAGTCAGCTTGCTGGGCAGTCTGGAATGGAGCGAGAATTAGAAAGTTTGAGTTCCCAGTATTTGACTCTTATAGAGGTTTTGACTCGCTCGAATACTCGTATGATTCTTTCAATCATTAAGCCGTTCGGCCGACAGGGATGGGATTTTGATGAGTTGCTCAGTTTGGGGACCGAATCGCTCTTGGAAAGTGTTCACAAGTTCGATGTTTTTCTGGGCTACCGTTTTTCGACATATTTCCATACGGTGTTCAAGCGTCGCGTCTATCGGTATATGGATACGGAGAAGACGCGCAATCAACGGTACATAAGGTACGAACATTTTGATTCTTGTGAGCTGCAGGGGGCTTCCCGAATTGCTAGCCCGGATTTGGTTTGTGATGCCATCGATAAGCTTTTGTCTCTCCTTGATGATCGTGAGAGCTATATCATCGAACGGCGATTTGGGATCAATAAGCAGAAGAAGCTTTCGCTGAAGCAAATTGCGGATCAGATGGAGCTTTCCAAAGAACGTGTCAGGCAACTTGAGCAGCGAGCTTTGAGGAAGCTTAGCAAGCAAGCAGAGATGATTAATTTGCAAGATGACATGACATTTGCATTGGCGTAAGAGGAAATGGATAAGTACTTCAAATTTGCCACTCAATTTAGCTGTACTCAGACGTATCTGTTCGACTGGCACGAGCAAGCCGGGGCATTTCAAAGGTTAGTTCCGCCTTGGAAGTCCGTCCAGGTGGTCGAGTCCGACTATCAGATTACTAACGGAAGCAGAACGGTTTTCTCAGTCGGTATTGGGCCAGTCAAGGCTAAATGGGAGGCTGTTCATCAGGGGTATCAGTATCCTGACCGATTTGTAGATGTGCAAAAATCTGGGCCTTTTAGGTCTTGGGAGCATAGGCACCTGTTTTCAGGCCATCCGGATGGGTGTCTCCTCACTGATGATATTACATACAAACTTCCAGCGGGAATTTTGGGGAAGTGGCTCCTATCTAAAAAAATCGAAGAAGATGTTGAGCAGATGTTTAGATTTCGGCATCAAAGAACAAAAAATGATTTGTCCCGACTGGCAGATTTCTCAGGGGAACCTATGAAAATCGCAATTTCTGGTAGTTCCGGTTTGATTGGCAGCGAGTTAAGGACATTTTTATTAGGGGGTGGTCACCAGGTGATAAGAATCTCGCGAAAGCCAACAGATGACCCACTTGAGGCTTATTGGGATTCGGTGAACGGTGAGTTGGACACAACAAACCTGGAGGGGTTGGATGCGTTTATTCATCTCGCAGGCGAGAGTATCGCTGGCAAACGTTGGACCCAAAACCAAAAATTGCGTCTCTATCATAGTCGCGTTGATGGCACACGTAAGATTGCAGAAGCACTTGCAAAATGTGCGGTGCCTCCCAAGTCGTTCATTTGTGCCTCTGCCACAGGCATCTATGGAGACACGGGAGACCAATGGGTGGATGAGCGAAGCGTAGTAAGCTCTGATTCGTTTCTGGCTTCTATTTGCAGGGATTGGGAGGCGGCTTGTGATCCATTAAGGTCTTGCTCGAGGGTTGTGCATTCTCGTTTTGGTATTGTTATTTCCCCCAAGGGAGGTGCTTTGAAGAATATGCTTTTGCCGTTTAGGTTGGGGCTAGGAGGAAAGGTTGGTAATGGTAAGCAGTACTGGAGTTGGGTCTCTTTGGATGATGTCGTCTATTGCCTTGCCAGATTCGTGAGGGACGATAGTTTTGTTGGCCCGGTGAATATCGTCTCACCTCAAGTTCTAACCAATCTGGAGTTTACCAAGATTCTTGGTCGTGTCTTGGGACGTCCGACGCTATTTCCTATTCCTTCGGTAATGGCTAAGGCAGCATTCGGAGAAATGGCTGAGGCCTTGCTGCTTTGCAGTTGCCGGGTTAGGCCATCGAAGCTTCAGGAGAGTAACTATGAGTTCGCTTTCCCGGATTTGGCTGGAGTTTTGAGGAATTATTTGGGAAGAAATGAAACGGATAAAGAAGAATTAACGGGAGTTTCCAGATGAATTGGTGGGAAACTTTACATCTGATTAGTACTGCTTTTATGGTTGGGGTGATTTGGTACGTACAGCTTGTTCACTATCCGATGTTTGATGAGTACGACAAGACTCGTTTTAGCAAAATTCATAATCGCCATCAGATATTAACAACATTCGTGGTTGGTCCGGCGATGTTGCTGGAAGTTGTCTCCGGTTGTTTGATTTTTGATGCGGAGCTTTTTGTAGCTCAGCCTCTTTGGCTTGTCTCAGCGTTTCTTTTGGTTGGGATTTGGCTGTCGACTGCATGTTTGCAGATGCCTTGCCACTTCAAGTTGGAACGCAGCTATTCTGCCAGCGGGCTTAAGTTCCTGGTCCGTTCGAATTGGCTTCGTACACTGGCGTGGACTTCTCGACTTGTATGTTTAGCGATTATTTTCCAGGGAAGGGTACTATGATAGCATCCACTGAAAAGCCACGTGTCATTGTCTCTGCATGCCTTCTCGGCAATCTTGTTAGATTTAATGGGCAGCATAGTCGTGATCGTTTCGTAGATAGCCTCAGTCACTTCTTTGAACTTGACACGACTTGTCCGGAAGTTGAAGCGGGAATGGGAATTCCCAGAGAGCCTATTCGAATTGTTCAGGATGGTACCGCTAGACTTATAGGGGTTCAAACCTCCAAGGATTATACGGAATTAATGGAAGACTTTTCCTCTCGTAAGATTCGCAGCTTGCGTACAGAGGCGATCGATGGCTTTATAATGAAGCAGAAGTCTCCATCTTGTGGCCTTTTTTCGGTGAAGAATTATCTGCCAAACGGACATCCGCAGGGTAGGCGTGCAGGTGTTTTCGGTGAGCAATTGATGGCAGGTTTTCAGAATCAACCTATCGAAGAGGAGGGCCGGCTTAACGATCCTTTGCTTCGTGAGTCATTTCTAATGCGTGTTTATGCACATCATCGCCTAAGGAAGTTTTTTGAAGTGGAGCCTAGTCCAGGCCAGATTGTTGATTTTCACTCGAAGGAAAAACTGTTGTTGTTAGCCCACTGTCAAAAAACTTACCGTCATTTGGGGCGGATGGTGAGTAATCCAAAGGTATATGACGCGGCTGAATTTAAAAAAGAATATGTGCAATGTTTTATGGATGCCTTACGTAGTAAGTATTCTCATAGAAGTTACATTAATGTTATTCAGCATTGCTTCGGGTATGTGAAAGCGGATGTTACGCCTGACACCAAGAGGCATTTTATGAAGGTGCTGCACGAGTACTCTCAGCAAATCATTCCTCTCAGTTCGATCTTGGGAGTTTTGGAGTCGTTGATAGAACAGTATCAGGTTGAGTACCTCAAACAGCAGACGTTCTTCTCGCCTTACCCTCGAGAATTGAAGCTTCGTAATTTTACCATGGGAGCAACGTAGAAAGATGAACCAATTAGTTAGTGGTGATATCATTTGTGACTGTCTCGTTATCGGTGGTGGTCCCGCAGGTTCTGTTTCGGCATCTATTATTGCCGAAGCGGGTTATGATGTTGTTCTGATAGAACGTGCTGTTCACCCCCGACCTCACGTTGGTGAGTCTCTTATGCCAGCTACCAATGAGGTCTTAGAACGTTTGGGGATACAGGAAAAAATCGGTGAGCTTAAGTTTATTCGCAAAGTAGGTGTGCAGTTTGTAAATCCTGCAGGCAAAGCTTCATCTCCCTTCTTTTTTCGTCAGCATGATGATCAGCCAGCTTCCGAGACTTGGCATGTTGAACGCGCCACCTTGGATCACTGCTTGTTCGACAATGCCTCTGAAAAGGGGGCCAGGACGATGGAGTCTGTTCGCTTTCTTAAGTTAGAGCGTAACGAGCCCGGTAATCATGAAGTTTTAGTGGATGATAGAGGAGAGACTCGCAAGATTACGGCGAAGGTGCTCGTTGATGCCTCTGGGCAGCAATCTGTTCTGGCAAAGCATTTCTCGGTAAAAGAAATGGAGCCTGTTCGCAAAAATATTAGTATTTGGACGTATTACCAATCCTGCAACGATGTTTTTGCTGACGAGGCAATTACTATTATTGCAAGAACAAAAGAAGCCAATGGCTGGTTCTGGCTAATTCCCGTAGATAGCAAAACTTTGAGCGTTGGATTGGTTGGTGATGTAGGCACCATTCATTCGAAGGCATCGACCAATGCAGAGCGATTTTTGGAGTTTGTGAGTCAAAATGAATTCGTGGATGATTATATCGCTTCTTTAAATCTAACTCAGTTTGGCGATTTTATAGCCGCCAAAGATTTTAGTTACAAAGCCAGTCAACCGTCAGGTGATGGCTGGGTTCTTACGGGGGATGCACTTGGGTTTATTGATCCAGTTTATTCTACAGGTGTCTTATTTGCCTTGAAAACAGGAGAGTTGGCGGGCGACGCTGTGGTTGATGGTCTTAAGAGTGGCGATTTGTCGCAGCAGCAGTTAGGAAGTTGGTATCCCGAGTACGGCGAAAAGGTAGAGCTCTTGAGAAAGTTGGTGGATCTCTTTTATGACGGGAACTTCAGTTTTGGAGGCTTTATCTCCGATAATCCCGACTGTTCATATCAGCTGGCCGACTTGTTGATGGGACGTGTTTTTGGCCGCGAAAAAACAGACTTTTTTGAAAAGGTTGAAGTCTGGAAAAACCAGCAGAAACAGTTGAACGTAACGAGTTAAATTAGTGCGAGCTATTTCTGCTATGTCCGGTTCTGTATTTCCGATAGATCGTCTGCTTTGTTTGAATGAGAAACCTGTCAATCCTCAAGGACAGTATGTTCTTTACTGGATGGTTGCGAATAGGCGTTTGGCTTATAACTACTCACTTGATCGGGCGATCGATTATGCAATTAGACTGAACAAGCCTCTCTTAGTTGTTGAATCACTGGCGAAGGGGTATCCCTGGTCGAGTCCTCGCTTTCATCACTTTGTTATGAAAGGTATGCAGGATAATATTGCTGTCTCTGATAACGTTCCACTCTCGTACTATCCATTTGTCGAAACAGATCGTTGTTCACAGAGTGGCATGTTAAGTGCATTCTCTAAGAATGCCTGTCTTGTCATCACAGATGATTTTCCATGCTTCTTTATTCCTCAGCTATTGAAGATAGTAGGCCGCACGGTTCCTTGTCGAGCGGAGGCTATTGATTCGAACGGAATTATGCCGATGCGAGTTGAATCGAGGCTATTTACCACGGCCTACTCGTTTCGTCGTCATTGTCAAAAAGTTTTGCCTGCATGGCTTGGGCAATCTCCGTCGCCCGCTCCCTTGTTGCATCTCAAACTACCAATGTTGAAGTCTCTGGGAGACGAACTTAGAGCGAGATGGCCCTCTGCGGAAGAGCGTTTGGCGGCAGGGCAGACTAGCTGGATGCAATCGGTTTCGACAAAGTTCCAGACGCCAGTAACGCAATATGCTGGAGGGCGAAACGCAGCGCTCCAGAACTGGAAGAATTTCAAGGCTCGACGATTGAATGCCTACCATGTGTTGCGAAACCACGTCGATGAGAACGCGACAAGTTGCTTGTCACCTTATCTCCACTTTGGGCATATATCTACCCATGAGATAGTGGGCGACATTTTAGAGCGAGAAGGAAGGACACCGGACAGTTTGACGTCCTCGACCGTTGATGGACGACGAGCAGGTTGGTGGAGGATGTCCGAACCAGCCGAAGCATTTTTGGATCAGTTGATTACATGGCGTGAGATCGGTTTCAACCGTTGTGCAAATGATCCGCAATATGCAAGTTTCGACACTCTACCAGAATGGAGTTTGGCGACATTAGAGAAGCATCGTGCCGATGCCCGACCGTATCTCTATTCGATGGAGGAGTTTGATCAGGCCTTAACCCATGACCCCCTGTGGAATGCCGCTCAAAATCAACTGAGATTAGACGGAATGATTCACAATTACTTACGCATGCTTTGGGGGAAAAAAATACTTCATTGGTCAGAGTCTCCTGAAGCAGCTCTAGGTACCATGATTGAACTAAATAATAAGTACGCATTAGATGGGCGTAATCCTAATTCATACTCTGGAATTTTTTGGTGCTTAGGTCGGTTTGACAGAGCCTGGGGGCCTGAGAGACCTGTATTTGGAAAAGTCCGTTACATGACCAGTGAGAATACTGCGCGGAAGTACAATGTTAAAAGTTACATTGAAAATTACAACAGTGTAGGCCGGAGAGTTACCAATGCATGATGTTGTAATCGTCGGCGCCGGGATTAGCGGATTGCGTTGTGCCGTGGAGCTTGAATCGGCCGGCGTGGACTATCTTATTCTGGAGAAGAACTCTTTTGTTGGTGGCAGATGCAGCAGTCTCAGTTACGATGGTTTCATCCTTGATCGTGGTTTTCAGATTTTGCTGGATTCGTATGATGAGGTATTTTCGTTCGTCAGTGAAAAGGAGCTTGATTACCAGCGATTCCTTTCTGGAGCTTTAATAGATACAGATAGGGGAGGCAGGGAGGTATTCGATCCATTTAAGAGTTCGCAACGATTAAGGACTGCAGTCAAGCTTATCCTTTCGGATATTGGTTCTTTTCGTGATAAATGGAGATTATGGCGATCCTCAAGATGCATAGCCTTGCCAGGCAGTGTCGACATGCAGCAGCCTACGCATCAATATCTGCGAAACGTGTTTTCTGAACGATTTCTGGAGGAGTTTCTGCGTCCATTTTGGGGTTCTGTTTTTCTTGACTACGATCTTCGAGTCCCCCTGTGCCAGTTTTGGGAGCTTCTGAGTTTCTTCTCGGCAGGCTGGGGAGGCTTGCCAGCCCAGGGAATGCAGGCTCTGCCAGATGCGCTGGCAGGTCGGTTGTCAAAAGAGCGGATACGCCTGAAGACATCGGTGGTTTCGATCAACGGTAATCGCCTGGAACTGTCGTCCGGTGGTTTCGTGGAAGGCCGTAAGGTAATTTTGGCATTGCCTCAAGAGGTAGTATGTCGATTGATGAATTTCCGGTCGCCTGTTAATGAACGTTCCTCTGCCTGTGTTTATTTCGCCGCAGATGTTTCCCCCTTTGATTTGCCGGCGTTAAGGCTCAACGCAAAAACAAATCACAAAATCGTAAAAACGATATGTATTCCTACCAGTATTCAGCCAAATTATGCCCCTCGAGATAAGGTTTTAATTTCGGTGAATCTTGATCCCCAATTTGATTATGCGACTCGCGAGATTAGACAAAACGCGTTAAACGAACTTGTCGAATTGTTTGGCAGACAAGTAGATGATTGGGAGGAGCTTAAATATATGCGAGTCTTGAACGCATTGCCAGACTACAGCATAACCGCTGAGTTAGAGGATAACGACTATCTGGTTTGTGGAGATTACAGTTCCACACCCAGCATTAACAATGCTTTCGCGAGCGGCCGTATCGCTGCCATGAAGTGCTTAAAAGCTTGTTAGGAGATATAGTATTTTGAGTATCATTCAGACACTTACTGATTCAGCGATTAGCCTGATCCCCTATGCCCTAATTCTTATCGCCTTATGGGTATGCACCAGAAGGCAGCTTAGTAAAGCCGACGCGACACGGTTTAGGGGCCTCTCAGTAATCCTGATGACGCCTCATTTGTTGGCATGGCTTCCAAATTATGTTTACCAGTGGGCATTACTGGATATGGATTATTCTTTTGTAGCATCCATGGGCGTAAGTATTCTGGTTGAGCTGAGTTTGGCTTTAGTATTCGGGATTGGAATTTTTAGAGTGTTGTTTTTCCTGCAGGATGTTACGAACCGAGCGGTCGACCCTGAGTAGGAGGTCTCTTTGGAGTATATAAACAACAGTCGGTAGGACATGTATCATGACTTGGGCCCATATCACCCAGTGCCCGTTTCTCGATGTTTTCCATGCGTTCCCGGATTAATTCAACAATCATCTTCACGAATTCAGGGTTTGTGCCAACAGTAGGTACGCGCACCATTTTGATGTTCAGTTCGTCACACATCTCTTTGGCTTCAATGTCTAAGTCAAACATCACCTCCATATGGTCCGAGATAAAACCGATTGGAACAATTGCTAAATGGCTAGGGCTTTCCTTGGCATTTAATGTATCGATGAAGTCACATACGTCGGGTTCCAACCATGGTTGGGAGGGAGGGCCACTGCGACTCTGATAGACCAAGTGCCATGGATTTTCCCCAACAGCTTCCATCACTAACCTCGCTGTTTCATGTAGCTGCGTTGCATAGGAACAGTTGGCTGCCATACCGTCGGGAATGCTATGGGCGGTGAATAGAATAGTTGCGTTTTCCCTAGCAGATTCTTCGAATTCATGAAGCGATTCTTTTAACAGATCAGCAATCGTATTTACGAAGCCTGGGTGGTTGTAAAATACCCGGATCTTATCAGTTTCTATGCAACCATCAGCAAGAGTTGATATCGCTTCTTCTATATTTTCTCTGTACTGTCGACACCCGGAGTATGAGCTGTACGCTGAAGTTATAAATACTAGTGCTCTTTTGACACCGTCGTTTTGCATTTCTTGCAGAGTGTCATTTAGCATTGGATGCCAGTTGCGATTGCCCCAGTAGATAGGGAGTTGTACTTGTTGGTCTTCCAGCTCCCCTTTGATGGCCTGTATTAGATCTCTGTTTTGCCCGTTGATGGGACTAATCCCGTCGAAATGGTAATAATGTTCGGCGACTTCGAGCATGCGTTCTCGCGGTACAGGCTTCCCTCGAAGGACATTTTCAAGAAAGGGTAAAACGTCTTCACGCCCTTCGGGGCCGCCAAAAGAGACGAAAAGCAAAGCATCGTAATGAGTAGCGTTTCCAGTGTTCATAGGTGAATGCCGTAAGAGGGGTTCGTTTATTTAGTTTTGAGTATAGGCTTGCCTGGTCGATTGCCCAACCACTCATAGTCTTAAAGTCGACAATCCACCGTCCACGGAAATTATTTGACCGGTAAGCCAGTCGGAATCTTCTGACATTAGAAATGTCGCCGCTCCAGAGATGTCTTCAATAGAACCAAGACGCTTAAGAGGGTATTTCTTTGCAAACGCCTCCTCTTTATCTGACGTGGTGATAAACGAGTTCGACAGGTCCGTCTTGGTCATGCCGGGGGCGATGCAGTTTACTCGTATTTGAGGGCTTAGTTCTGCCGCCAACGATTTTGTTAGTCCCTCAATCGCTGACTTGCTCGCTACTGTCGAAGTATGGAACGGCATGCCTAGTCTTGTAGCTACCGTACTAAACAAAAGAATGTTTTTGCTCTCGAAAGTGCTGCGTTTCAACCCCGGCAAACAAGCTTTAATCAACTCGACTGCGCCCAAGAGATTCAGTTGGAGGTCTTCGGAAAAATCTTCTAAGCTTAAGCGACTTATTGGTTTTAAATTAATAGAGCCAGGCAGATAAGCAACGCTATCAATCTGTTCAGGAAGTTTGCTGTGGTCTAGTCCTGGCGTAGAAAAATCATGGGGAATATGAGTGACGTTCTCTAACTCAGCTACTCCGTTGGAAGTTCGTGACATGACCGTTACGTGAGCTCCCCTGCTTATGAGCCGCTCCGCAAGACGCCGGCCAATTCCTCTTGAGCCGCCAGCAATAACATAATTCATATAGCCCCCCTCTTCCGGGTAAAAAATTGCATTGTAAGGGGCCCTTTATTTAAGAGAGCTCATGTAACTGAGTGAGATCAAGGTTGGGGAACTCAATGAAAGGAACTCCTGTGTTTCGCTTCAGGCTGTACTTTTGGGCCAAGTGAAAGAATTCGAGTCGGTCAGACGGAATGGTTGGTTTGGAATCACCAATGATCTTTCCCTGGTGAATTACCGCGGCGCCCGACAGTCTAAATACATCTCCGGCTATCTTGCCAATTCCATAGTTGCGGAGAAGAGCGGTTGAAAACGCTTTCCCCATATTCTTCAAATTGAAAATGTCGCGATATGTCGCTCGGCCAATTCCGCATGCACGATATATCTCACAAGAAGGGTCGTTAAAGACTTCCACGCAACGCAAGTCGTAACGTTCTAAAACATTGGTGCCTTCGTCCTTATCACCCATGTGAACAATCGCAATCGATAGACCAAGTTTTTCGATCTGTTCACGTTGCTTCGCAAGTATGTCCAGTGTTTCGCGGCAAAATGTGCACCCGAAGTGCCTCAAGAAAATAAATAAGGTAGGTTGCCGCCAAGACAATTCAGTCATGGTACGACCTTGAAGCGACTGAGCGGTCGCGGCAACCTGATGAAACTCTTTCTCTTCCGGAGATTCACTTAAATTGAAATCTCGAAAAGTTTCGGCGAGAATTTTCCCAAATGGAAACCACCAGATCAAATCGTTGAAGAAGATGAGTATCCCGAAAGACCAGGGGAGAACACCGTTGACTGCTGAATAAAGAAAACCGATGGGGCCAAATAGTTTTCCAAGAAGCCCTACAAGGATAATCGGCCAATGACGATGCGGATTTGAGGCGGCTATCAAATAGCCAATACCGTAGACTCCTACAATCATCCCCACGCATTGCCAAATTTCCGGATAACGGGGNTGNGCGATATTGCACAAGTCGAAGAGAAGGCTTGGGAAAAGGATTACACCTATCCCAAAGACTAGATTGTAGAGACCGGCAACTTTTAAGAGGCTGCTACTGTTAATATTCTCAGTGTTTCTAGCTGGGGACATGATTGATTCTTTACCTAAGGTCTGTACGGTTTAATTGGAGCAATTAGACCTTCGAAATCATCTCTATCTAGGTCATTCCAAAGCTCTTCTCCAGCCTCTAGCCTCTTTATCAACACGTCTATTTTGAGGTTACTGCCGGGGGCAGCATTCGTTGGAGCAGGCTTATCCTCAGGACGAAACTCTTCTCCGTTGCCATGCTCTTGGATGTGCTGGAATATGTTGTAATCTTCTCGCCTCTGAATCATCTTTTGTCTCCCACATAAAGTGCTTGGCATCTCTGCACGCCAATAAACAAGTACAGAGATGCCAAGACTAGCTTATGGAATTAACACAGTGTCAATGACATGGATAATCCCGTTGCTTGTACGAATGTCCGTCTTGACGACTTTCGATTTGTTCAGGTAAACAGCTTTACCGGCTTTGATCATTACGGTCTCACCGCCAATGGTCTTTGCTTTCTTGAGCTTCACGACATNTGACGCAGGAACCGCTCCAGACACAACGTGATACTTTAGAATGGCAACAAGCTTGTCTTTATTCTCTGGCTTCAGCAAATCCTCTAGTGTACCTTCAGGTAATTTGGCGAATGCCTCATCTGTAGGTGCAAACACAGTGAATGGGCCATCAGAGCTCAAGGCGTCCACTAAGTCTCCTGCTTTTAAAGCTGCGGCAAGTGTGTTGAAACTTCCAGCTGNAACTGCGGTTTCAACAATGTTCTTGGCTGGTGCTTTTTCGGCTGCGGTTAGTTGAGCAACGCTAAGGCTTAGCACTGCTAGGCAAAGAAATAATCTTTTCATCTTGTTTCCCTTTCGAAGAAAAATAGTTAGGTTTACCAAGCATTAATCCACGGAGGACGAAAACGACAACCTTNAAAANATATTTTTTTGATGCGTCTCACTAATCTCGAGCTTTGGGACTCGGAGCTAATAATATTGCAATCGGAAGTCTAGAGCGTTGCATATTTACAGCAGCAATAGAAAAGCCTCCCCATTTACCTTTCGGCTCATAGGGAGGCAACTCACTGAATCCTCCGTCGGTTATTTTTTCTGCATTGCGATTGCGATTCTTTCAGCGTCTTCGGCGGATAAACCATTGCGTTCACACATTTCAATAGCTAGAGTCCAGCGAGGGGTGCCATAGGCCCGAGCCAATTTTAGCAGCCGTACTCGAATGTTGTTCTCCAAGGCGTTGTAGAAGCGACCCTGGTCTTCAACCGATGCATTGAATAGTTCGCTTTTCAAGCTTGGCGAATTCATCATGTTCTCTGCTTCAGCGCGACTAATGCGGCCATTACTATCGAGATCAGCGATGATTGGAACGCCATCATTGGCTGACTTTGTCTTGGAGTTGCTTGAACTAAGCGAAGCGTTTGCTCGCATCGCCAAAGCGATTCTTTCAGCATCTATGGCAGACAAGCCATTTCGTTCGCACAATTCGACTGCCATTGACCAACGCGGAGTATTGTAGGCACGAGATAGTTTAAGCAAGCGAACGCGAATGCTGTTTTCTAAGGCGTTATAGAATCGACCTTGCTGTTCAGCCGATGCGTTGAACAATTCACTTTTCAAGGACGGGGAGTTCATCATAGTCTCGGCTTCGGTCCGGCTAATACGTCCGTTTCCGTCGAGGTCCGCGATGATTGGATTTGCATCGGTTTGAGCACTGACGGTCATCGTGCAGAGAAGCAAAGCCGAGAGTGCTGTTATGGTCGTTTTCAGTGAGATTGTCATTTTTCTAACCTTTCTTTTTTGTCGCAAACAGTTGATTGTTGCCCTCACCATTACAAACGGGAACTAATCGCTAATCGGACAAAAAAGTTTCGAAAAAGCCGGACGTTTTTTGCGGTGTGAATTGCGAACGCGATGAGATGAATTGTGGCGACGTAATTCTATCTGCATTTGTGTTGGGGGCTTAGTTAATTTATGATTCCTGAAGAAAAAATGTAAAATGTTTGTCTGGGATTTTCGAATTGCGTACCTGGTACTAGGAGATTTCGGGATGAGCGAAAAACCACTGATAAAGCAATACTTGCAACTGCGTGGCGAATTCATGGGGTATCTATACGCGATCACCCGGGATGCAGAGCTTGCCGAAGAGGTGTACCAAAACGCAGCTATCGTTGTGTTGGAAAAAACAGATGAAGCAGCGGAAATTCGCAACTTTCGTGCTTGGGCAAAGGAAGTTATCCGTCGTCAAGCGTTACATGCTATTCGAGCTCGTGTTACTACTAAGCAGCACGTTCTGACGATATCCCCTCAGCTTTTGGAATCTATTTCTGACGCGTTTATAGAAGATGTATCGGAGGGCGTCGTTTTCGTCAATCGAACACGAGCGCTTAAGCAGTGCTTAGCAGATCTGCCGCATGACAAACGCGAAATAGTTGCCATGCGTTATGAACGAGACTCGAGCTTTAAGCATATCTCTGAAAAAATAGGCTCAACCCCCAGTGCTGTCCAACGCTCTCTCAGTCGGATCAGGAGAATGTTGCAGGGATGCGTTCTGAGGCGAATGAAACTCATGGAGGAAGGGGTATGAAACAAGAGCAAAACAAATACATTGATATAGAAGAACTGATCATCGGGCATTTCGACAATACCTTGAATGAAGAGCAAGAGGCACAACTTGCGGCCGCACTAGCTACATCCTCGGATGCCAGGCAGGATTTTCTTGCATTCATGCAAATGGAGGGCTGTCTGCATTCGATGGGCCGCGATGGATTTCTTCGGGGACCCGCCAGCGAAACTGTGCCGTCACCTCAGCCCGCTATTAATCACAACAATCGTTCGCGCGCGGGATGGCCTGGTTCTTTGAAGACATTCACGTCGCTGAGTGCTTGCGCTATAACCGTACTGTTTTTATTTTGGAGCTGGTCTCTTTCGAGTGTCAGTGCAGACAGCGTGTTGCAAAGAGCGAAACTGGCGGCAGCGAAATTGGTTGACCGCGTTTATCGATTGAGGTTTTCTCAGGCAATGGATACTGAGGGCGGTTCCTTAACTCGGGAGTTTGTGCTCACCGTGCGCGGAGGTGGCTGCTTTGTTATTCAGCCTACTCACAAACGTTATATCATGGGACACGATGGAGATCACTATTGGCTGTCCCGCCAAGGAAAGTCCGTCTGGGTTTCCAATGAGTATCGGGTTCTGGCACCAGAACTCGCGCGACGGATCCCCGATAGAGGAGTCTTGGACCGTGTCGCTTCTTCGGATGAATTGTTTATGTTGAAAATATCGGCTTTGCTTGAATTTATAAAGCAAGGCTACGAGATCACGCTTGTCAGTTCTGATGACGAAGCGGAACAACATGTTCGGGCTACTCGGCAAGTGAAAAAGAAACGTAGTCCACGCGTTATTGATTTGTATGTTGAGGCAAGCAGTGGAGTCGTGCTTCGCGCAGAAATTGAGCGAGCCGGCGGGCAGACGCAACTGGAATTGATCGAATCAACTGAATTGCCGGACTCATGGTACCATTATTCGGAGCACGCTCCCAACGGCTCCATTAATCATGTGGACACTACAACGTCCCAATGATACAAGTTTGACTTTCTATTGGGGCTTCATCGAATTACAACACTCTAATTGCTGCAAAAACCCAAACAAATCTGTCTGCTTTTCGGTTTTCTGGTACTTGGAAAACGGAGTCTCGTATGAAGACCGGCCAAAGAATTTAGGGGGGATAGGTGTGAACTCACGCAGTCGTTACCGCAATGGCTTAAATACACCTGATCAAGCATTAAGCAAATCGAAGCGAGGCGGGGGGGCGACTCGACGGCGTTTGCTGCAGCGAAATCTGTTTTATGAAACTCTTGAGCCACGCCAACTGCTAGCTGTATTGGGGACTGACTCTTCAACAACAGTTGCCGTGCAATCTGGTAATGAAGGTGAGCTCCCCCCGATTCCCATCGTGCAGCGCACCACGGATGAGATCGAGCTTGTCGATGAACTCACCGAAGAATTTCTGGGCAACAGCTTCGAACTCGATTTCTATCGGAACAACGCCTATGCGGCCGGCCTGACAGGCAACTACACCTTCCTGGTGATGAATCCGGCCGGCAACCCCGACGCCGAAGCACCCTTGTGGGTGTACCTGCACGGCGGCGGAGTGGGCTACTACGATGACACCGGCACCTACGTGGCCGTGAAGAACCAGACCGAGGACACGTGGAACCACGAAGAGACTTTCACTGGTCTCTGGGGAAACCACGTGCTGGCAAAGACCTTCAACGAGAACACCGGCCAGCCGATCGACTCGACGCTCAAACGCCGCATCGACGAAGGCTACCGAGTGATGGTCGTGTCCCTGTCCGACCACGACTTGTACTCCGGACTTGGGACCCCATACACCAACAGTCCCAACCCGGGCGGCGAGGTCAACGGCCTGCAAGCTACGATGGCTGCGATCGACTACGCGGTCGCCAACTACGCGACCACCCACGTGTGGGCCCACGGCACCAGTGCCGGTTCGATCGGCGTCTGGTCCCTGGCGAGTTCGTACACCGCCGAAGGCACCCCGCTGACCGGCATCGTGGCCGACTCATGGATCGTCACGCCTCGGCTCTATATCACTGCAGACGCCTTCACCGGCGAACCCGGCTACCCCTTCGGCGCCGGCTTCGACGTCGAAGGCGTCACCGACAAGGTTGGCTTCTACACCGACCCCGACAACCGATCGGAGCCTGAGGCCCAGATCCCCGATCGTGACTTCCGCGAAGTGCCGTCTTTGTTCATCAGTGGCAACGACGACCCCTTCTGCGGCGGCAACCAGGCCCCTCTGGCTGAAGCGGTCTCCGAAGGACTCACCAACTGTCAGTGGTACCACGATGGGCTCAAACAGGCGATCGACAACCAGCCGAACTCACCACATGAGTATCACAACTTCTTCGGCTACGGCCACGTCCCCACCAATCGTGAAGGCCCCGTAAACGACACGGTCGACGAATTCCTCAGTAAGATCCTGACCGGCAACCCCGCGCCGCCGGAGTGGTCGATCGCGACGACTTCACCCACGATCGCTGAAGATGCATTGGCCAACGAGATGTTAATCCTTTCGCTGGCGGGAACTGTTGGTGAAGGAGACCAGGCTCAGGTCCGATTGGATATGCAAGACATAACCACGTCCCCGGGTGATTATCAGGACGTTGGTGTCATCATTACTCAGGCGGTAGATGCGTACAACGGACCGGGGACATTGGAATTTTCAAACGGCGTCCTAACGTATAAGGGGGGAGTGGGGGGCTCTTCCATGAATGAATTGTCCGTTCCCATTCTACTGGTGAACGATGATCTCGTAGAGGAGAACGAATCTTTTGTCGTATCTCTTCTAGATATGACCGGCGATCCGATCGGCCAATCTCAGACGATTACCATCATTGACGACGATCGATCGGAAAGCGTATGGACGAATTTGTCGAATCGTTTTGATGTCAATAACGATGGTATTATTACACCAATCGATGTTTTAAATGTCATCAATTACCTTCATGTAAATGGTTTCGCTGAACTTCCTGACTCGCGTAATGAAGGACAGCCGTTCTATGACGTCAGTAAAGATGGCTGGATTAGCCCGGTTGATGCTATCCAGATCATCAATGAACTCAACGTCTTCCCCTATACCGTTACGATCGGCGTCCAGGCAACCGCAGCTAATGGCGATGTTATTAGTGAAGTAGAAGT
>PBCP01000051.1 GCA_002717145.1 Planctomycetaceae bacterium | reverse complement strand
CGCTGTATTTTCATCGGCAAATAGCAAGGGTTGATTCGGGACGGTTGGAACGGAAACGGTTATTTGGTTTGTGGAAAGGGCTAACTGCAATGCACTCTGATCGGTTGCAGTTGGCGCACTCGACGAAAAGCCACCGCCAATATGAAGAATTGCAGTATCCGAAGTTGCACCGTCAGGTACCACGATTTCGACCCAATGTTTCCAAATTGGTTTGTCTACTTCCTCTGAAGAACGCCATGTTTGCGAAGTCATATCAATTACGTACGTCGTAAAACCATCGCCCGACAGTGTCGACTCGAGTGAGTACTGATAGGTGGCGTCAGGCTTGGCGACATAAGTATCGAGGGCGGTACCATCGTTGTCGAGAATATTAAGAATGACTTCGTTGAGTGCTTCGGAGACCGCGACGCTATTGCCGGTGGAACTAGAAGGATTCCCCAAACCTATTACCAAAGACTCAGTTTGCTCCAATACTTCATCATCAATCGGCTTGGCTGCAACGACCAGATCGGACATTTCAGTTCCGTTCTGACCACCTGTATACGTGAGAATACCGCTTTCTGCCGAATACACCAAAGAGCCCGGCCCGTCATATGCCTCAACAGCGCTAATGATCGCTGCCTGTGGGCTCTGGTAGTCCTCTCCTAACGTTGTGATGTCCTCGGAAGTGACCCGCACCGATACAGAATCATTTTGCGGAATAACCCCGTCAAGCCGAATCACTATTGCTTCACTATCGTTATGCTCTTCTATGTACAAAGAGGAGGCTGTGATCGACCATGTCATGTCCTCGAGTTGAGCAAGATTGAGTTGCCGGTGGAAGAAATCAAACATTTGATCTGAAACCAACACGTCATCAATCACGGTATCAAGTTTGGAGTCTAGCCCATGGCCTGCTGCCTCTATGTACGGGAACTCGTAAGGGACGTTGTCGTTCTCTAATTCAGCGACAACGTTTAGAGCATTCTGATAAACAACGACTCCATCATCTTCAGAGTGAAGAACGAATGTCGGTGGGTCGTTCGCATCAATCGTATATTCGGTTCCCATCAGGCTGCCAGCCCCGTCGAGGACGGCTGCTACATCCAGCTGTGAAACATCGAGGTCCATATAGGAAAATGTGCTCACATCAGCTGCATCAAACATGCCCGTCGCTAACGACAAGAAACCGCCAGCGGAATGGCCTGCCAACACAATGCGTTCGGGATCAATGCCGTATAATGCTGCATTATCCTTCATCCATTTTACTGCATGGAATGCGTCTTCAACTCCGGCCACAAAAGTATCATATCGCTCATCAACATCTGAGAAGGCTGTTTCCTTCGCGGGGGGAGGATTATCGCCAAACAAGCGATAGTTAATCGATACGGTCACATATCCACGGCTGGCGAAATCATTACTAAACTCGACAAAATGACCTGCTGCTTTGTCCCCCCCTACAAAGCCGCCTCCGTGGATAACAATCGCTCCAGGAAGTAACGTCGGGAGATTGTCTCCTAGTGGTTTATAAAGATCTAGTTTGAGTTCCTTGTCTTGTATGCCTTGCTCAGTACCATGCCCAACCTCGGCATCATCGCGATAAACAATGTCCGAGGTAACGTCGACGGCATATTGAGGTGTTATGCCGAAAGTTGCTAACAACCGTCGGTACTCCAGTTGTTCAACATGGAGAGAAACGCGGTTCGAGCGAAAGGCTCCTATATTGTTAAATGCTCGCTTTACATTTTTTGGCAGCAGGTCTGAGATATATTTCGTTAGAGTTTTGCGCACTTATAGGCTCATTTGAAAGGATTAACTAAGACGATAAAACGATGTCAGTGCCCCAATGTATAAGTGAATTATTCTCACAGGCATTGCATAAATCAATCGTTGATTGTGAATAAATCGACAGCATCCCCTTTCTTTAAGTCGCNGGACTCTTTGCACCCTTTAGACTCGATTGGGTTATCATAGGCGTACGGCTTCAATACTTAGCCCACAATCCACCTGCCCATATATAATGTTGGTTGGATTCGCCTGCGTTTATTATTAAAAAGACGATCAATACATATTCACTGAGCTTTAATGACGCCACCGCTCAACAATAAGAATCAGAGTTTAGCCCTGGCAGCAATCGCTGCATTTTCCGTCTACTTCTGTATGTATGCGTTCCGCAAGCCTTTCACAGCAGCAACGTTCGAGCATGAAGCCGCCTTCGGCCATCAACTTAAGGCAATCCTGATCATTTCCCAACTGCTGGGCTACATGACATCGAAGATTATCGGAATCAAGTTTGTGTCAGAGCTTAACCGCCGATATAGGGCATTGGCGATTCTTACGCTGATCGCCATTGCCGAGGTGTCGTTACTCCTGTTTGCCGTTGTATCCAACGAATACAAAGTGTTAGCGATGTTTCTGAACGGCCTGCCGTTGGGCATGGTCTTTGGCTTCGTTCTCTCTTTCCTCGAGGGCCGAACTACCACCGAAGCATTAGCGGCAATACTGTGTGCCAGTTTCATCGTGTCGTCGGGCGTCGTTAAGTCAATCGGTCAGTGGNTGATTCAGGTACAGCGCGTTAATGAATTTTTCATGCCTGCAATTACAGGAGCTATTTTTGTTGTACCATTGCTACTTTCTGTATGGCTCCTGCAAAAGACGCCACCTCCAAGCCAGACTGACCTTGAGCAACGAAGCGAGCGAACGGTCATGACAGGAGTGGATCGCTGGTCTTTCTTCAGGGCCTATTGGCCAGGATTAACCGCGATGTTTATCGTCTACGTTTCATTAACCATCATGCGTACATTCCGAGACGACTTTGGGGTAGAGATTTGGCAGGGGCTGGGCGTCTCTGACGAACCGTCCGTTTATGCCGTATCCGAGACAATCGTCATGTGTGTCGTCACCCTTTTAAATGCGATCGCGATTTATGTCCATGACAATATCCGAGCGCTACGCACAACTTTCGTGATTATGGCCATAGCTTTTGGAATCCTTGTTGGCGTGACTTTCATTCAAGGACAGGGAATGATGGGGCCCTTAGCCTTCATGGTTCTTTGTGGGATAGGATTGTACATCCCTTATGTGGCATTTCACACGACCGTATTCGAACGAATTGTCGCGGCATCACCACGTAAAGGCAACCTGGTCTTTCTGATGTACCTTGCTGATTCGATAGGCTACCTTGGTTATGTTGTATTACTGGCCGTTAAGGAAACTTTGGACGGAACCCCTGACAAACTCGGCCTTTTTCAATCCACTCTTATAGTACTGGCCATCTTCTCGATTGTCTGTCTCATTGTAGGATGGACCTTCTTTAGCCGCGTATTTGCTAAAGAGAAAGAGGCTCTCGCCGATTTCAACGTCAACCCTGTTTCCGAACTGGAGCATGCATCTTGAGCACAGCCAAACTCAATCCAAGTGACTGTAGAATCGCGGTGTTTGAAAAACCGGACAGTCCACTGAAGATTCAGTCACATGCAATTCCTGAGCCTAAAGAAGGCGAAGTACTGCTTAAAATATCAGCCTGTACTATTTGCGGAAGCGACCTTCATACAATCGCCGGCACTCGAAAAGAGAAAACACCGACGATTCTCGGCCACGAAATCATTGGACATGTGGCCGCCATGGGCTCTGACGAAATCCTGGATATAACAGGCACGCCCATTTCTACCGGCGACCGGGTGACATGGGCTATTTGCATGAGTTGCGGCGACTGCAGTCGCTGCGAAACAGGCCTCCCTCAGAAGTGCACCAGTGTACGCAAATATGGTCACGAGGTATTTGACGGCGAGTCAGGGTTTGTAGGCGGGTTTGCGGAATACATCCTTCTACCCCGAACCTCTGCTATTTTGCGCATTCGTAACAACGTTGCCGACGAGGTATTGTGTCCGGCAAATTGCGCCACAGCCACAGTTGTTGCAGCATGCCGTCAGGTTCAAACAATAAACGATCGTGATGTGCTCATCATTGGTGGAGGCATGTTGGGCTTGACGGCGGCAGCGTATACCAAATCGACCGGCGCCCGAAACATCACGGTCATCGAACCAACTGAACAGCGCCGCCAACTTTGTTTTCAATTTGGAGCAGACAAGGCGGTGACAGACTCGTCCAGCCTTGATGGAAAGTATGATGTGATCCTCGATTTCTCCGGAGTATCACAGGCAATTGAAAAATGTATCCCGCACACTGCCATTGGAGGCTCTGTCGTCCTAGTGGGCTCTGTCACGCCAAGCCCTGGCATATCTGTCGATCCGGAATTTCTTGTCAGGAATCTTGTACGATTGGTCGGCGTACACAACTATCACCCGAAGGACCTAATCACCGCTGTTGAATTTCTTAGTCTCCATGCTGACAACTTTCCATTCGGCCAACTTGTGGCGTGTTCCTTTTCATTACAGGAGATCAACGAGGCGGTAAAATACGCGTTGGAGCAAAAGCCTGTTCGTGTGATGGTCAAACCATGAATGCCAATACCATACTCAATGTAGAAGATATCGTTAATACGTTTAGGCTGCGAGGCGCGTCGGAATATGGCGGCGAAAAAGTAACCCAGCTACAGCACGCGTTACAGGCAGCGATGTCCGCTGAGCAAGAGCAGGGGAGCCCTGAATTGATTTCAGCGGCACTGCTACATGACTTCGGCCATTTGCTACACAACCTCCCGGACGATGCACCCGACCAGGGGGTTGATGATTTCCACGAAAATACCGGCCACAATGCGCTCGCCAAGCTGTTTCCACTTGCCGTTGTCGAACCTATAAAACTTCACGTCAGTGCCAAACGTTACTTATGTACAACGGATTCCAACTATTTTTCAAAGCTTAGTGAGGCATCAGTCACCAGCTTGAAGCTCCAGGGCGGGACGATGTCCGCTGAGGAGTTGACGGTTTTTGAGTCTCACTCATACTGGCAGGACGCTCTCCGTTTGCGGATTTGGGACGACCTGGCCAAAGATCCAAACCTACAAACGCCTGACCTTCAACATTTCATTCCCTACCTTCTAACAGCACAGACGTAGATACTATGACGAACCAATTAGACGTCGCCATCGTGGGCGGTGGAATTGTAGGACTTGCACAAGCCTGGATGGCGAGCCGTCAAGGAGCCCAAGTGGGCCTTTTCGAGCGCTCCTCTGTTGCCCAGGGTGCCACGGTTCGAAATTTTGGGATGATTTGGCCCATCGGCCAACCGGCAGGGGAACTATATGATGTTGCGCTCAAATCACGGCAGTTTTGGCTGGAACTTAACTCAGCAGGAGCACTCGAGGTTGAGCAGTGTGGTTCCATTCATCTAGCCCACCACGAAGACGAGCTCCAGGTTCTTGATGAGTTTATTAGCAAGGGTACTCATGAAGCTGAACTGATATCAGCCGAAGAAGTATGCCAGCGTTCCAAACTGGCCAATCCGCAAGGCCTACTCGGCGGGATGTATTCTGAATCGGAACTCCGCGTCAACCCAAGAGTCGCTGCTAACCAAATCAGACTTTGGCTGGAATCCCAGTGTCATATCGACATGCATTTCAACACACAGATTACCTCTATCGAAGGGCACGAGCTTCAGTCCTCCGAAGGTGACTCGTGGCATGCTGACAAAATCATCGTTTGCAGCGGCAGCGATTTACAAACTCTTTATCCCGAAGAATTTGACCAGTCCGGCCTCGTTTTATGTAAATTGCAAATGCTTAAAACAACCGCTCAATCAGGCTCACGAGAATCCGTCGTTCCACACATCGCCAGCGGTTTAACTCTGCGACACTACAGTTCATTTCTGGATTGTCCTTCACTTGAATTAGTCAAAGAAAGGGTATCCGCCGAATCCCCATTATTAGACAAATATGGCATTCATGTCATGGCATCGCAGTTTCCCAGCGGCGAAGTGATCCTGGGAGACTCCCATGAATATGGTGCCGACATATCCCCCTTTGATAAGGCCGAGATTGACGCTCTAATGCTGGACGAGTTACGAAAGGTGATTCAACTGGACGACTGGTCAATTCGTGAGAAATGGCATGGCATTTACTCAAAGCACAAGCAACTTCCTATTTACGAAAAACAAGTGAACGACGCTGTTTCACTATTTGTAGGGACAGGTGGAGCCGGAATGACCATGTCATTCGGACTGGCTGACCGATATTGGGAACAGAATTCTTAACAGGACATGAACATGAGTGAATTAAAGCATCTAAAAGCGGTTGTTTTTGACTGGGCAGGTACCATGATCGACCATGGTAGTCGCGCACCCGCCTATGTCTTTCGAGAGATCTTTAACCGCAAGGGAATCTCAATTTCGATGGACCAGGCGCGGGAACCAATGGGTATGGCTAAACGAGCTCATATCGCAACGATTTCCAAAATGCGGCCGGTACGCGAACAATGGCTCGACGCGTTCGGGGCAGAGTGTAGTGAACAAGATATCGACGACATGTACGAACAATTCCTGCCTTTGCAAAAAGAGACTCTCAAGAACCACAGCGTGCTGATAGAAGGTGCGGCCAAAGCAGCCGCCCGCTGTAGAGAATTAGGGCTGAAAATTGGCTCGTCGACCGGATACACTCGTGAGTTGATGGTAGACGTTAAAATAGCTGCCAAAGAACAGGGTTATGAACCGGATATCGCGTTATGCTCCGAAGATGCACCCAAGGGTCGCCCCGCACCGTATTTACTATACGAAGCTGCCAAGCAACTTGATGTTTATCCCATGAATTCGATCGTCAAAGTCGATGACACTATTCTTGGAGTAGAAGCCGGAGTAAATGCCGGTTGCTGGAGCATTGGGATTACGCGGACCGGCAACCTGCTTGGATTGTCACAGGAGGAAGTTGACAATCTGCCTGTAGACGAGCTTCAAAACCGTATCGCCGGGATCGGCAAGCAATGCCTTCAGGCAGGCGCTCATAAAGTGATTCCGTCTGTGACAGAACTGGAACACGTACTTCTGGAGCTTGATGAGGCCATCGAAAATGGCGAGAGCCCATTACACTACAGTTTTTAAGAAGGTGTCCATCCTATGACTTCCAAATGCTTGTTCGTCATTTCTCTTTTGTCGATCTGGCTAAACAGTCCGTGTTGGTCAGCAGACACCAACATAGCTCAACGTCCAAATATCGTATTGATCATGGCCGATGACCTTGGCTACGAATGTATGGGGTTTAACGGGAGCAAGCAATACAAAACTCCCAATCTCGACCAACTCGCCTCACGCGGAATGCGTTTCACTCAATGTCATGCGCAGCCCTTGTGTACACCAAGTCGAGTCAAGCTAATGACCGGTTTGTCCAACGCAAGAAACTATTCAGCATTTTCAGTTTTACCTCGTGATCAAAAGACCATAGGCCAGTATTTCAAACAGGCTGGTTATCGAACGTGTGTAGCGGGTAAGTGGCAGCTATACGGAGCAGAGCATTACTCTCCACAATTCCGCGGAAAGGGAACGCTTCCGGAGCAGGCAGGGTTCGAGTCCACCTGCCTGTGGCAGGTAGATAAGTCAGGTGAACGATTCTTTGCGCCTCTCATGCATGTGGATGGGGAAAACATTCAATTCGGTGATGACCAATACGGCCCTCAGGTAGCAACAGACTATATCCTGGAGTTTATCGAACAAAAACCCGAAGAGGCTTTTTTTGTCTATTATCCAATGATCCTGACGCATAGCCCGTTCGTGCCTACACCGTTAAGCAAATCGCGGTCAAGCAGAGACAAGCAAAGCAATTTTGCTGACATGGTAGCGTATATGGACTTCACGATAGGCCGCATCGTGAACAAGGTTAAAGACCTCGGATTAGCTGAAAATACATTGATTATGTTTGTCGGGGACAATGGAACACATACAGCATTAGAATCTGAGCTCGGTGATCAGATTATCCGTGGTGGCAAAGGAAAGACGAATGACGCCGGAACTCATGTTCCTTTGGTCGCCTATTGGCCGGGAGTGATCAAACCAGGCGAGGTAAATGACAATTTAATTGACATGTCAGATTTTTTGCCCACCTGTCTGGCAGCATGCGACATTCAGACAACATCGAAATTAGACGGGTTATCTTTCCTCCATCAATTGACCGGCAAGTCCGGCAAAGACCGCGAATGGATCTATTGTTACTACAATCCACGACCTGAACGTACCCAAGCGAGCTATTTCATTCGTGACACTCGATACAAGCTTTACGGAGACGAACGGTTCTACGACCTTAAATTAGATCGTCTGGAAACTTCACCGATTAGCTCCCCGAAGGGAACGGCACTTAAGGCTTTTAATACACTACGAACTACTCTGGATTCACTTCCGACGTCCGGTGAAAAGCTACTTCAGTTTCCAGAGTAACACGCTAGCCTGCGTTTCCCGATGTAGCCGGTACCCATTCCGCCGTAACGAGTGGGGGGCTCACCCTTGGGTGGTTTGTTCGCTGACGAACAGAGGCTCCGCAGCCGAACTAGTTTCTTAATGTCCTGCCGAACCAATTTGGCTTACAAGCAGGGTGGTAGTCAGCATTAACCCCACGACACAACCGGCGACGATATAAAAGCTCTTCTGCAACCCATTCTTATCTGCCTGTCGGCCAACCAAAAACGGAATCAAAGCCCAGCCGATTCCACCGATGCAGAAGAAAAGCCCTATGGCACGTCCCTGTAGCGACACATCGACGTGCCCAACCAGAAATGCAATCAAAATCGGGAAGATTGGCCCAAGTATCAAACCCGCGGTCACGACCAGAATATTGGTCGAGTCTGCTTTCTGACTTTTTATCAATCCACAGACTACGGCAAAAAGAACTATCGCAAATCCAATAATAGCCACCTCATGACTTCCTGCCGGAAGCGATAGTGCTGCTATCAACCGCGATACTGTAAAAGCCAGCCAGAAAACAGAAAGCAACGAAGTGGCTTTGGACTCTGTCGTTCCTCGATCCATCATTAAAGTCGTAGCCCATGCTCCCACGCAAGCCTCCACAGGTACATGGAAGAAAAAGGCAAAACAACAAAGGAGTACGATCGAATCACTAAATAGATCACCAAACCCCAATTCTTTTGGTTCTACAGCCTCCGTAGCAACAGCGGCACCTGCCGATGCTGTTGGGGCAACCTCAGACTTAAGGGAATCGAACTCCTGAACGTACTCATTAAGATCAATTGAGAAGCAGAGCACGAGAGGTACAGCAATCAGTGCTGCAAATGAAAAAAATGTCGTTTTCAGGCCAGCTTTTTTAATCATGACGGTGACTACGATGGGCATGATAAACGCTCCCATCCCAAATATAAAATCACCCAGATTCATGGCAAAAGGCAAGTTGTCCACCGAAACGTTGTCTCGGGACAGAAAGGCCGGTCCCTGAAGTGCATTGAGGACGTTTACCAACGCAGACCATCCGGTCCCAAGCAGCAATATCGACACCAATGCCATCTTGTAGCTCTTCAGTGTCGCCAGAACCAGCACACTAACAATGACAAGAACAAATCCTGCTTCAACAACTAAATTACGTCCCACAGTGTCTGCGAAATACCCTGCAGCAAATGCCATCGGAATTAACGTGAAACCAAAGACACTAATCAACTGACCTACTCGGGACTCCGGAATTTCTAACTGTTTCGCAAGAGGAAGCTTGACGCTTCCAATTAAGGCGTGACACATTCCGGCAATCGCCAGCGCCAGGGATTGCATTACGGTAAGATTCAGATCCATTGTTCTCTCCAAAACGTTGATCGCCGCATAAGCCCCCGAGGCTCGAAAATTCAGGCTCTTGGTTCGGTTCTTCCACGTCGCCAACTGTAACAGTATTCTATCAAATCAGTTATGAGCCCAACCTATAAATGGTCCTCGAGAATACTCCTGCCTCTGTTACAATGGCAGTATGCAGACCCCTCCTTTAGCAATTTGAGATTACTACCATGGGTGGATTCAGAGTCACGATTTTCTTATTGTTTGTCGCAAGTATTAATCTCCCTTTCCTGAACGCCCAAACCTCTAAACCCTATCCATGCGTCTATTCAAACTCTCCCATCGAAATTGATGCCCGGGCCGAAGACGCCGTCTGGAACGAAGCCAGCAGCGTCCCTTCGTTTCGCGTGCCCGGCTCGGACACGCTCGCGCAGGCCCCGACCCACGTCAAACTCGCCTGGGATTTGGATTACTTCTATTTCTTTGCGGAAATGGATGACTCCCATATTATCGCTACGAAAACAGAGCATGATGCCGCGCTTTGGTTTGAAGACGTTTTTGAGATTTTCCTCCGCCCCTCCACAAAGCACCAGGGATATTACGAATTCCAGGTAAGCCCGAAAGGGACGACGCTAGACATCTATTGGCCACATGCTGAAAACCGCTCTGACCTGTTTACCAAACACCTCAATGCTCACGATTTCAAATTTGATGTTCAAACCGTAATGAACGATACCGGTTGGCAGGTCGAAGGACGTATTCGCTGGCGCGATCTTAATATGACTGGCGGGCGCCCCGCTGCCGATGAACGTTGGACATTTGCCCTCTGCCGTTATGATTATCACGATCCGGAGAAAGCTGAACTCTCCAGTTCGGCCAAACTAAGTGAAGTCAACTTCCATAAACGAGAAGACTACGCTGAAATCCAGTTTGTGAGACCTCAGCCGTTACAAACGCCTTCCGTAGTTAAGGGAAGCAAGGTTATTGGAGCTCCCACTCCACCACCACCATTCAAAGCGATGCGAAAATATGAAAACATCAAACTGAAAAGTCCAATCTTTCTTGCTATCGAACCCGGCACTGATGATTTGCTGGCTATTACCCAGGACAATCCAGACGGAAAGTCTCGTTTGGTGCGAGCCAATCGCCAAACAGGCGAAGTCACAGAATTGTTGCGTATGAAAGATCTGGCCTACAATCTTTGCTTCCACCCCAACTACAAGCAAAATGGACAAATCTTTCTTGGTTCCAACGATGCCGCAGGGCCAAGCTCGAAGAGTTATGTGCGGCGATATACCGTACAAGACGGCACAATCTCTGCGGACTCGCAGAAATTGATCGTGCAGTGGCCATCCAATGGACATAATGGGGCAGCCGTCGCTTTTGGCCATGACGGAATGCTCTATGTGACAACGGGGGACGGAACAAGCGATTCAGACACCAATCTGGCAGGCCAGCAGTTAGATCACCTCCTGGCCAAGTTACTCAGATTGGACGTTGATTCTGCGGACGCCTCGCAAGGCTACATCGTCCCCCCTGACAACCCATTTGTTGACCGCGAAGATACTGCCCCGGAAACGTACGCCTACGGACTTCGGAACCCGTGGCGGATGGCAACCGATGCTGTAACCGGTCAAATCTGGATTGGAAACAATGGCCAGGATTTGTGGGAGCAGGTTTATCTGGTTGAAAAAGGAGCTAACTGGGGATGGAGCGTCTATGAGGGCAGTCAGCCATTTTACCTCGAGCGTCAGTTAGGCCCGGACCCACATACCAAACCGACTTTCGAACACCATCATTCTGAAGCCCGTTCTCTTACCGGAGGAATAGTTTACCACGGTAAAAAATATCCTGAGCTTCAAGGCGCGTACATCTACGGAGATTATTCGACGGGCAAAATCTGGGCTGGCAAACATAACGGAAAAAAAGTGGTCTGGCACAAAGAGATAGCCGATTCCCAAATGGCAATTGCCTGTTTCCTGGAAGACAACGATGGGGACATCCTTGTTCTCGATTATCAGAATGGTGGCGAAATCAATAAACTTGTTCCAAATGACCAGCACGATTACTCCAAATCGTTTCCAAAGCGAATAAGTGAATCCGGAATATTTACAGATGTACGTTCGTACCAATTGGCTGAAGGAGCAATCCCTTACGACGTAAACTCGCCCCTCTGGTCAGATGGCACCCTTAAGACCCGACATATCGTATTAACAAACCAAGAAGACCGGATTGGAGTCACGGACGTCGGAGCCTGGAACTTCCCAGACTATACCGTCTTAGTGAAGTCCTTCGCCATCGAATTAACAGAAGGTGACCCATCAAGCCGCAAATTTATAGAAACTCGCTTCCTTACAAAACAGGACAACGAATGGATCGGATATTCCTATCGCTGGAACAAATCGCAAACCGATGCCTTTTTGGTTGCAGACGAAGGTAGGGATGAAGATATTCGAATTTCCACGGCCAATGGTTCCAGACTGCAGAAATGGCGGTATCCAAGCCGAAGTGAATGCATGATGTGTCACGCACGGGCGGCCAAGTATGTACTAGGACTTGAAACAGTACAACTCAATAAGAGCTTCGATTACGGATCACATATTGAAAACCAATTGTCGTACTTACAACGTACGGGCCGCTTAACGATCAATACGGCCCCACAACATGCCGCCTTTGCGAACCAACGCACGTTTCTTACCTCCCAAAATCAGCCCCTAGCTACTGCGGCCGCCGAACGAACCAAACCGGATGCACAGCAAAGGGGACATGCTAATGACGGGCTTTTCGCTTACGGTACTGAAGGCACACCAAAATTAGCACATCTCGATGACGACGATGTTCCGATAGCCACCCGCGCTCGATCCTATCTCTATTCAAATTGTGCACAATGCCACGTTGGAGCAGGTGGTGGCAATTCACAAATGCACTTCGAATGGACTAAGTCACTAGCCGAAATGAAGATTGTTGGCGAACAGCCACTGCATGGTTTGAAGGGTATTGCTGATGGTAAGCTCGTCGTCCCCGGAGCACCGGAACGTTCAGTATTACTACAACGCATGGACAAGCGTGGTACAGGCCAGATGCCAAACATCGCCACAAACTCAGTGCATAAACAAGCCGTCGATGCCGTTCGCCAATGGATTAGTGAGATGGAAACAAACAAGTAGTAAATTGTTGAAAAGACTGCCGAAGAAATCTTCGCTCGAAATCTATAACGCTAATAAAGCTTGTTCTTATATGCATCGTCAATCGAACAGTCCAGTTCAGCTGCAGACATATCAGAATCAGTCTGATCTAAAAGTATTTCTCCGAAACTTGGCATCTCAGATCGCTCGATTTGATACGTACCTTCCCACAGGCCAGATCGTTTTATAGCCTTACCGCACTGTAAGAACGCTCGCTTAACGTCCACAAGAATACCAGTCGATGGCACCTTGCCTTGAATCGCCATCGACTCTAATAACGCCCCGTCAGTAATGACCCGGGCATTCCCACTCACACGTAATGATTCAATCATTCCCGGTACCAGGAAAAACAATCCAATTGCCCGGTTTTGCATGAGATTTGATAACGTATCAATCCTGTTGTTTCCGAACCGATCAGGAATCAATAACTGTGTCGAATTCAATACCTGCACAGAACCTGGAGGATCACCGCGGGGAGAAATATCTATCGATCCATCTGGTGAGGTGGTTGCCAGACATACAAAGGGCGAGAGACTGATCATCTTTTGGCAATGAACATCCAAGTGATCGAGGACTTTGTCCCTTGCTTCTCGCGATGGCTCTTTATAGATAGCTCCTAATTGCTCAGAAGTTTGAACGAATTTTTGAGGCTTTTCCATGCTTACGAAGCCAAACTACGGATTGTAGGACTGATGATTACCCCATTAACTCTGCCATCGGAGTGGGGTCGCTAACAATATGCGTCGGACGACCTTGCGTTGTATAGAGGATTTTTCTCGGATCAATTCCAAGCTTCGCATAGACGGTCGAAACGAAATTTTCAGGGCTCTTCACGTTTTCAACCGCTGAGTATCCCTTCTTATCGGTTGCGCCGACGACAACACCGCCAGGCGTCCCGCCACCAGCCATCAGCACGCTCATGGCATTAGACCAATGATCCCTTCCAACCCGCGTATTGATCTTAGGAGTTCGACCGAATTCCCCTAAAACAAGCACAAGCGTTTCATCAAGCATTCCCCGTTCGTCCAAATCAGATATTAAAGCAGCAACACTCTGATCCACTTTAGGCAAACGGTCTCGACAGCTATTCCAAAGGTCCCGATGATGATCCCAACCGCCGTTGTAAACCGTAACAAACGGAACCCCGGCCTCTACCAATCGACGCGCCAACAAACAACGCTGGCCGAACGAATCACGGTAGTAACGGTCCCGCATTCCCTCCGATTCCTGCGAAATATCAAACGCCACCTGAGCGTCCGGGGAAAGTACCAGATTTAGTCCCTGCTCATAGTATTCGTCAATGGAAATTGCTGGATCACCGAATGCGTTATCGTTAAACCGTTTCATTCGGTCGAGTGAACTTCGCAATAACGACTTAGATTTAAATTGCCCACTGGAAAGATCTCCCGGGATCGCCACATCACGAACCCGAAAACTACTGCCATTTGGATCGTCCGGCACAACGAACGGGGCATGATTTGCGCCCAGGAAATTTGGTCCGCCGCTGCGAGTCATCTTAGGTAGCGAGAAGTAATTCGGCAGTGCACTACTGGTGCCAACCTCATTACTCACAACACTTCCCATACTCGGATGAAAACTAACAAATGCACCGCAGCCAACAGGGATACGCGGCGGTGCACCAGTCATCATGTAATGGTTACCCGCACCATGATTTCCCTGGTTATGCCGGATCGAGCGGATCATCGCAAACTTGTCACTTATCGCCGCAAGTTTGGACATATGTTCTGAATAATGAACACCGGGTTCTTTGGTTTGGCAAGTGCCGTATTCACCCCGAATTTCAGTAGGCGCTTCGGGTTTAGGATCAAACGTCTCAAAGTGAGTGGGACCACCGTCAAGCCAAATCAAAATACATCTTTTTGCTGTTGCCCTTAGCGGGCTGCTATCGCTGGCTTGCAATTTCAAGCCATTGGACAAACTGGTCCCCGCGCCCCAAAGACCTCCCAGTCCTAACCCCAGTGCATGACGACGGGTAATACCTTCACAATTTGAGTACTTCATGACTTTGCTTCTACGTAAGAGAAATGATGTCCTATCTAAATGGTAACTCACTAGTAATTATCGGGAAATAGAAATCCGCACATTAGCCCCAGCGGCCATGTCTTGAGCATGGCACAAGGTGCGACTAGGCACACAGGCTATTTGGCCTTACTACTCTTTTCTTGAAATTCAGACAAAAGCCCCCAAACTGTGGGAACACGATCCTGCAACCTCTTCATGACCATCGGACCGAGATTGGATTCATCAAATGGGACTGCTCGGAAGTCCGAGGCAACTTCGCCAGGATTCCTTCCATACTTGAAGTCATAAGTAAAGCCACCTGATTCGTTCAACCGACCTTGGTCCTGACCTTCGACGGGCACCGTTACGTAGAATTCTCCTCGTGTCTTCTGAGGCGTGGTGACCTTATGGCTGAGACGCTTGTCAGCCGCCAAACTTTGGTAGAGCTCACGCGCAGTAAAAAACGCAGGGTCGATCAACGCGATCTTATCAGCCATCAAACTGTCGTATATAAACTCGCCATTTTCTTTATAGTTTCGCAGTCTATTCAACTCACTTTCAAATGCTTCCTGGTAGAACGGAAAATGCGTGCACCCCATAACGACAGCCCTCAATGGGGGCGCGTCTGCTGACTCCCGCATTTGCTCCAGCAACGTAGTAAGGTGATAGGCAATATAGTTTTCCACCGAATTTAACTGAACTCGCGTCGGAGCATCTCGAGGACCGTCATACAACATGTTGTTGTTGGTAAAATCAAAGCCATATCGTTCCAGAATAGCCAAATCTATCGGTGCCTCAGTGCTTCCGGATTCCGGCCCCCTGTAATCATCCCGCAGCGAGCTATCGGATTTGCCATGTTGTATAAACTCCCCGGCTCCGTCGATCGAACCGGCTAACCCAAATGCTCCCTGCTGAAACACGCGGATGTTCTGTCTTAAATTCTTTTTCTGAGCGTTGGCTGTAATCGCTTCCGGATAAGCCCCCGACAGCACGGTCCCCTTGGTTGGCACCACCGCGATACTAGCAGCCACGCCGTCCTCGAGCACTTCAACTGCTCCTTTGGCCCCCGCATCTATCACTCCGATAACTTTGATATCCAAACCGGCAGTTTCGATCACTTGTTCGATATCCAGTTGTCCATAGGCCGTCGCAGTATTACACGCGATGACGATCGCTTTCACTGGTGACTTGTTAGACTGCCGCTTTTGGCCCTTCAAAGTGAAATAGTCTTTCCCCATCAGGAAATCAGCGTCCTTCACGATCAGGTCGTCAAGAAACTGCTCTTTTCTAATGACTGGATAATTACCGTACGGCATGTTGGCCTGATCTGCCAGGAAGATAAACGACTCATTTTCAAAATCCGATTTCCCATCACCAATGGGGCGATGCGAACGATTGTCAAACCCATCGGCTTTTAGAATTTGCTCTAAAATCGTGAGGCCACCAGTGCCCGAGTCGAAAACGCCTATCGGATATCTCCTCAGCTTCGAATCCCGAAGGCCGTCATACGTATGAGCGACTTCTTCGCTCGCGGCATGCTTGACAGGATCTTTCACTTCTTGCGCTTGAATTTGAGTTGAAGAGAAGATGAGGAGCACAAAACTGATCAACTTTGACATAGTACTTATCCAATCGTTGTGATTTAAACTTCCCCCCGGCCCCCCTCTAATCATACCCTTTCGAAAAGCTTACTCCAACTTAGGGCTGAGGAAGTCGTCCCAAACATTGACCCTAACAAAGCGGACTACACCCAAACACACTGTTACTTAGTTGCTTAACAACGCCCGCCTGTAAAAATCGGTTTGGCCTCCCTTTAACGCTTAGTCCCGACGTGCGATACGGCGGATATTTTTGGGAGAGGCAACAAGATAGTCGTCAGCAAACAACTGCGGCATGTCACCAATTCCAAGCGATGGCCGTGCTTCTACAGCCACGTCGCCAAAAGAACTCCCGATCCATAGAGTGCTTATAAAAACAATTAACCGTCTCAACATGATATCCCCATCCCAGACTAAGGTGCGAGGTAACTGTGTGGGTCATCCATTGAAAGTCCATAAATCCAATTGACAGCCTCATACAAGATTACTTCTCCTATATCCGGCTGATTCAATAGCTCGCGTATAATTTCCTCACGCCGAGCCGAAGCCGCTTCCTTATCAGCAAATCGCAAGGTGTATTGTGCTTCGTAAAAGAAACTTTTGGGCCCGCGAAAGCTAGAGCCATGATTGTCAGATTGATTCTTTTGGTATTGTCTCACGAACAGTTCCACAGGTTTGGGATCCGGCAAGTCACGCAATCCCAGAAACATCGGTTCGCTTCGAAGACCGGTAAGATCGACCATACTCATTCCTTCGCAAATTGCTGGAATATGATTGATCCCGGAACAAAGAAATCGATAGTAATTCGAATCGTAATTACCGTCGGCGGGATTTTCAATCTGCGACAGCCTTTGCTTCACAGTGTTCTCTACCAGGTCGCGCGGAGGCAGCATGACTCGTATTCGTGTATCTGGAAACTCTTCTTCCAGCGTTTGAATCAGACTACGAATGCCATTGGCGATGGATTGATTGCGAGCGTACCTCCACGGATGCCCATCTGTTTCAGTTTGGCAGGTTCCCATCCATTCACCTGTATACCAATTTGAAATCACTTCGATTGATTCGTGAGTATCTCTCTCCAACAGTTTTTTAATCACCGGCAATTCCGATGCGGATAACGGAGCGTAGGCGCGGTCGATGCCCAAATGAAAGTAGTTTTTACTACGCCGCCGATGGTGTGCCAGAGTTTGAACTCCCAATTCACCGTCACCGCTTGAACCAGCCAACTGCGTATGGGTGCGGGTATTGATTACGATCTCATCGAATGCGGGTTGATTAAGAATTGTCCGTATTTCACTTACCGCTAACTGGCGTGCGGCCGGACGGTTATAGTCCATCATCTCAGGTGACCAGTCTCCCCCGAGATCTATGACAACCTCATCATTGCCAAGCGGCCTCAATGCCTTTCCACTGCGACGCACGAGTACAAAACTGTTTTCAATTGCCTGAAAATCTGTCCTATAACTTCCATCGGCCGTTATGCCGCCAAGACGGGTCGTTGCATTCTCTGCAGTTATGTCTTCCAGGGCCCAATGGGCATTGATTCTGCCAATCTGAGTTCCTGCTGTAGAAATTACCTTGACCGGCAACTCGACTGGCAATTCCACGCCTTCTTCTATGTCACCCCGCCGAATAATCAGATAGCGATGACTTGAAGGTTGGTGAATATCGTCAATGACAATCGCTCCGTTCTGATCGCATTTAACGGTCCAATTCTTGAGTTCCACACGTTGACTTTCGACATCGCCAACTATCGTTCCGAACTTGACCAACTGAAACTCTTCATCGCCATTCCGTTGCAATACAAAAGAGTCTTTTGCAATAGGCGGCACCTGCGCCGCAAATACCCGTAGATGTTTTTCCGTGACAGTTTGCCCACCGGACTCGGCGACCGCTTCCAATGTCACACTCTGCAACCGGATGTGCTGGGTCTTTCTGTGTTGCTCAAGAATCTTCCGGTAATGAGCGAATCCTACATCGTACGACTCAAAATTAACTTTTGGATTAGCGCCTGGCAGAAAGTCCCACAGGTATCTCCCCTCAGAGTCGAAAACTGGTATCACATAGTACTTCATGAGCGCATGCTCAAACGGTCGGTAACTGACCGTCAATGAAATACCATGAGCCGCTGCACTTTGAGTAAACATCCGGCCCCAATCCGGATTCAATCGAAACCGCATCAGCAATTGCTGCCATTCATAAGGACTATACGCGCGGTCCTCGTAAAGGATTCGATTCAAATCTTCGCTATTGAGAATCGCATTCGCCTGTCGCTCGAATTTTGACCAATTTTCTGCCCCGTAGTTTGCCCGGGAGTTTATCGTTGGGAAGGCACTTGGCCAAACGATGAGGCGTGCAATTCCATGACACTGCAGACGCCGGAAATATTGATCGAAAGCATCTCGGGTTACCGGCCTCCATTTTCCGGACTGTGGATCGCGAAACAACTGAATCAAATCATCCACCTGGTCAGAGAGATAACTGACCGGGCGTATTGGAGGAGCAGGCCAAAAACGCAAATCCTGCTTGGTTTGGGAACCGTCCTCTCTGGTCAACACAACACCCAAATCTACTTTTTGTCGTAGATCATCTTCCACGACTACTTTCACCTGGCCATCCGAATTCAACGTGACCGTCATCCCATTCGGGGTTTCTCCTGATAGGACCAACGATTCACGACTACCAAGCGGCCGATCCGTCAGTTGCCACGCACGTTCGCCTCCAACTAGGTAAGCAAAAGGAGTTTCTGTGTTGCGTCCCCAAAGCTCGGCCGCCCCCGAATGGCTGATTGCTCCCAAGCCAATGCAGAAAGCAATAATTAGGCGGAATGTAAGCCCTCGTTCAATAGTTGGTCGTGACAATATCATACCGATCCCCATAAAGCCGTTCGCCTCCATTATCATAACGAATGAATCGATCTTAATAGTTGGTGAAAGACTCAGGCTATTTTATTTCACATTCACCCCGGACCGCCACAGACATCGCAATACGTCATTGCCCTGTACGAACACTCTAAAGTACTATTAAATGACGAAGGACGTTATCCCAAGACGCTCCCGATTGTCTGACATCACCAATTTTTGGTTCAAGGGACCGTCAAAACATGCAGCAAGCCTCCATAGACCGACGCCGGTTTCTTCAGGGATCGGCCATTGCATTAGCTCTACCTCGACTTGAAAGCCTAGGCCGTACTGCCGACGAAGTCCCTGCCGCTCCCCGTCGACTTGTGTGTGTGGGGAATCATCTGGGCTTTTATCCAGGCAACTTCTTCCCTCAAACCGAAGGTGTGGATTACATCTCCACTCCTACACTAAAGCCGCTGGAGACTCATAGGAACGACCTAACCGTTTTTTCCAATCTCGATCATGAACTCAATGGTGGCCATAAAGCCGTTCAGGGATTCCTAACTAGTATCAAAAAAGAAGAGGCATCCGGATTCCCAACCAAAAACATGTCATTAGATCAGGCTGCTGCCGAGCACGTAGGCAGTGCGACACGATATCCCTCGATAAACACGGGAATTCATCAGGGCACGGATATGTGTTGGACGCGAGCGGGCGTACATGTCCCGCCGGTCAACAACCCTGCGGCGTTGTTCAAGGCTTTGTTTGTTCAATCTCCTCAAGACTCTCGCGATCTTGAACTTACACGACTGAAGGATCAGGCCAGCATCTTAGATGCGTTACGCGAATCTGCATCTGCTCTTAACCACACCTTAAACAAGGCCGATCAAAACAAACTCGATCAGTATCTAACGTCTGTCAGAGACGTGGAACGGCAATTGCAAATGTCCCGGGAGTGGCTAAACCGTCCCAAGCCAGATTCTCCTATCGACGCGATCCATGAAGACGAACGCCAACACGTTGACGAAGTTGCGTTGTTTTATGACCTCATGGCACTCGCCTTACAGACCGACTCGACACGTGTGGCTACTCTTGAAACCGGAATGGGATTTCGAACCAATGAGTTAAACCTGGAAAGCTATCATGCCATTTCTCATCACGGCAAATCGGAGGGGCGTATTGACCAACTGCAGGTGATCGAATCATTTCTTACGACCAAGCTAAGTGACTTCATCACCCGTTTGAAGGATGCCGAAATCTTTGAAGACACACTGATTGTCTTTGGCAGTGGAATGAGTGACGGCTCCATCCACAGCAATCGCAACCTGCCCGTTTTACTCGCGGGCGGCGGGATAGACCATCAGGGCCACCTTGTATGCCCGGAGCAGTCCCACCAACGTGTTCCTCTCGCCAATCTTTGGTTATCAACACTAAACTGGTTTGGCTTAGAAGTGGAACGCTTCGGACGAAGCACCGGCACCTTTACCCCTATGAAGCTTGGCTAGGGCACGCTTATGACTCCGTCGCTCCGAATTTTCCTAGCGTTATCACTTCTTCTAACTTCAAAAGTGCATGGTGAAGAGCCCGCGGCATCATTCATCAAAAGCCATTGCCTCCGATGTCATGGAACATTAACTCAGAAGGCGGATCGTCGATTTGACAATCTGGCACCTGAAATACAAACACTCGACGATCTGGAACGGTATCAGGAAATCGTTGATCAGTTAAATCTTGAAGCCATGCCGCCCGAAAAGGAGCCGCAACCAACACTCGCACAGCGTGCTATGGCAATAAAGCAATTAACAGAGAAGATTAAGACTGCCCGGGAGCGATTGCAGGCATCCGGGGGACATGCAGTTTTAAGACGGCTTAACTCGTGGGAATACAGACGAACGATCGGAGATCTTCTCGGGTTGAATGTGGATGTCTGGAATCCGGCAGAAGATTTTCCGACTGAGGTTCAAGTGGATGGATTCGATAACAATGGAGCAGAACTCGTCACCTCAGGAATCCTTATGCAGCATTATCTCAAGTCGGCCGAAGAAGCTATTCGCCGGTCCACTCGCTTTGAAACGCGTCCTCAACCAAAGCAATACCGCCAACAATCCCCGTTCTACTTCAGTGGAAAAGAAGCGACAGACTTAGTTAAGCTTTTTCAGGTGGATCGCTTTCGGTTTATTCCCGAAACACCCTACACAGACCTTTACGGCCGACATTACCGCGGAGGACACATTGGATTTCTTCCTCTCTACAAAGAGGGAGGAGTAGCTCACAGTGGCGTTTACACTGTTCGCGTTCGTGCCGCTGCTGTATCTCGAACTCATCATTACGGGGAGGCATTAGGAGATTTTCGTAATGGCGCCCCGCTAGTATTAGAGCTAGCCGCCGTCGATAGACGCGGCAGCGTTGAAAGCACCGGTAATGTGTCGCGAATGACGTCTCTGGCACGAATAGAACTGACCAACGAACAACCTGAATGGTTCGAATGGAATGTATACATAGAAGCAGGATTTGAACCGGAAGTTCGTTTTCGTAACGGGCCACTGGCAGCCAAACGTATGGTACGAGTACTCACTTTACCGGAATACGATCTGGAAGATTTCAGACCGTTTATTGGGATGAAAGGAGGCACAGAAAAGGCGCACGGAGTGCTAAAGGCCTATCAGGGACCGCGTTTACGAATCTGGGAAATTCAAGTCGAAGGGCCACATATTGATCAATGGCCCCCTCAAGGGCATCAGGCAATCTACGGAGAGCTAGAAAAGGAACATATTACCCGCACAACTATTCACGAACGACTTGAAGCCTTTGCGACGAAGGCGTTCCGGCGGTCACCAATAGAGGGAGAACTTTCTCCAATTATATCTCTCGTAGAGGCCAAGCTCGCAACAGGGACTAGCCCGACAAAGGCTTTGCAACTTGGTTGTCAGGCAATTCTATGCTCACCTGGCTTTCTTTACCTGAATCTTGGCACTGGCGAGCTTGATGACGTGGCACTAGCGTCCAGACTTTCGTATTTCCTTTGGTCATCGCAACCGGATGAAGAATTATTGACGCTTGCGTTGGACGACAAACTGTCCGACGTTTTGCCAAGTCAAATTACAAGGATGCTCAGTGACCCCCGAGCTAAAAACTTTGTTCATCACTTTGTCCGTCGTTGGCTCGGGCTCGACAATATCGGGATCATGCCACCATCCGAAGAGTTCCTGACGTTTTACCGTGACAATCTTGAGCAGGCGATGCAGGGGGAAACGGAGCATTTCTTTAGGCACATCCTGTCCGAAAACCTGCCACTCGACGAATTTTTGAACGCTAGATATTCGTTTCTTAACCGCGAACTTGCATTACATTATGGGATCCAGGGCATCCAAGGCAACCAATTACGAAAAGTCTCTCTTCAAGATCATCATCGCGGCGGTTTACTAGGACACGGTTCCGTACTAACCGCATCTGCCAACGGAGTCGATACATCTCCTGTGATCCGCGGAATCTATGTCCTCGAGAAGTTCCTGGGCTATACACCGCCGCCACCGCCACCTGATGTACCTGCCGTCGAACCAGACATTCGCGGAGCAGCCACCATTCGGGAGTTACTCGAGAAACACCGACAGGTATCAAGTTGCGCGGAGTGCCATCGTAAGATTGATCCGTTGGGATTCGCGTTAGAGAATTTTGACGCCGTAGGTGCTTGGCGAAACCAATATGACGGAAAACTGCCCATTGATCCGTCCGGTACCATGCCCGACGGAAGGCAATTTGGCAATGTTTCTGAATTTCGTCGGCTCTTGCATACTCGGCGTGACGAATTCAATCGATGCCTTACTGAAAAACTGATGGCTTATGCTTTGGGCCGGAAACTTGATATCAACGATAGGCCGGCAATAGATGAAATACTTTCCACTCTAAAGACTGAACAGGGTGGCTTGCAGGACCTCATACGACTTATCGCCCTTAGTGACCCATTTTTAAATAACTGACTCGAAGGACTTTATTTTAATGTCAGCACGAATTCGTATAGGCGTTACGGGATCCGGTTTTATGGGTCGCACCCACGTCGAAGCTGCAAAACGCTCCCCAGTTGCAGAACTCGTCGCTGTTACCGGGGGAAGTCGTAGTCATGGATTAGCAAAAGATTACGGAATTGATTGGGAACAGGATACGGCTTCACTGCTTGCACGTGACGACATCGATGCCATCGCAATCACTACCCCTCATCACGTCCATTTCCAGGAGGCAATGCTCGCAGCAGAGGCAGGAAAACACGCACTGATCGAAAAACCGCTGGCAACCTCTCTGGAAGACTGCGATCAATTGATCGCGAAATTCGCTAACAACGGACTTACACTAGCAGTGGGGTATCACCAACGCTTCAGACAATCAAATCAAACCGTCCAGCGTCTTATTGCCGAAGGTGCCATTGGCACGGTCCGTTGTATACAAATGGCCGCTCTATTTGATATCGCGGCACTACGCAGTGACGAAGGATTTGGTGGGGCCTGGAATTGGTGGACGGACCCGCGCAGCAAAGGACATATTTTAAACAGCGGCCCCCATAATATTGACCTCTGCCGTTGGTGGACCGGGCAGAATATTCAAAAGGTTACGGCTCACTGCGGTACTTTTCGTGAAGATAACCCCAATGAAAACACCACCATGGCACTTTGGCATTTCGATCAGGGGCTGATGGCACAGTTTTGGTCATCAAGCGTCTGCCCCTCACCAGGGTTCGACAACGAAGATTTTCGTTTTCGGATCATGGGGGATGAAGGTGTCATTGATGCAAACCCTTTCGGCCAAATCATCCTGGGAAAAGGGGGCCAGAGCGAAGTGGTTTATGAGCAGCCTAAGGTTGCCTTTGACGATGCTTCTCAGGCATTTGTTTCTGATGGACGGATGCAGGCCTACACTGATCAAATGACTGCGTTTATTGGACGGATTCAGGATGAAGAGAGCAATTGTGGAACGGACGCGGATGGCAGGGCTGCCGTCGCCGCGATCATTGCCATGCTGGAATCGTCAAACCAAGCCAGACAAATAGAACTCTAAGAACGAAATCGATTCGTTCGATTCAATACAAACCATGAATAGAAAGACTATTTCTTCGTAAGCTCTGACTCCGTGAGCTTTACGTCCCACATTTGACGCCCGTTCATCTGAATCCAATGCGCATGTAGTGTCGGATCCTCTGCTGTCGTATCCACATCCAGACGCAACCATACGTTCGGAATGGCCGCTCCCTTGATTAGGTCCGGATGAGGAACGTTGAGGGTTGGGATAACTCGCGCATGGATTGGCGACACGATGAACTGCCGAATAGGATACCCCACCTGTTCTTCCGTTTTGTATTGCAGCCAGCGAGAACAGTGAATATCGCCTCCGATTAATACGACCCCACTAATTCCCTGTTCACCGATGAAATCGAATAACGCCTGGCGTTCGTGAGAATATGTTGACCAGTCGTCGGATTCTGTATTTCGCTTATTATCCCAAATCATCCCACACGCAATAACCTTAAACGGTGCATCAGAGGCTTTCAGCCCATCGAGTAACCATTGCCATTGTTTTTTACCCAGCAAGCTAGGTTTTTCAGGATCGACAGGCGAAGGCTCGGTTCTTGCAAACCAACGAGTATCCAGTAAAAACACTTCGGCTCCCGCTCGTCTGAATTTTGTGTAAACTCCTGACTCACCGTCCCCATACGAGGCTAACGCGCGATATTCCGTAAATGCTTTGCGGGAATTCTCTTTACCCGGCAAGTTTCCATCAGAATCATTTCTGCCGAAATCATGATCATCCCAAGTACCCCATACGGGTCGACTCCGACCAAATTCGGAAAGTTCCGGAATACTAAGGAACTCCCGATGCTTGGCACGCTGCACTTCTAAGTTGGTTGTATCGATATAGGGTGTATCACCCAGCAGGATCAAACCATCTGCATCGTTCTCAGCCATTTGACTCCATAGCTTTAATGGCCCGCTCTCAGCACAAGATCCGAATGCCAAAGAAGTTTTCGTCTTCGCATCATCTGCCGGCCCCGTCTTAAAGGTTTGAGAAGCACCACCCGAAATAAGTTTGCCATCCTTTAAAATCTCATATTCATAACTTGTTGCAGTTTTAAGGTCGGGAACCTCCCAAATGACGCATAAATCATTCTCAGGATCTGACACAGCCAGGAAAGGGTCTGAGTTATGCTGACCAGGTCGACGAACTCTCAGCTCGTATTTACCTGCAACCCCGGGCCTGTACCAAATCATCGCACTGGAAGATGAAACGTGCCCGACAATTGGTCCGACTGCAACTTCACCCGAGGAATTCTCTGCTCCGACAGTTGATGCGGCTATCCCCCCGACCACGGTGGCGCCAAACGTACGTCGATTTAGATCACTCATTGCTGTAACTCCTGCGATATATTTACAAAAAACAGTTCGTTAGTAATCCTAGCATTGGATACAGTCGACATTGCACGAATTTCTAACAACATTTTGGTCCGCTAACATGGATTCCGTCCGAAAGGCCTAGAGTGCAACTTTGTCTCCAGACGGAAGCCTAAGGATTATTTTGCAATCATTCAACACTTCCCGTAACTGCTTTCGTTGCTCTTTACTTACAAATCCTATATGGAGATTAAGCGTGGTCAGGTTAGTCAGTTTCTGAAATAACGGAATCGAATCGTCTGTCAAAACCTCCCCTCCCAATGTCAGATTTTCCAAACTCGCAATCTGATTGAGACGCGTCAACACATGGGAATTAACTTCACCGAATCCAACCAATAGGATTCTTAAATGCTCTAATTCTGCGAGATATTCCAGAGCATCGACGGGAGTTTTGGTTGCCGAAAGGTTTAAATACTGTAGTTCTTTATGATCACTGAGAAACTGCAGTTGGTCCTTGTCAAATGTCAGCCAGGATAACTCCAAAGCACTTCGACTGCCGTACGCTTTTAGCACTTGAGCTCTACCTTTTCCATCTCGTAGGTGCTCAGGCAACTTCACCGCCCTATTTAGAGCATCCGCTTCCTGAGCTAGTTCTTCAGCCGAACTATCTAATGGAAGAATCCTAAACCCCTTCACGACATCGTACGATTTATCCAGCCAGGGTATCTCTCTGTGAGCCGATTGTAGCCAGGATTGCAAGTAAGATAACCCCGGCCCTTTTAGATATTGCCAATCACTCAGATCGATAAAAGATTGCCCCTGAGTTGCCGCAAGGTAATATTCAAGCCCCAAATCTGTCATGCTGATTTCCGGAATTTGAAGGCTTTTGAGGTTAAAGCCAGTCAGTCCCTGTAGATTCGTTGGCGTTATCACAGTTTCAGCCAGATCTAATTCTCTTAGGTTTGGCAAATTCTTTAGGT
>PBCP01000050.1 GCA_002717145.1 Planctomycetaceae bacterium | reverse complement strand
TAAAGGTTGAGCATTGGCAAACTGGCAAGTAAGTAATCGACTCGCTCAGACAACATCAGGATCGTTGTCGCTGCGTAGTGTTGCGCAAAGCGCCAATGATCTTCCGGAAGTCGACTCCTGGATCAATCCGGAAGTCACTCGTGTTGCTGGAGCGGAAACGCTTTTGCCCGGAGTCGAGATATTTCCGACAGGCTGGCAAACAGCTCTTCGACGTGCACCAAGTGTAAAGTCACTCAAATTGGATTGGCAGGCCGATTCACCGCCCGTTCTGAGTGTGCCGGTGAAACCTCCACGGGTTAAAGTACTGGGTTTTGCATTTCCGGAGTCTGCTAGCTGGGAATCATTTGCAAAGAAAACGCATGCTGCCCCATCGAAGAGGAAAAAGACTGGCACGCAGCAGCAAACATCATCACCTGCCGGCGGAAAGTCTAAAAAGCCCAAGGGACGAACACGCGTCAGCCCACCACGCGACATTATTAAGCTCGAGGATAGACTCTATTACCTGTTGCAGCCTCCGTTGGAATCGATTGCGGCAACCGAATCATTGAGGTTTCCGTTTGCGCCTTTCCCATATCAATTCGAAGGAGTTGCCTTTCTGTATTCCCGTTTTGCAGGGATTCTTGCAGATGAGATGGGGTTAGGTAAGACGATGCAGGCGATCACCACGATCCGCATGCTCTTGTGTTCGGGAGAAGTACGAAATGTTTTATTGGTGTGCCCTAAGCCTCTCGTAAGTAATTGGAAGAAGGAGTTCGAGCTTTGGGCTCCCGAAATTCCATTCAGCATAGTGCATGGAAATTCGAGTCGACGCGAATGGCAATGGGAACAGACGTCTGACGTGCCCGTGACCATTGCAAACTATGAATTAGTTTTACGTGATGAGTTAGTGGTGACCGGAGAAGAGCGTCATTTTGACTTGGTCGTCCTTGATGAGGCTCAGCGAATTAAGAACAAGTCGAGTTCGACGAGTAGGGTGATTCGCAAAATACCACGTACGCGAAGTTGGGCTTTGACCGGTACGCCGGTGGAAAACAGCTGTGAGGACCTGGTTGGAATCTTTGAATTTCTATCACCTGGTTATCTATATACAGGCATGGAGCCAGCACGTATCGGTGAAATGGTCGGAGACTATATTTTGCGGCGAACGAAAGATCTGGTCATGACCGATATGCCGCCGCGGATGAACCGTGATGCAGAGCTTGCGTTGAGTCCGGAACAATGGGCTCAGTACGAAGTGGCAGAAAATGACGGAGTGATCAAACTCAATAATATGGGGGACGCCTTAACCATTCAGCACGTGTTTGAGTTGGTATTGAGGTTGAAGCAGATTTGTAATTTTGATCCGTTAACTGGCGCGAGTTCCAAACTTGACCGTTTAGAAGCAGATCTGGAGGAAGTGGCTGCCAGCGGCAAAAAGGCTATCGTGTTTAGCCAGTGGGTTAAAACGCTCGAAAAGATCGCCGATCGCTTAGAGCGGTTTAATCCATTGCAGTACCACGGTCGCATTCCTTCGAACCAGAGAGATCCAATCCTTGATCGCTTTAAGGAAGATCCGGATTGCAGCGTCATCTTGATGAGTTACGGAGCGGGCGCGGTAGGGCTGAACCTCCAATTCTGCGAATACGTCTTTCTGTTTGACCGTTGGTGGAACCCTGCCATCGAAGATCAGGCCATTAATCGAGCCCATCGAATTGGAGCTAAAGGCGCTGTCACAGTGACAAGAATGATTAGCTCAGGAACGATTGAGGAACGAATACATCAGGTACTCGAAGAGAAACGCGAATTATTTGACACAATTCTGTCTCAGGCAAAGGGACCCTCAAAGTCAGGATTGTCACAGGAAGATATTTTTGGGCTATTCAAGTTGAAGATGCCAACCCCCTCAGAATAACTAAAAAAAGTGGAGACTAAAAATTAATTCAGTGGTTGTTTTTGATGTCAGCTGATATGGCAATAAATATACGAATTGTCTATTATTACGAGGTATTTCCGCGGAATCCTCTGCGCAGAGATAACATTTTCGGCTTGAAATATTGAGTACAGAGTTCTTTTGAGCGCTCTTAGGCTTACTGTATTTTTAGTCCACTTTTTACAAATTAAAAAAATACCAATTTTTGGCATTAGTTTTGTCCGTAGGTAAAATCAATTGGTTAGGCGAGTGCCCATTTAGTGGGCGGTTTATTCGTTAGCTTCGATTTTCCTTACAATTGCAACAGCTTGTAGAGAGCTGTGATTAAAAGGCGTTATTTGATGTTTAATCAAGAACCTAAACGTTCTCAAAAGAAATCGCACCCTAGTTCATCAAAAAAGGGTGTAGATAGTAAACGCAAACTGTTCCTAGAGAATCTTGAAGATAGGCGGCTTTTGACCGTTGGTCCGCAGTTGATTGGAATTCAACCAAACAGCCAGAGTTTGATTCCCTTGGATTCTCAGGATACGGCAATCTACGACAATTCGCCTTCAGAATTGGTGTTCAACTTTGATCAGAATCAGGTCTTTGACCCCAATAACCTTGACGGTATACAGATTACACGGGCCAATCTCGACGGTGAATTCGAAGCAGCCTCAGCGATAACTGATTTTGGTCAGCCAGGTGAGGTTTCGGTACGTTTTACCGCTGTGAAGATGGGTTTAGAAGGTAATGATATTAAACTTGTATTTTCCAAGCGTAATCAAGGTGGGCCCGGGCTGCCCGAAATTTCGGTGGAAGAAAATCAGGTCAATGTAGTTTTAAATATATTTACCGGCAATGAATCAACGGTAGGCCAAGTCATTACAGCATTGGAGACAAATGTAAATTCTTATGCACTCCTTCGAGCAGAGAATCTACTCGCCGATGAGCCGAGTTCTGTTGCGGTCGATCTTACAACTTCACTAACTAACGATTATTCACCGGTCATTCTCTCTGGTGCGAATGATTTGGTTGTCCAGCCGGGCTTTGTGGGTTTAGGTGATACACCGAATCAAATAGTTGTTCGGTATTCTGACACTCTCCCGGATGATCTATATCGGATCGATGTTTTTGGGGATGGTAAAAATGCGCTTCGCAATGCGAGTGGTGCTGCTTTCGATGATACCTTAGATGATGGGGTTGATCAGGGTTTTGACTTTAGTACGACCTTCGAGCTGGATTTAGGAGCTCGAATTATATCAGTTGTCCCACAGCCGATAATTCGTGGTTTGGATGCCAATGGAGCATCGACGCTTTCGCAGGCCAAGAATCAGATACTCCTCTTCTTCAATGAGGATGACCTGCATGTCGACTCCGTGAGTAAGCCTGAGTTTTATCGGCTCACAAGAACTAACAACACGCACGAGTTTACCGATGATTCGCAGTATTACCCAGTGGATATTGAGTATAACTCCGCCACTAATGGAGTGTTGCTTACTTTTCAAGATGATTTGGATCAATTGCCTGGCGAAGGTGCATTTAGGTTGCGTGTTGGTTCAGACGAGCCGTTGCCGGGTTTTCCGCGTGAAGTTGTAGAAGATCTTGATTTAGTTGAAGAAGATGAAAATCTGGATGTTGAAATATTATTCGAAGATCCAGAGTCTGTTGAAGATAAGAATACTTTTGACACTGCGCAACCTGTATTGTTTGATCAGCTGCTGGGCAGCGGAGTGATGATTTCGGGCGAGATTACTGAGGATGAAGATTTTCCGATTGCAATGCCAGGTGAGATGACAGAGCCAGGGCATCGGGAAACAAATAATCTTGCACATAATCATTTAGCAATTGATTTCGCCGCGCCTCCATTTGGGTGGCTTCCGCCACTACCAAATTTCCCAGCTGATACAGATCAAAATATTACGACTTATTACTATTGTTTTCAAAATGATTTAGGTTTGGTTCCCGGTGATCAGGGATTGCAGCCCGCGTATAACACGATTACGGAAGTGCAGAAGCAGCGTGCTAGAGAAATTATAGAGCAGGTCTCGAGTCGAACAGGCGTTCAGTTTGTTGAAACCGAAGGAAAGGGGTTGATCATCGCGACCGCAGATTTGGCTGTTGTAGGTGAAAACTCGGTGAAAGGCGGGACGTTGGGTGTTAGCGCCATGATTACGGTTGATGGTGAGCAGAGGCCTATTGTTGTAATGGATGACGCCGAAGACTGGAAGGATCAATTCGGCGCTTCGTGGTATCAGGTTGCAATGCATGAATTGGGGCATTTTCTCGGTCTTTCACATGCTTATGACCTTCCCGCTCACACGTCTCTGGGGCAACAAACAGTTGAGGAGTCTGAGTATGGGCCCGCGCTTTTAGAAAATGATTTTCCGGGTCAGCATGATTTAGTTCACCTGAACCATCTTCATCCGGTTGAAAGTCGTGATTTCGATCTTTACCGTTTTGAAGTCGAAGAAGCCGGTATTTTCATTGCTGAAACGATCGCTGAGCGGTTGCGGGATTTGAATTCTGATAACCGAGTATTAAATACGGCATTGAGGTTAATGCGGCGCACAGATGGTTTGACTGAAGTGGTCGCCATGAATGATGACTACTTTAGTGATGATTCCTATTTGGAATTGCACTTGGAGAAAGGGGAGTATTTTTTAGGGGTTTCCGCAAGTGGAAATACGGCATATGAACCGCTGGTACCTGACTCTGGGTTCTATGGTACTTCGGAGGGTAGTTATAAGCTTAAGATGTTTTTCAAGTCTGATATTGATCTTCAGGACTGGGAAACCCCGGTTGCCGATCTGCCGATACTTATAGATGCAGATAATCCACTCACGCAGTTAAGGCCGGATGGTAAGCACACGGCATTTGATGGGGATTTAGACGGTACTCCTGGTGGCTTGTATGATTTCTGGTTTGCAGCTGAACCTGCATTTTCGGCTGGTATGGGCGACGAGCCGGCGACATATTTCGTTGACAAATCGGCTCTATCTGAGGAGGAGCCTGATGGTAGCTTGGAACGCCCTTTTGTTGATTTGCCTTCGGCCTTTGCCGCCGTAGGGGAAGGGGATGTATTGCGTCTGCTTTCAAATCCAGGCTGGGGTGCCGATATTTCTGCGAAAGGGGATGTTCTTGCCTATGAAATTGGTTATTCAGAAGCCGGAGAGGTGCTGAGCGATGGGGCGAACATTGAAGTTCCTAAGGGTGTTGTTTTGCAGGTTGACCCTAATGTTATTATGAAGTTCCGACGGAGTATGTTGTCGGTAGGTTCGACTTCTGCGTCGGAGTTTCTTGATCGTAGTGGAGCTGCTCTTCAGGTTTTTGGTGCTCCATCGATGCTTGACTCGCTCGGTAATATCCTTAGTGCTGATGGTGTTGGCTACGCTGATGAGGTGAACGGCGATTTTACGTTGCAGCCCCTGAAGGATAGTGGTGGTCATATAGTCCCAGCGTTGGTTAATTTCACGAGTTACAACGATGAGTCGTTAGGGGCTGATACCTTCCCGCTGGATACTACGCCCTCTCCGGGAGATTGGGGTGGGATTCTAATTCATAATGGATTGGATGGCTCCGATGAATCGAGATTTGGGTTCGAAGATAATGGTGTTTTTTTGAGTTATATAAACCATGCTCAAATTGAATATGGTGGGGGGCAGGTGCTCATTGAGTCGAAGCCTGAAGTTATTAACCCAATCGAAATCGTTGATGCTAGACCTACTATTACGAATAATGTCATTTCCTTCAGTAGCGATGCCGCGATCTCCGCGAGTCCCAACAGTTTTCTTGAGTCGAACTTTCATTCTCCAGAGTATCAGCAGGAGTTTAATGAGGCACCTTTCACAAGTGACTATAAGAGGGTTGGGCCGGAAATTGGCTTCAATACATTGGTTGACAATTCAATCAATGGGTTGGCGATTCGGGTTACGACGCTGTCTGGTGACGCCCCTCAGAAATTAGAGGTCTTCGGTAGGTTTGATGATGTAGATATAACTCATGTGCTTCAAGAGAATCTCGTAATTTCGGGTACCCCGGGGGGGCCTTTTGAGGAGTCAGAGCGGGTTAATCTTGGTTTGCTTACCTTGAACGGTAGTACATCTGGTTCATTGGAGCAGGGTATTCCCTATCTCTACAAATTAGTTTTTGTTGATGAGTGGGGTAATGAAAGCTTGGCCTCAGAGCCCTCCCATAGTATTGTGCTAACAGGAGATCAGAATTCAGTCGACTTGGGCCAGATAACCCCTGCGGATAGAGATTTTGTTTCGCGCCGCCTTTATCGTTCTGTATGGAATGAAGATGATTGGGATGAGAATTCAAATCAATTTTCTGGTGATTATGAGTTAATTGCAGTCCTAAATCAAAGTAATCCGAACTATGTCGATGATGGAACTACGCTTGGTGGATTGTTGGATGAATCTGCCTTGAAGATGCGTCCGCGCTGGGACTCTCGCCTGGTGATTGACCCGGGTATCATTATGAAGATTGATGGTGCTCATATTTCTGCAGAGGTTGGTGCGCAGTTAATTGCAGAAGGTAAAGATGGAAATGAAATTGTTTTCACTTCAATATTAGATGATCGATTTGGAAGAGGTAGTTTTGATACATCTAATGATGGTGCTCCAGTCTTTGGGGAAGGGAACGCGCCAGTGCCGGGAGCATGGGGCGGAATGTTCTTCGCAAGTGACAGTATTATGTCTTTTGATCGTGTTAAGTTGGCGTATGCCGGAGGTGTAGTTCCTGTAGAGGGTTCTTTTGCCGCGATCAATGCAGTGGAGTTACGGCAGGCTAAAGGCCGGATTGCCAATTCACTGTTTGAATTTAACGCTGGGGGGTTTGGTGGTCAGGCACCTTCTGATCGTTTTGGGCGAGGTACTAATGAAGAAGCTGTGGTATTTGTGAGTGATGCCCAGCCGGTTATCGTTGGGAATGTTTTTCGTGATAACTATGATTTCTCAAGAGATACCAGCATATCGGCTATTAGTATCAATGCTAATTCTTTAGGTCATATGTTGCAGGGTGATTATGGTAGCAGCATTGGTGGATTAGATGCTCATGGGAATTATCATGACAACTATGGACCTCTTGTTCTGGATAATAGGTTGGCGAACAATGAAATTAATGGGATGGTTATTCGAGGGGAGGTTTTAACGACTGAAGTAGTTTGGGATGACACGGATATCACCCACGTAATGTTTGATGAATTGGTAGTGCCTGATTTTCATACTTATGGTGGTTTGCGATTGCAAAGTTCGGTTGACCAAAGTCTTGTCGTCAAGCTCGAAGGTGATGACGCTGGGTTTAGGGTTACCGGGCGACAACTTGACATCGATGACAGAATTGGAGGTGCAATTCAAATCGTAGGGCAGGCAAGATCTCCCGTGGTGATCACGTCTTTGCGTGATGATTCGGTGGGTTCTGGTTTTATGCCCAGCGGAGAACCTTCTGTTGATACAAATAATGATGGGATTTACGATCCGAACGAATTCCTGGAGCAAAGCAATACGGAAATAGTCCTGCATTTTGGACCGGAAATGCTTGCCAATCCGCAGGCAGTGGCAACGGCTCGTCGAGCGGCAGACGCATGGCAGTCAGTCTTAGAGGATCCGATTACGGTGCATCTGGATATTAATTTTGCAGACATCGCCGCAGCGGGGACTAGTCTGCCAAAAATATTTGAAACCGACTACGATATTCTCAGGGATAGGATGGTTCTCGATGCCGATCCGATCTCGGAGGCAGTGGTCGCTGCTCTACCAAATTTTGCACAGTTATCAACAATAGGGGCGGACGTACCTGACGGCGTTCAACTTACAACCGCCAATGCAAAAGCTCTTGGTTTTACGTCAGGATTCCCGCAGGATTTCAGTGCACATAATCCCCAAGTTGTGATTGATGGAACGATTGAAATTAATTCAGCACGCGACAATGCTAATGCTGATTTCTTTACCGTTGCTATCCACGAGATAGGGCACGCGTTAGGGTTTATCTCTGGTGTGAGCGCTGTTGATGCAGGTGAGGGTGTGACAAACCTGACCCCAATGGACTTGTTTAGAATTGCACCGGGAGCAGGTGCTCAAGGGCAGTTTACTTCGACGCCACGGTTACTTGATCCATCTCTTGACCATGTCTTTTATGATGGGGGATGGTTTGATCCAACAGGAATCCAGACGATTGCCGGTATTGGAATGGGTGATATTCCATTATCGACCGGAGAGGCGTTGGGTGATGGTTCGCAACCCAGTCACTTTAAACATCGAAATCTAATAAATAATATCTACTTAGGTTTGATGGATCCGCAGGAAAATCCAAATGCTATTCCTGCACCGTATGAAAATGACAAGCGAGTGCTGGATTTGATTGGTTGGGATGTGCTTTATGCAGGGCCACCAACACCTGGCGATTGGAATACGATTCTTATAGATAAGTTTGCGCATGATAGAAATCTGGTAACTTTAGTCGAGGCCGAAGCGCGAGATGTAAATGTCCCTGGCCCGAATGCCACTATTTCTCAAGCACAGTATTTAGGCGAATTAGCTCCAACTCAGAAAGCTGGCGATGACTTAAGAGCGCTTGGTTTTGAGGTTAAGGGCTTACTTGCAAGTCCGGGAGATATTGATGTTTATAGCTTCGAGGCAGAAGCTGGTACTGATCTATATGTTGATATTGACAGAACGACGCACTCGCTCGATGCTGTGCTTGAGCTTCTTGATGGCAATAACAATGTTCTTGCTAGGTCGGTTAACTCTATGAATGAAACCGCTGCGAATCAATTGGCCTGGGTTGATCCTACGTTTATGGACGGAAAAGCTCAGGTGTTGATGCGTAGTGATAATCCGCTTGTATCCGGACGTGATTACTGGGGTACTAATCCGCGGGATCCAGGCATGTATATTCGTCTGCCTGGTCCAGAGGACACTCGTAATCTCTATCATCTTCGAGTTCGTTCCAATTCCGATAATCTTGCCGAGTTGGAGCAGGGTTTATCTGCCGGAGCCTATTCAATGCAACTGCGATTGAATCAATTTGATGAAATTCCCGGCTCTAATATTCAGTTTGCGACAATCTCTTACGCTCAAAATGGAATTACTGTACAGGGTCAGCCAACTCACTCATGGTTGGCCGGTGAAACAGCCGAAATAGAGACTCAGAATGGCCAGAATAATACAATTGGATCAGCTCAGTTTATTGGTAACTTGTTAGAGTCTGAGAGAGGTACAATCTCGGTGGCCGGTGAGCTCGAATTGGGGTTTGATGTTGACTTCTATCGATTTGAAGTAAACGCTCAAGAGCTAAATGGAGAAAATGTTGATAGTTGGCCGGTTGTGTTTGATATCGATTATGCAGACGGACTTGGCCGCCCCAATACTTACCTCTCGATTTTTAGCGAAGGCGGTTCATTAATTTATGCCGGTGGAAATTCGAATGTTGCGGACGATCGGCCGCTTCCAATGGCTGAACGAGAAACGGAAGATTTATCTCGAGGTAGTGTGGGGGCATCTGATGCTTTCGTTGGTCCTTTTTCGCTTACACCGGGAGTCTATGTTGTTGCTGTCTCATCTGAAGGGCACTTGCCGTCAGTTCTAGCCGGCCAACCAACAGCCGTGCACAGACAGCCTGTGAATTCACTTGACCGTATTGCTGCCGATCCATTTGAAATTCAGCCTGAATATATCATTAGCCGTGATAGCTATCTTCCTCAGGATAACACCCCCATTCTTTTTAGAAATTTTGATCCACTGGAAGAGAAGGAATTAAATGTAGTACCTTACTACCTGAGTGACATTCCTTTGGTGTTATCTTCCAGTGCGGGCGTATTTCAACAGACAGAAACTTTGATAACAACCGTGAATGCATTTACGGGAGTCAGTAATCTGCTTGGAGCCGACGGCAATCGTGTTCTGGATCAGTTTGAAGTCAATGCTAATTTTAATGATCTTATAGGAACGCCTAGCAGTATTACAGCGATGGGATTGTCTGGAGACCATAATGATGGTGATTGTCCTCGCTGGAATGATTCAGACACCATTTATCATACTCTTGATTTAAAGTCCCAGGGTTTATCTTCTAATTCCGGCGACAATGGCTTTAACGGTATGCATACTTATGTTGTAGGGAATAACCCAAACGCGCGTCCGAACGTGAAGCTGGCTAATTGTCCCGGTGAGCCTCAAGGTGTAGGTGTCAATTTTAAGGGGTATGGCCTTGATTCTGAGGGGCTCCAAATTGTAGGGATTGGGGACCGGAATGATTGGAGTTGGCCTGGTGTTGATGGTCCCAATCCAAAAGAAATGAGTAATCTAATCTTTCATTTTGATGTCAATCATGATCCCGTTGACGACGAAGGTAACGAAACTTTTGCTAATACTGTGTCAGCTACCCCTACCGAAGATAGAGGGTTCCGGGTATATGCTCGGAATCATAGATCGTGGACGTCTGCTTGGCACCAAGGGGTTGTTGTTGTTGGGCCTACCGTAATCTTCTCCGGAGCAACTTCTGTTGTGAACGATGTGACAGTTCATGATGTGCAGGATGGAGATACGATAACTATTGGTAGTAGTAGCCAATCTGCTATCGGGCAGGAGTGGGTATATGAATACGATTTTGGTGTTGAGGTTAACAGTCTGGTTGAACCGCAGAGTGGTAATACAATGCGGGATGGCTTCTTCTTTGTCTTGGATCCCACCGACCAAGATCCCGCAGACCCAGTGACTCTTAATGACGAAAGAGTTTATCAGTTCGATACTGGGGTTGTAATTGAATTCTATGATCAACCTCTTCCGCCCGGATCGCCACAGGATTTTTCCCCCGCCGGCGAATTTTTGGAAGATGCGACCGTGGTACAGATTGCCGGTACGCATACTAATGGCACGCCATTAAGTTGGACTTTTGAATTTGACAATAATGAAATACAGGATGACCCTCAGGCAGAGGTAATTGAATATGGCAATGGGACTCCCGCAAATCAACTTGCTGCTGCTCTGGCGGAAGCTATTAATGCGCAGGCAACAGCAGATCAGAGCATAACCTCTGCCACCGCTATAGCAGGGCGGGTTAGTCTCATCAATGATCAAAATACAGTTGGTGCCCATACGATTACTAACAATACGATTGTAAATGCCCCTTCAAGCATAAGGAAAGTGGGAGCTGCTGGTGGGGCTCCGATCCTGCATGTTAAACCACGTTCATTTACAGACCCGGTCACCGAATTACCAGCAGTCGGAAACTCGATTTCGCGTGGAGATTATATCGCTCTAGGTGGATCAGANTGGACTAACGTTGGTGGTCTGCCAGAGGTGATCTTTGTTTTCGATGATGAGCCTGATAGTCCGCTTGTTCCACTTCCACAAGATGAACTATTTTCGGCAAGTTCGGATTATCCAACCGTACCGGTCGAAATAGTAGTTTTCGATCGCGATCAAAGTCCAGCAAGTGTTATTAATAGTTTACATTTACAAATCAATGATTTCTTCGATGATTATGGTATTGCTACTCAAAAGGGTACCGATCGGCTTGCATTAATTGGTGAATTTGCATCGTTTGCAATTCCGAAATTCAGGGAACAGGTGGATGGTATTGGTGACCTCCATAATGATGCTAATGCGACTCTCCGACTTCCCACGCAGCTTTTCGAAATCGAAGAGGATTATACAACGGCACAAATAGGGCAAGTTGTGGGTGACAACATGTCGTTTGGTTTTGTTGCTGGAGTTGAAGGGACTCGTTTGAATTTCCTTCAGGGTGATTATGATATTAAGTGGGCTACGGACGACCCGGCGCAACAGTATGCCGTAAAAACACCGTCTACAGAATCTTTCATTGCCGCCGATTTCTCCGGGGTCAACACAGATATCTCTCCTGGTACGCGATGGCTGAATAGTGGGGCACAGGCCGGCGTTTCGTTAGGTAACTTTAGAGTGCCGTTATTAGCAGAAGATTCCGCAACTGATTTAGGGGATGTGGACAGAGTAAATGGTGATATATATCCGCATCCTACCGGAGATTTCGATTTTGACGATCCAGAAGATCCGTGGTGGCCTGGGATTGTAAGTAAAACTCTGGCTGTTATGAATAGCGTAGTGGAAATGGATATTGCTGGAGTTACAGTTGGATCCCAAGGTGATTCGATTGGTGTTCAGAATGCAACAATAATCGCAGACATCGAAAGCTTCGATAATACCGGTTCAGGACCTGGTGGGGAAATAACAGGCGTGATGCCTATTTTGGAAAACGACCCAGAATGGCAAGATATAGATCACGTTGCTTGCTTCTTCGAAGAACCATTGCAAAAACTGCGGCTGATTACTGATGCCGGAGCGGTTTATGATGTTTGCTATGGTACAGAAATGGATCCCGGTTGGGATGCAAATGATCCTGTTGATATGGCAAAAATCCGGAAAATCGCTGAGTATGTTGGAGAATCCGAGACGCTTCTGGGTATTGATCTTCAGGGATTTGACAGGGGGCCAGAAGTAAAGCCCCTAGAAGTGATGAAGCCGTCAACAATCGATTTCCAAGAACCAAATAATACTAGGGATCAGGCTAATGAAATTCCTGAATACTTCAGGCCTGGCTNGTTCGAGTCGAAGCAACGCCAAATTGATAATGGTACTGATGTAGATTGGATCAAATTAGACTCCCTTCTTGCGGGCGATATCATTGAAATCGACACGGATACCGATGCTTACGGTGACGAGGGTGTGGACACAACATTGACAGTATGGCGTGACCCCGTAGGTCCCGCGCCCCCTTTGCCGATTTTATTTAGTTTTGACGACCTCGCTCCAGGCGAAGTGGCTGGAGGCGGATTTGTTACCGATTCTTATATTAAGTTTGAGGTTGAATTTGATGGTGATTACTACATTGAGGTCGACAATGGACCAATTCGACAGACTGGTTTTTATGATATTACGGTGTCCAATGCTGTTGATTATGAAGGCTCCATGTACTTCATGGTTGATGGAGACGGTACTGTCTTTGCCGTACATAGAGAAACTTTTGAACCCCAACCGGTCTTTTTTGGTGGACAGAGTTTTTTAGAAACTAATATTCCAGATACAACAGGCTTTGAATTTGGGAATGTTGGTACGAATTTATGGGACATAACTGTAGATAGTGATGCATACATTTGCGACCCCGGCCGCGGGCCTTTTGCAACGCCAGACGGGACGGCTGGTACTTCCGGTAAACTTTATGATCGTGAATGGACTGGACGACAGGATGACGGCACTATAGCGACTATAGCTTGCCCTGCTGCGGACCCGCTCGTCGGTGGAGCTCAACCAAATGCTTCAATCGAATTCAACATGCGCGAAGCTCTTCCCAATGTTGGGGTTCATGGTTCCATAATTAGTAATGAATTTTCATTGGCAGGATATTCACCATCGGATGAGCCGATGCTGTATTTCGAATATGTTTATGATTCTTATGTTCACGAGGGGGTGACTTATGACGAAGATCTTTCATTCTACATCTCGGATAACGGCGGTTATTGGCAGCAAATTGTACAGTTGCCACCAACAAATGATACTGTAGCTCATTATGGGCTCGAATTAGGGAATTATGCAGGCGCCGAGCATTTACGTTTGCGTATTGATTTTGATTCTCGTGGGCATAGTCAAGTAGGGGATCCTCTTACTGCGGGGACCGACTTAAGAGCGATTGATGGTGAATATATTGCAGATGGAGAGGTGCTCTTAATTGATGGGAGAGTCACTTTTGGAAATGACTTTGTATTTAGCTTTGCCGATAATATTCCACCATTTATAGGACTTCGCGAATTCCCGATAACTCGAGACATTTTTAGTTTGGAAAGTCCTAATCAGCTAACAATTGATCTAGTGAGACTCACAGAGCTTAATCAAACCCAACCCATCGGTCGGCCTATATTGAATCCGCTCTTAGTACCAGAAATAGTCGAGCTTTTGACTGAAGATCCGGAAGCAAGATTTTATAAAACGCCGCTTGGTGATGGAGATGATGCCGTCATCGTCACAGGCGACTTCTATGAATTTGATAAGGGTAATAGTTTTATAGCTCCAACTGGGGCCGCCCTTCCTGATGGATCTTCCATCACTGTTACTGGTGGAGGCTCTGATACAACATTCGAGTTCGATGTAGATGGGGTTATTAATTTGGATGCAGTCCAAGTAAGCATCTCTATATCCGACACTCCCTCTCAGGTGGCGAGCCGACTTGCCACTGCTTTAAATAACAGTGGATTTACAGCGCATCTAGATGATGAAAAAGTCACACTTGTTGATAATCCGATAACTGGAAGTGATTCAACGATAGAAGAATTTATTGTAGGTGCCGTGGGTCCTAATCATATTTTGTCGAGCCAATTTTTGACAGGATACGAGGATGTCTTGATAGTTGATATCTTGTCAGCCTCAGAACCTGTGGTTTATCAATCACGAGCTGAAATTGCGGAACAACTCCATGAATACTTTGAAGATATAGCTTATAACCCTGAATTAATATTTGGACCTGGTGAAGTATATTCTGACGGCCAGTTTTTCACGTTGACCGATAACGACTTGATAGGTTCACTGGAGCTACCATCTCAATCAGTGTTTGAATTTGATACGGGCGCTCGAGTCAGGATTGATCTTACGAACGTGCCAGGGCAAGGTTTGCAACATCAAGATGTTTTCACAATGAAAGATCTTTCAGGTGCTCCGCCATTTAAAGTCTATTTTAATAATACGGATCTTCTTGACACTACACCTCCTCCTGCAGGCATGGCGGTAATTAACTATTCTGCCATCAGTACGACTGAGGGAGTCATTGCCAATGCCCTGGCTACGTTGATTGATAACGCTAATTTGAATGCATCACCTGTACTAAGTGGTACTCAGGATGTGTTCATCCATTCAGCTGCAGGTTCCTGGGATTTTAGTTGGGAGAATGAAGGTACAAACGCACCCAATAACACAGTGCCGATTGTCGGGGAACCGGGTGTTGGTGCACAGTTGGAAGTCTATGATACAGATGGATCCACGGCCTTAGTTGGAAGCATTTTGGAGGTTACTCCTGCAATTACTGGTGTTACCACTACTTATACATTTACGAATAGCGTTGCACCGACAGCTAATGAAATTCAGATCGGCGCGACACCGGAAATAACCACCGAGAATATCGAAGATAAACTTTCAAATGGACCACTGAATTTGCAAGTCCTTGGAAGATCTGGAAGGTTTCTCAATATAGGTCACAACAAAGGAATAACTTATAACTTTATTCCAGCTACCCCAGGTCAAACGAGTCGATTAGACTTTAAGGCACATGAACGGATTGAGGTCACTCCATTCGTCACTTCTAGTGGTTTAGTTGCCGCGCAGGCGGAAAGCCTTATTGATGGGGTTTCCCTCGAAGTGGAGACAAGGGTGGGGCGGCCGGTTAACCATATCGTCTTGACCCCGACATCGCCTTTAGGGATGGCTTTCACGCGGTATGATGGGGTCGCGGTTCAGCAACTTGGGCAGCCCACCCTCGTGCAAAGTTATCAGGATTTGGTTCGACTGCATGGTAGGTATGTGTCGGAGCCCGGGCCGATGGGCTTGTCGGATAGACCGATTGAGAATTTAGATGGACCGGAAGATTATTCGAGTGCTTTGACACAGTTTGCTTTTGTTCCCGGATTTGAAGAGTCTTTGCCACACCAAGGGGCACTCGGAAGAATACCCCCCACTGAATACCCTCATGTGATGTTTGACGACTTTGTTCTTGGACACAGCGAAAGAGGGGAGATGATCACCAATTCTGGTAATGATGCTTCCTTTGGAGCTCCATCCGGGACCGAAGAGACGGGTGAATATCAATTGGAAATAAGAAGGGGAACACCTTATATACAAAATGGCAGCTTTGCCGACATTTATGATACCAATGATCGGTTGTTCCCATCGGTGGATCTTCAGTTACCTAATGGTTCCGAGATTTATCATAATCAAATCCTAACGCTTACTGATGGATTCAATTCCGTGGACTTTGTGTTCATCGATAGGCAAGCGGATGTAAGCCCTCTGCAAGGTGCTTATCAAATCGAATTTGATTCTTCGGCACAGCCACACGAAATGGCAATCTTATTGCGTGATGCAATTAATCAATCTGAGATCACTAATGTTCTTCCGGTTCAGGCGGCTCTTGGTGATGGAGTAGACGGCCTTCGTTATCCAGATACGATTCGAACAGGTGATCGTGAAGATAATCGCTTTGAAGTATCACCGGGAATTACCTGTTTTGATGCCTGTAGCGTAGGTTCGGCGGACACAATTCATTTATTTGGCGATGAAATCCTCGTAGTGCAAGACGATGAGGATAGTGGAATTAATGCTATTTACAACCTCCACCCGGAATTTGGTCCCGGTATTGAAAATCCGCTTTCGATCCTAGTAGGAGATAAAAATGCACTGCGCGAGCAGGGGCAGATTGTTTTAAGTTCCAATACGATCCAGAATTCTGCTGGTTTCGGCTTGTTGATCGAGCCGGGGGACCGGGATCCTCGTGATGGTTTCTCCCCGCATCAAGGTGCGGTAAGGAATATGGATGAGCTTAACGATCAAAGATTAGTACCTGGCGTAACAATTACCAATAATCTGATTGCACGTAATGTTGCTGGCGGAATTAGTTTTAGCGGCGAGCCAAACCTTCAGGGGCCAACCGGACCAGTACCTTTTGGTCGCATCATCAATAACACTATTGTTGGGGTTGGTGGGAACTTGGTTCCTGAGCTAGATGGGACTGACGTAGGTATTGCTGTAATAAATTCGGCGGGGCCCACATTAATCAATAACATTGTTGCCAATGCAACTCAGGGTATTTTAATTGACAATAGTTCTCTTTCAACAACGGTTGTAGCGGGAACCCTGTATCAAGGCAACTCAGTCAATACAAACTACACTACCGAAGATTTTGATATCGCATTGGATTTGTCGGACACGCTTTTTGTTGACCCTCGCTTAGGTATTGATAATNATTATCTCGCCTCGGGGACAACTCAGAATCCCAATCCAGCAATTGATAGCTCTATTGGTTCTTTGGCGGAACGGTATGAATTTAATTTAGTGAAAGAACCACTAGGAATTGCGCCATCCCCTATTATTGCTCCTGAGACGGATATGACGGGCCAACTACGTGTTGATGAACCGACGGTTGAACCACCGTTTGGTATCGGAACCAATGTTTATATTGATCGTGGTGCTATCGATAGGTCCGATTTTGCTGGCCCGACGGCTTTAATAATAAATCCACGTGATAACGATACTGAAGGCTTGGATCAGGATCCTGAGAATTATGTTATACGCATTGATAAAGATGAAGTTATCTCTTCATTTGATTTCAAAATAAACGATGGATTGGAACCAACTGACCCTAATTTCGGAATTGGAGTTGCTGATCATACAGTGACAACGGATCAAGTCATCGTTCGTAGTAACGGTCAATTGCTTCACGATAAGATTGATTATGTTTTTAGTTACAACAAATCTAGTAACGTCATTACATTGAAGTCAGTAACCGGGATATGGACACCTGACAGAATATACACCATCGAACTCGTGAACAGAGATCATATTCGCTATGCCACTAATGCCGGCTGGGAAATTAGTGATGGGGCAATGTTTACGATCACCGATAATAACGGCGATAGCGCTGATTTTCAGTATGACCAGGGATATACGATACAAGTACAGAAGACCTATGAGTTACAAGTTCCGGCCGCCGGAGGCAATATTGGTGGAATTACGGATACACTTTTCACAATAACTAATGACGGCGTCAGTGTAACGTTTGAATTTGATAGGGATGATATATTTAATGAAAACAACGTAATTATCCCGTACGAAACTTGGTATTCCGCGGAGGACATCGCTTCAGATATTAAACAAGCGATTGAAAGTAAATTTGAAGAACTCAATCTATACCCCTCTATAAATCCTGTAGATAGCTCAAGGATCCATTTAGGAGCCACCGCTGTACATTCAGTCGATGTAACGGCATCTGAACTGACGCTAGAGGGCGGAACGAATGCAATTGAAGACGGTCAGTTTTTCACTGTCGACAATGGTGTTGAATTTGTAACATTTGAATTTAATGATACGAACAATCCCGGTGCTCCTACAACATTCTTTGCTGATCCAGACAATGGGGATGTTGTTATTAATTTCGCGATGTCGGACAACTATCTGACACTCGCCGAAATTATAGAAACAGCCGTCAATGATAGAGATATGAGCTTAGTCGTTGCAGCATTGAACTCGGGTGTTGTTCATTTCGGAGGTACGCCGAATATTCAGGTTAAGGCTGACGCGCCAAATAGCAATCTTCTCCAATATGGGGCCCCGGGTGTCCGAACTGAATTAGGAATAAAGATTCCAACCCGGGCTGGTGAAATTGTAAACCTTTTTGACCCAACTTTGGAAATGCCGACTTTGGATCCGGGTGAGCTTCCCGGAGGTTTGTTCCAGATAAGCTTGCCAGGCGCTAATCCTGTCGTATTTGAATTAAACAATAAAGATGAGGATCCTGATGATGAAGTTGTCTTAGGGAACATAAGAATTGATTTTGATAATAACACGACAGTTGAGCAACTCGGTGAGAGTATGATCGTTGCTCTAACTGGTGCGGGTCTAGGCTTAAAACCAAGAATGATAGAGGATGGAAGACCTATCGTTCTACTGGGTGCTGGCTTGGATCATGTACTGGTTACTAACGGAGTGGGAAATACGGGCTTAACAACTTCAGGAGTGTCCGGTTTACCGCCAGCGGTCCCGATTAAAATCACACCACTCCCAGAATTTGACAATGCTCAAGTAGCCGCAAAAACGGTAGAGGCGATACAGCTTCAGACTCAAATTGATGTAAGCGCTGAACCTCATGAAGGTAACGAATTTGTCGTATATAAAGCGCAAAACACACAGGCGGTAGCTAACATATTCGTAGAAGATGAATGGGGTTTGAGCACTCCCAGAATGCTACTAAATATCGAAGACTTAGCTGCAAATTCGTTGAAAGCGAATACCTTGTCGGGAGAAACGATGTTTACGATTCATTATGGATCGGTTGACATGGATTTCGGTGACGCGTCTGATGGTAACCAACTTCCAGGATTATTGCCGTTACAAAACCAGTATCAAACATTACTCGGCTCCAATCCTCCCATCCATGTTGGTAGTGATTCTTTCGTGGTTCTTGGGCAAAGACGTGATGTTGATCTGAATGGTCAACCGGTTCTTACAGATGATAATGATGGCCATGATTATGAAATTGATACTTCATCTGCACCTGGAATTAATGTTGATAGTGCGACGGGTAAGACGCCTGCCAATCTGATCATATCGAATGTTGATATACTGACTGTGACAGTAAATGGAGATGGAATTGTTGATGACGATATCCTTGTTGTGGGTGGAACAAACTTCCAGCTCGATACATCCGAAGAGAATAATACGGGTGATGTGGTCAATGGTAATGTGATCGTTGATATTGTGAGCAGTGATATAGCAACTGAAATTGCTGCGGAAATTGCCATCGCAATCAATTCCGTCGGCCTAACCGGTGTCAATGCAACCGCCGTTGGAACGGATGTTCAGATTATTTCCACTGAAGGCACCACAGTGAATGCCGATGCAGCGACTGGTATTGATGCTGCTGCCCAACGAGCTCATGTCGCTGATGGTGACGAGTTTAGTATTAGTGATTATACATTTGAGTTTAACAATTCCGCCAATGGCGATGGAGTAGATCCTCTCCATTGGCCGATTGAATTCGATTCCTCCGATGATGCGAACATGGTTGCTGCCACCATTGTTGATTTTATTAATGACAATAATATCTCCATTAATCTAAATCCAATTCTATTGGGCGACGGAGTTATTGAAATAACTGGCGATGATGAAGATGGAGTCTTTGGAAGCCCGGCTAAGGACCCCATTGGCTCGTTTAGTCCGTACGTTAATAGTGAAATCTTTGTTGAGGCTGGACAGGCAAATAGTCTTTTAGACGCTTGGATTGATTTTAATCGAGATGGAGATTGGGTCGATCCCCATGAACAAATCGCTAGAAGTCTGCAACTCAATGAGGGAATGAATGCGATCACTGTTTCAGTGCCGATGATCTACAGTGACTATTTCGGCGATACGTTCGCTCGTTTCCGCGTAAGTACACAGGGTGGGCTACGTCCCAATGGATTAACGCGTAGTGGAGAGACCGAAGATTACTTGATAGAGATTGTCGAAGGCCGTCCGCCACAGGCTAATGATGATCCAGCAATTCAAGGCGCCGAGGGCTTTGCCACGACAGAAGATGATTCGTTGCAAGTTCCTGGCGGTGCTGACCCAAGTCTACTAACGAATGATGTAGATCAAGATGGAAACGACATTAGAGTTAATGATTACGATGCAGTCAGCTCGATGGGAGCACCTGTGGTTGTCGACCAGAATTGGCAGACTGCTGGCATCACAAGCGGCACGTTTGATTATTATCCAGCCGCTGAACAGTTTAATCTGACAGTTAATGTCGATGGTAATGGTATTGTCGCTGGTGATATTTTTGTGGTTGAAGGTATAAACTTCCAGCTTGAAACATCAGGGATCGATCCTGCTAATGGAAATGTGTTTATAGATATTGCTTCTATAGACAGTATGTCGGATATAGCCGGTAAGATTGCGGCGGCCATTAATGACGAAGCAATTACAGATGTCAATGCAACTGCCGTTGACACGGTTGTTCATATTGAATCATTAGAAGACATAACGGTTGACACCAGTGCTGCCAATGGCATCGATATGATGCAGTTGCCAAGTCAAATTCAAACTCTTGCTGAAGGGGATATTGTCATAGACACCTTCACTTACGAGCTAATTGAAGATGATTTGACGACGAATAGCCATGGCTTTAGGTCTCAGGAGCGTGCTACCGTTTCGATCATGCTAACCGGAGTGAATGACTTCCCTATTTCACAGGATATCCCGCTGGCTGCTTTTGAAGATGGTGGAGCTATTACCGCTGGTTTTGTCGGTGATGATGTAGACAATGATGACGACATTGATTCCCTCATCTACTCAATTGTCACTAATCTGGATGCGGGTGAAGGAACATTAGTCAATAATGACGACGGAACCTTCACGTTTGATCCGGGTGCCGACTTCCAGGAATTGGCTGAAGGCCAGACCTTGGATGTTTCATTCACTTATAAAGCAACCGACAGACACGATGCGGATAGTAATTTGGCAACTGTCACGATTACTGTAACCGGAGTGAATGACAATCCAACGGCCGTTGCTGATATACGAAGTGTAGCTCAAAACGTCGTGACAAACGAAGCTGCCGAAGGCGTTCTAGGTAATGATGACGAACCGGATACGAATGACACCAAGATAGTTACCAAACTTAATGGTACTGATTTGGATGGTGTGACAAACAGTCTGACCATCACTTCAACCAGAGGAGCTCAATTTATACTGAACGCCGATGGATCGTTTATCTATGACCCGACGACATCAGAGGAATTAATGGCTCTGAATGACGGTGAGAACGCTGACGATCAATTTACCTATACCATGAGTGATCCTCACGGCCGGACATCGCAGACCACAATTACGTTTACAGTCAACGGGGTAAATGATGTACCTGTTGCAGGAAACGATTCCTATGCGACTGGACAAACTCAGGTTCTGGATGTGGATCCCAACGGCGTATTGGGTAATGACACGGACGCAGATGCGGATGACTCTATTGCGGTGATTGCGCTAAATGGTAGCACCACATTGACCGGCATCAGCACGGAAGGTGCCACAGTTACAATTCAAGCAGACGGTTCATTTGTTTATGATCCGACGACATCGGCAACTTTGGCTGTTTTGGAGCGTGGAGACAGCTTGAGTGATACCTTTACCTACACGGTAGCGGATAGTCACAACCCTGCCGCTACATCAACCGCGACGGTGACAGTCGTAGTTACAGGAGAAAATAAAGCACCGGTTGCAGGCGATGATGACTTCCTAGGTATCGCTGGCGTAGATGAAGATTCTACGCTGGTTGACGCCTTGGGTGTACTGACTAACGATACGGACGCAGATGATCCGGCTTCAGCACTATTCGTTTCAGGTATCAATGGCACCAGCCAGTTGACCGGTTCAAGCACAAGTGGTGCCCTGATCACGATGAATTCAGATGGTACATTCCTCTACGACCCTAGAAATGCTGACACACTGCAGGCATTAGCTGACGGTGTGATTGCTTCTGATACCTTCACTTACACAGTTAGTGACGGGCAAGGCGGTTCCGATGAAGGAACGGTTACTATCGAGGTCACTGGTGTGAATGACGCTCCAGTAGCTGAAGCGGACAGTGCTCTGGGAGTAAGGAATCAGGATCTTGTAATTGATGTTATTAAAGCAGCTGATAATACTAATTCAGGGCACGATTACGATGTAGATGGCACGATCGATGTTGTGACGATTACTGAACAGCCGGATGCCAGCGAAGGTCTGGTCATTGTCAATAATGACAACACCGTGACATTCCAGCCTGCAACTGACTTTAGCGGTACGTCAACTTTCAAATATCAGCTAACGGATGATTTTGGAGCAACCTCGAACGAAGTCACCGTAACAGTTGATATTAATGATCCACCGATTGCTGGAAATGATTCGATCGATGCATATCAGAGTCTCTTAAATCCACCAGCGCCGATCCAAACGTCGATCAACGTGCTGGCAACCGATAACGATCCTGATGGTAACCTTGAACCATCTACAGTGACCGTGGTGACTAACCCGCAGCACGGTAGTGTGACAGTCGAAGCTGACGGAACGATCGTTTACCAACCCGATGTTACTCCGGATGTCTACCTTGGTGCCGATTCACTTCAGTACATCGTGCGTGATGACGATGGAGCGGAATCCAATGTGGCGACGGTATTTATAAATGTCATTCCTGATCCATTCCCATGGCACAATCGTGGCAACGGAATGGATGTCAATGGTGATACAAAGGTCTCACCAATTGATGCCTTGTTGATTATCACAAAATTGAATGAAATCGAGGAATCAGGGGGTTCAACACAACTACCCGTTTCCGGCCCGGCCCCACCACCGTTCTATGATGTTAACGAAAATGGTAGCGTCGAGCCTGCAGACGCACTCGCGATTATCAACTACTTGAATGCTAATGCCAACGGAGAAGGGGAAGGAGAATTTGTTGAAGCGTCAGCGATGGATATCTCAGAAGTCGCTGAACAAACACTCACTGCTCTGGAAGCTCATGCCAACAACGGTTTTGCCAGTGATAATCTGCAAACAGCAGGCTTGTCACAGGTTCGCAGCGAGATTCTGGAAGATCTGATTTCAGATATTGCTGATGAAGTTGCCGAGGGTAACGAAGAAGGGAACGAAAGCTCGACGGACGATTTCTTCGGACAATTTTAATTCTTGAAATAAGTCTCTGATGAAATGGCGGGAATAGCTTTTGCTTTTTCCGTCATTTCGTCTTATAGGCCAGTCGATCTCTTTTGCATCCAAAGACTCTACGGGTTATCTTAAAAAATCAGGGATTTAGCGCCCTTTCTCTCAATTTACAGCATCCATTGATGATACAGGGTGAGAATGAACAACGATACAAATAGTGCACTCTTACAGCGTGCTAAAGTCGGTGATCGGGATGCTTTAGGTAGCCTGTTAAATAGATACCGTCCGTATCTGCGAATTCTTGCCCTTAGATACCTGGATTCTGGTGTAAGGCAACGTGTTGATCCCTCCGATGTGATTCAGCAAACCTGTTTGGATATACATCGCGACATTGGCGGTTTCCGAGGTGAACATGAAGCAGAATGGATTGGCTGGGTTCGGAGAATTCTCGAAAACAATGTCAATCAGGTTATTCGTCGTCACATACAGGCTCAAAAGCGGTCTGTACGAAAAGAAGTGAAGATTGATAATTCTTCGGCTGCACATCGCATCCAACGTGCCGGGCCGGTATCAAATGAATCCTCTCCAAGTCAGCGGGTGATGAGGGGGGAACAAGCCGTTCGGCTGGCCATGTTGCTTGGAAGGCTGCCGGAAGATCAGCGAGAGGCGTTGCGACTGCGTTATCTGGAGGGAAAAACTCTTCAGCAGATTGCAGAGAGTATCACTCGATCTGAAATGGCGGTGGCAGGTCTTTTGAAACGGGGCCTCCGTAATTTACGCGAGTTGGGCGGAACTGAAAGTAAGTTTTAATCCATTTAGTCATGTCACGCATAACGCGTGGTGATATGGAATGACTATGTCTCAAGAACCAATTGATAATACCGAATCCGAGGACGAACCGTCTGAACGAGAATTGCGTATTAGCCAACTCTTAGCCGAGTTCCTGAAGCAGGAAGACGAAGGAACAGCGCTCAGTCGGGAGGAATTTCTTGAGTCGAATGCGGACGTCGCCGAAGACCTGATAGTACTGCTTGAAATGGCAGATATGATTCAGGAAATGGCTGGGCCTTTATCCGGTGATGAGTTTGGATTGAATACGGGTAAAAAAAAATCTGAAGAGGTTGTTGCCAACGCTGATGCCTCTGGTTTCAATTCTAAACTTGATCATCGTACTGATGCTCTGGAAGATACCAATGTCGATAAAGACGACAGCATTGATTTTTACCTTTCCAGTGGTTTAATTCCTCTTGTAGGTTCGACATCCAGCACACCTGAAGGATTTGGATTCGGCGACTACCAATTATTGGAAGTAATTGGACAGGGAGGGATGGGGATTGTTTATCGAGCCAGACAGGCTGGAATTAATCGCGAAGTCGCAGTCAAGATGATTCGCTCTGATCGCTTCCACTTAGATAAGGATGTGGCGAGGTTTTATAAAGAGGCTCAAACGGCGGGATCTACCCAGCATCCCAATGTAGTTACTGTCTTCGATATTGGAGATGTGAAGGGGAGACATTACTTCTCTATGGAGTTGGTCGAAGGAACAGATTTGGCAGCTCTCAACCGCGAAAGTCATCTGAGCAGTCGACGGATGGCGGAAATATTAAGAGATGTTGCCAGTGGAGTCCATGCTGCTCATAAACATGGCGCACTCCACCGGGATTTGAAGCCAGCGAATGTGTTGATCCGGGATGCAGATGGTCAGGCCATTGTGACCGATTTTGGTTTGGCTAAACGGCTAGAGAATGAGTTGGATTTAACTCGTAGTGGTGATACGGTTGGGACTCCCAGTTATATGTCTCCGGAGCAGGCTCGAGCAGATGAGACTCGGATGGGGCCGGCGTCAGATGTATATTCGATTGGCGCGATTCTCTACGAGCTAATGACCGGATTTCCGCCGTTCAAGTCTGATTCAGCGGCAAGTACTGTCGTGGAAGTCTTGCATCGGGAAGTCGTTCCGCCGTCTGAATTGAGCGCCAATGTAAACAAGCATTTGGAAGCAATTTGTCTGAAATGTCTTGAGAAAAGGCCACAGTCACGATATGAATCTGCAGAGGCATTGGCAGAAGATTTCGAGCGAATGTTAGATGGGCGTCCCGTTAAAGCGGTTCCTGTCGGTAAAGTACGAAAGACAATTCGCTGGATCAATAATGTACCTTTTGTTGCCAGGCTGTCAGGAAATCATTTCCCAAATGTGACGCGTGTACATCGGGTTGTGAACCATCTGCTCTGGGTGATTCCGGTCTTGCTTTTGGGCCTGTTCTTACTGTGGCAAAACGTCAGACAGATTTACGTTCCTGATTCGATTAGTATCGGAACCGGAATGAGCGATCAGTTCTATCATCAGGTGGGACTAGAGCTAAAAAATGAACTTGCAGGTAATTACAATCAGCCGACAGAAATAGTGACGACCAGCGGTTCGCTGGAAAACGTAAACTTGTTGAATTCCGGCACTGTACACATTGCAATTGCTCAGCTTGAAGTTTTGGCCAATGATAATTCGGTGGCCAAGCTAACTCCGCTATATGCAGATAAGGTTCATATTGTCATTCGAAAGGGGCAGGGGATCAATTCTCTGAAAGATTTACAAGGTCGAGTAGTCTCATTGGGACCCCTTCATTCCGGAATGAGAATTACCTCGGAGAGAATTCTGACAACGCTCAATATAGATATTGAAGGTATGCAGCAAACATTTAAGCCCTTTCAGGATATGTTGACGGATCCAAGAATCGAGGCTGGAGTAGTTACAACGAGAACCGAAAATCAGATTTTGCAAACGTTGTTAAATGACTCGCGTTTTGAATTAATAGGACTCACGACATCCCAGATAAATCAGCTTACTCAGATCGGTTATCACCGTGATCAAATTTTGGGAGAAGGGTTGAGTCAGGTGGAAGCGGAGCTGACACCTACGGTGGCAACGATGGCCTTTTTGGTGAGTAATGCTAATGCTGGTGAAGCTCTGGTTACCCGCATGCTCAATGCCCTGTTTGTTGATCAGGGAAATGGAAGCATAGCGACACGATTAAAGCTGCTTTCAAGAAAAGCAGCCAGTCAGCATCCGATTGATTTTCATCCGGCTGCATTGAGATTCTTTGCAGAAACGAACGAATAAAAAAGAGGATTTGTTCATTTAGATTCTAAATACTGCGCCTATGATGAAAGGCTAGGACATCTCTAGTAAGTAGTACCGATTGAATTAAACGAAGTAAATAAAAGATCTACCGGAGTGTGAACCATGTCGGACGAGGGCAAAAAAGGCCACGGCAATTTAACTTTATATATCATCATCTCTATTGTCCTGGCGATCGCCACGGCTTTAATTTTGCCCCTCCTAATGGGCGTTGAGAATGAAGCCACGACCCTCAGTATTTTTGAAGGCATCGGCATTGGTGGCGAAGTCTTCTTGCGAGCCTTGATGATGATGGTTGTGCCCTTGGTTGTTGCTTCTGTAATGAATGGAATTCTTGGCTTGGGAGATGTGCGAAAGCTCGGAAAGCCTGGTTTTACAGCGATTGGATATTATTTCGCAACGACAATTCTGGCGGTCACGATCGGTTTAGTCACAGTGAATATCTTCAATCCCGGGGCCGCCAAAGAAGCTGAGGCGGTTGCCGTTGAGACGCATCAGCAAGAGAGCCATGAACCGGAGGGAACTCATGGTGAAGAGGTTGTCGTTACACCGAACGAAGTAAAAAAGGTGTTGGGGATTCTGGAAGATCAAACAGGTTTGTCAGATAAGGAACTAGCCAAGATATTTCCCGGTCTTACAGCGGGGCTGGAGGAAGAAGAGCCTGGAATTGGGATGATTCTTGGAAATCTGGTCTTAATGCTATTTGCAGACAACCTTTTTGAAGCAGCTGCAACGATGAATTTACTCCCATTAATTGTCTTTGCAATCATCTTTGCCGGGATGCTCACGACGATGGGGGATCGAGTTAAGGCGATTACAGATATGGTCGAACAGATCAATGATGCCATGATGAGTTTTGTGATGTTGCTAATGAATCTTGCTCCAATCGGTATTTTCTGTCTGATTGCATCAAACTTCGGTGAGGCAAATGCTAAAGGCGAATTAGTGCAGGTGATTGCTCAAAGTGGCATGTTTGTTGTAACCGTACTTGTGGGACTTGGATTCCACGCCTTTGTGACCTTGTCCGCAATCTATTGGTTTTTCACGAAAAAGAATCCCTATGCTTTTATGAAACAAATGTCTGAAGCACTGTTAACTGCTTTTTCAACTGCATCCAGTTCGGCAACACTTCCCTTGACGATGGAATGTGCAAACAAAGCTGGTATATCCAAAAAGTCGACAAACTTCGTATTGCCTTTGGGCGCGACGATAAACATGGATGGAACAGCGTTGTACGAAGCGGCAGCTGCAATCTTTATTGCTAATATTGCTGTGATTTCTCATGGAGTTGAGCCACTTACGTTTACGGATCAGTTAATCGTTGCAGTGACAGCGACTCTGGCAGCTATTGGAGCGGCAGGAATTCCCGAGGCCGGATTAGTGACTATGATGATTGTTCTCAATGCAGTTGGCTTGCCAGTTGAGTTAATTTCTTCGGTGTTGGCAATTGATTGGCTTCTCGATCGGTTCCGAACAGCGACGAATACTTTTGGTGATTCGATCGGTGCTGCTATAGTGGATGAACAGTTCAAAAAGATTCAAATTCAATCCGGTGGTCAGCCAACGAATACCTCCGCGGCGCCGGCCTAACCTATCGATGAATTGACGATTCGATACTTCTGCCAGAATTTCCTGAGATAAGACACAACATGATGAAACCTGAGCAAATTGATGAATTATTGAAACGAACGCTCGATGACCACAAGGTATCCAGGGGCGAAAAGAAGATTTTGGATGGAATCGTGCGTGAACATGGTTCAGCCGACCACCAGCTAGCATTTTTACGCCATCGCGCATTCGAAATTGCTCGCGAGCAGTTGATCAGCCCTGAGGCAAAGGGAGTCATGGATTGGTTGGAGGATGTTGTTAAAGCATTTTCTAAAACAGAACAAAAAGGAGATGATGAATCGCACGTGTTCTTCAGCCCAGGCGATGATTGCCCTGAGATCATCTGCAGGTTGTTTGAAAAAGCCGAGCAGACAGTTGATATTTGCGTATTCACGATCACCGATGATCGTGTCACTCAGGCGATTCGTGATGCATATGTTCGTGGAATCAACATTCGGGTGATTACTGACAACGATAAAGCATTGGATCCGGGGTCAGACGTTGATCGAATGTCTGGGCTAGGTATTCCTCTACGAGTGGATAAATCACCCCATCACATGCATCACAAGTATGCAATTTTTGATAAAACAACGACTTTGACCGGTAGCTACAACTGGACACGCAGCGCCGATCATCATAATGAAGAGAACTTTTTGACAACAGATGATCCCAGTATCACTCGGCCGTTTATAGGTCACTTTGAAAAGCTTTGGGATTCGTTGGCTTAGTTCGATAACACTAAACGCTCGATGGGTAGATCGAGTTAAACCATCACATTTATTTATATATAGTAGTGCGTTTTAGCGTGCTATTGATCGGAATGTTAGCTATACCGCTGTCTTGGGTCAATCAATGGCAGTTAAGAGTAGTCTGCGGGCTACTATCTGGACTTTACGAAGTGCATTATGCAGCATATCGCGGCCAATTAAAACGCCGCAGACGTAAAGTAGTGCAATCGTAATATTGGTGAATTTAAATGGTTTCGACCATGATGAATTCATGGGATTTTCAATCGTTTTAGCACCAATAATCAGGTATTCAATTCGAATACCCTAGTGTCGTTAGTGCGGCTTTGTCTCAGGTTTCCCTTCGATTTATGACCGTCAGTAGCCCATACAATCCGCACAATCGTCATAGCTTGGCTGAACTTCCCGTTTTTTCTAACTAATAGAGAGAACGTAATAGTGCAGCTTTAAGTCGGGCGGCGATACTTGGAATGTACTTATCCGTAAAAGGTTAATACGAAAAATCATGAGTAGTCAATTTACAGAACTTGTAGATCACCTGTTTTCCGCTCCGTTGATTGTTTCAACGGGCTTAGTGTTATTTGTGATCGCCTACTGGGTGATTTCTGTATTAACGGGTCTGGGGTTAGATGCCATTGACTTCGATTTGGACTTTGACACGGATGCGGACGTTGGAGGTGTAGATGGATTCATGGGAATCGGTTTGCTGCCACTGAAATGGTTAAATATCGGAACGATTCCTTTAATGTTATGGTTCTCGATTTTTTCGGTAGCCTTTTTCTTTTCTTCACTGGGAGTCGAGCATTATCAACCGCTTAGTGAAGAAGCATCGACAGGTGTAATTGCCTTTCGAGTGGTATGGGTGATGGGCGTGGGAGCCTTGGTAACCAAGTTTATGACTCAACCAATGAAGGACTGGTTCAAGGAACACATACTTGATCATCACCAATTTGTTGGCAAACAGGCTACTACCCGAATTACAACTCACGCCACTCGCGGGAAGATTTTTATCGAACGCAAAGAGGGTGATTTGATATCAGAAGCCAGGACGGCTGGAGAAGAAATCCCGAATGGAACTCGGGTAACCGTCGTGAGCTATGACGAAGCTCAGAAGGTGTACATGGTTGCGGAATCGCGTTCGACGGGCGAGGAAACAACGAACAACAACGAGGAAACAGAAAATGTTTAGCGAGTTCCTAATCGCGCAAGACGGATTTCCAGGTGGTGGATTGATGATCACCGGAATCACTATTGCTGCGGGGCTATTTTTGCTGCTGATACTAGCAGTTGCCCTTAACAAGTTTTATGTGAAAGTCGGTCCGGATGAAGCTGTTATTCGTACTGGTGTTGGCGGGGTGAGATCCGCCTCCGGATCAGGAATGTTTGTCATTCCTCTCGCACATCAGGCAGAACGTATGGATCTGTCAGTCAAGCGAATTGAGATTAAACGACAAGGTTCAGAAGGACTTGTCTGTAAAGACAACATCCGTGCTGACATTGAAGTTGCATTTTATTTGCGAATCTCAGCAGACAACATGGAATTGGTAGCCGCTAAACTGGGGGCCAAGCGTGCATCCAGCCGCGATGCATTGATCGAGCTATTTGATGCTCAGTTCTCTGAAGCTCTCAAGACCATTGGAAAGAAATTTGATTTTGTAGATCTGTATACCGAGCGAGATCAGTTCAAAGTGGCGATTACCGAATTGCTTGGTGACCCGGAAGATTTGCAGGGTTACGAGTTGGTAAGTACAGCGATCGACTACCTGGAGCAGACTCCGGTCGACGCTTTGAATCCCAAAAATATTCTTGATGCGGAAGGTATCAAGAAGATTACGGATCTGACAGCGCGTGAAGCCATTCAGGCGAATGATATTGAGCGTGAGAAGGAAAAGGCAATTACCAAGCAGGACGTGGAAGCTCGTGAAGCGATCCTGGCATTGGAACGTCAGCAAGTCGAAGCTGAAGAGCGTCAACGACGTGAAATTGAAGAAGTCACGGCTCGTGAACAAGCTCAGGCAGCTGTTGTACGAGAAGAAGAGCGTTTGCGTGCGGAAGCTCGTCGAATTCAAACGGAAGAAGAGCTTCAGGTTGCTGAAGAGAACAAAGATCGTCAGGTTATTGTTGCTCGTAAGAACAAAGAACGAACGGACGCCGTTGAGACTGAACGTGTGGAACGTGACCGTGGTTTAGAAGCGACGGATCGTGAACGTGTGATCGCTCTGGCTGACATTGATAAAGAAAAAGCGATTGAAGTTGAAAAACGAAATATTCAGGAAGTGATTCGTGAACGAGTAATCGTTGAACGAGGCGTGGTCGAAGAACAGGAACGTATCAAAGATACAGAACAGTTTGCGACTGCCGACCGATTGAAACGAGTTACCGTCACGAAAGCCGAAATGACTGCCGAAGAATCGTTGGTCAAGGAAGTGAAAGCTGCGGATGCAGAGAAGCAAGCTGCTGAACGTCACGCGGAACAGATTGTGATCGAAGCTGAAGCTCACCGTCAGCGAGCAGAAAAAGAAACGCAGGCAACTAAAATGTTAGCGGAAGCGAAAACCGCTGACGAAGCAGCCAGCGGATTGGCAGAAGCTAACGTGATTACAGCGAAGGCAGATGCCAAAGAAAAAGATGGCTATGCAGAAGCAGCTGTGATTCAGCGAAAAGCGGAAGCAGAAGCGAAAGGTCAGGAAGCGAAAGCTATTGCGACCGAGAAACAGGGAACAGCAGAAGCTGTTGTTGTTCAACGGCACGCTGAGGCAGAAGCGACTGGTATGGTAGCCAAGGCAGAAGGTATCTCGAAAGAAGGTACAGCCGAAGCAGAAGTCATGAAGCTGAAGTACAGTTCGGAAGCTCAGGGAATCGAAGAGAAAGCGAATGCAATGAAACTCTTCGACGACGTAGGGAAAGAACATGAAGAGTACAAGTTGCAGCTTAACAAAGATAAAGAAATCGAAATCGCCGCCATCGATGCTCAGCGTCAGATTGCGGAAGCCCAGTCGAACATCATGGGTGAAGCTCTGAAGAGTGCACGCATTGATATCGTCGGTGGCGAATCAACCTTCTTTGACCAGGTGGTCAACGCAGTGAAAGGTGGTAAGGTTGTCGATCGATTCGTCAATAATAGTGAAGTTGTCAGTGACGTGAAGGACACGTTCTTCAACGGCGATCCTGAATACTTCAAATCTCGAATCCTTGGTATGGTCGATCAGTTTGACCTCAGTACCGATGATGTGAAGGATCTCTCAATCGCCGCACTGATTGCCAAGATGATCGGTCTTGCTCGAACAGACTCGATCCGAAATGAGTTGCAGGGACTGTTAGGTATGGCTAAGAGTACCGGAATTGCTGGTAACAAAGCCAGCACTGTGATGACAGTAAATGCTTCTCAGGGAGATGCTTAAGGCATCCGTTAGTACACCTTCGGAATGTGGTAGACCAGCCTCCGGCTCTCGGATTGCTGGAGGTTGGTCTGCGACTCCTTGTTCGCCTGAAAGATGGGCTTTTCAGGGATTTTCCCGGTGTATTGCCTGAACTGACTTCGGATAACTATTCCTAAACGGGATATTCATTGAGAGAGTTCGTACCATGGCTCAAGAAGAACAGCAGCCAGACAACACGCAGACTCCTGAGGACAATTCACCTCAGCTGGAAAGCGGTACGTATGAAATCATACGTAACAGACTTAAAAGCTTTGCCGGTGAATTGCGGGATCGGCTTAACAGCCTGAATGGAGCGCGAAAGGATGTCTTTGGAGCAATTGAAACCACGCTTTTAGGAACGGAGCGTGTGACTACCGAACATAATTGTGTACCTCGTGACATGATTGCGATCGGCGAGCAATTCATTTTTGGTTACAACATCCATTTCGGTTTACGTCAAACCACGCACCCCAACGATGTCTTTGCGGTTTACACCTTCCGCGACGGCACCTTCCATGCAGAAACTTCCGATCTACTTAGTGACCCTCAATTCGAGCGTGACTTTCAGGAAATCTACAAGTATTACAAAGATGCGGAATTTACAAAGTTCTTTGTAATTGGTCCATTCCTCTATATGACGTTCCGAGTCGGCAAAGGCGCGAACGACTACAAGAGCCTCAAATGGAAAGTGGATGGCAAGCAGATTACTTACGTCGATAACCGTAGTGACCACGAAGTTAACTTTCCTTCTCAACACGATTTCCCCTGGCGTCGTGCTACCCGTGATCAATTTGAAGAAGGTCGTCATCCACACGTCAGTATCGATGATCGGTTGTTCGTTGAAACCACCGGTGGTGACTTGACGATCAAGATTGAAAATAACACGGAGTCAGGTGAAGGTATTTATTCGGAACCTGTCGATAATCTCGACCAAACACTGGATGATGCCGAGATTCTCTATGCGGTAAACGGTAGCCTTATTCTTGTACGGATTCGCCCTTATCAGGAAGAAGCTTATCGTTACTTTATTTACAACGACAAAATCAAACGTGTTTGGCGTTGTGATTCTATTGAAGAATCATGTGTTCTTTTGCCTGACGATCACGGAGTTATTTTTGCGAACGGCTATGCTTTAGCCACAGGCGAATTCAAAGTATTTGACACCGAACTGCAGCATATGAAGTTTGATCGCCGACTGGATGCGCCTAATGGAGAAGACTATCTATATGTCTTTTACTGCGAGGATACAGGTACTTACGTGTTATTGCGATATAACCTCATCCAGCAGCAAGTGGATACGCCGGTTATTTGCAACGGCACGTCATTTTTCCATGCAGGTGAAATGATCTGCTTTCGTGCTCAGGCAGAACCTCAAAAACACCACGCCCTTCAGATCTGGCAGACCCCTTACGTCTCCGACGATTATGTTCCGGAAACGAATACAGACTCGTTCCTTTATAAGATCGGCAACAAAGAACTTGTCCGAGGGATGGCTGAATGTTTTGAGGTTATTTCTTTGATTGAGAAGGACGATAGCTACTCAGGACTCTATAGTGATCTGGCCAAAGCCGCTGGTGATACTGTCGATGCATATTTTTGGTCTACTAACGACGAATGTTTCAATATTTCAGAGCCCCTACTCGAAATTCGTCAGGCGGCTGAGTCAGCGATCGATGAATTCGAAAAAGTCGTTCGAGTGAAACAGAACACGCTCGAACAAACCAAGCAGGTAGAATCCCGTGTCACGGAAATTCTGCGAGTTGTACAAAATAGTCGGTTCGAGAATATTGATGAATTCGTCCAGGCATTGGCAGAACTGCGTGCTGTTCGCGGTGAAATTATTTCACTGCGAGAGATGCGTTACAACGATCCGGAATTAATCAATCAGCTTGAAGAACAGGTTGCCGAAAGTAACGATCGGCTCAGTCAACGTTGTGTTGAGTTTTTATTGCGTGAGGATGCGTTGGCTCCTTATGCCAATCGGGTAGATGGGCAGACGGACTCCATTCCGGAGTTAACTAAAGTCACCGACGCAAAAACGCTGGAAGAAGAAATTTCAGCTAGTGCGTCCGAACTGGAAATGCTGATCGATATTGTCAGTAATTTGGAAATCGAGGACGCCACACAACGAACCCGGATTATTGAAAATATTTCAGTAATCTTTGGGAAAGTTAATACAGCCCGTGCATCACTTAAAGGTAAAGTCAAAGACCTGATGAGTGTGGAAGGGATTGCGGAATTTAATTCACAAATGAAATTGCTGAATCAGGCAGTCGTGAATTACCTGGATATCTGCGACACTCCTCTGAAGTGTGAGGAATTCCTCACCAAAATGATGATTCAGCTGGAAGAACTGGAAGGTCGGTTTGCCGAGTTTGACGAATTTGTTGTTCAACTGACTGAAAAGCGTGAGGAAATCTACAACGCTTTTGAAACACGTAAAGTCGGCTTAGTGGAAGAACGAAATAAACGTGCAACAGCATTGATGAATGCCGCGGATCGAATCCTAAAAGGGGTTAAGTCGCGGGTTGATAGTCTCGAGTCCGTCAACGAGATCAATGCTTATTTTGCTTCCGATCTGATGATCGAAAAGATTCGTGATCTGGTCGATCAACTCAAACAGCTCGATGACAGCGTCAAAGTTGATGATATCCAAAGTCGGCTGAAGACGGTTCGGGAAGATGCGGTTCGCCAACTGAAGGATCGTCAGGAACTATTTGTCGATGGTGAAAATGTCATCAAATTTGGGAAGCATAATTTCTCCGTCAATATTCAATCCTTGGATCTGACTTCAGTTCTGCGCGGTGGTGAAATGTTTTATCACCTGACCGGAACAGATTTTTTCGAGCAGATTACTGACGAGCGTCTCTTGGCAACCAGAGATGTATGGCAGCAGGAAGTTATTTCCGAAAATACAGAGGTGTATCGTGGCGAATATCTTGCCTACAAGATGTTTGCTGAACTGCACGAAAATGCCGAATTGTCGCTGGAAGCTTTCTCTACTCTCGACGAACAGAAACGTATTGCCGAATTGCAGAAATTTATGGGCCCTCGTTATACCGAAGCGTATGCAAAAGGGGTTCATGACCTAGATGCAGCTCGGATTGTGAAGACACTGGCCGACATGGAGTTGTCCATCGGACTTTTGCGATATCATACGAAGGCCAGAGCACTGGCCAGATTGTATTGGGACTATTTTGGTGAAACCGCTCAGAAATCATTGCTACAGTCTCGGTTGAGTGGTGTCGGGACGATTGCTCAGTTGTTTCCCAGCAGTGCGGAGCAGCAACAGTACGTTGCTGTCATCGAACCGCTATTAGCGGAATTCGCGGCTTCCACGGGAATGTTTTCTGAAGATTATGTTAATCAGGCTGCTAACTATCTATTCGAAGAACTTACCGTTAGTAATCAATTCGTAATCAGCCGGAAGGCAGCAGAACTGTACGAAGCGTTTGAACGACACCTGAAGCAGAATAGCTTTGTTGATAAATTTAAATCCAGTATTACGAAGTTAGCCAAGAGCCCGTTGGAACGATTTATTCTGTTGCGAGATTGGCTAGAAGCTTTCCTTACTGAAACCTCTCAGGATTCCACAGCAGATGATTATGTAGATGAGCTGGCTGTAATGCTGATGAAGGGATCCTTCAATAAGAAGAATGTGGTAGACGGTACCGTCGAGCGCGTTATTAGTGACATGGTAGGGAATCATTCTGTAATCTCTGATAAGGCCTATCAGTTCAACTACAACGATTTTATTACCAAGATGGAGAGGTTCGAGCGTGTTGTTGTGCCAAAGTATCGAGATTACATCGATATCAAAAAAGAAGTGATTGATCAGGCAAGAGATGACCTTCGTCTCGACGAATATCGCCCACGTGTTTTAACGTCATTCGTACGTAACCGCTTGATTGACGAAGTTTATTTACCACTGGTTGGAGATAACCTTGCAAAACAGATCGGAGTGGTAGGTGATCAAAAGCGAACAGACCTGATGGGGTTGTTGCTTCTAATCTCGCCCCCAGGTTACGGTAAAACAACTTTAATGGAATATGTTGCCAATCGACTTGGTATCATCTTCATGAAAATCAATGGCCCTGCGATCGGACACGCAGTGACTTCTCTTGATCCGGAAGAAGCCCCTAATGCCGGTGCCAGAGAAGAAGTCGAGAAACTAAATCTGTCACTGGAAATGGGTGACAATGTCATGATTTATCTGGATGATATTCAGCACTGTAATCCAGAATTTTTACAGAAGTTTATTTCACTTTGTGATGCTCAGCGAAAAATTGAAGGAGTCTATAAGGGGCAGACGAAGACATATGACCTTCGTGGTCGCAAAGTTTGTGTGATCATGGCCGGAAATCCATACACGGAAAGTGGTGAGAAATTCCAGATTCCGGATATGTTGGCCAACCGAGCTGATATTTATAATCTTGGTGAAATCATTGGCGATACGCGGGAAGCCTTTGAGATGAGTTATCTCGAAAACTGTCTTACATCTAATCCTGTTCTAAATAAGCTTGCCAGTCGAAGTCAGCAGGACGTCTATAGCATTATTCGAATTGCCGAAACCGGTTCGCAGGAAGGTGTCGAATTCGAGGCGAATTACTCGATGGAGGAAGTCAGCGAAATGGTAAGTACGATGAAGAAGCTGATGCGAGTGCGGGATGTTGTACTTCAGGTTAATCGTGAATACATTCATTCAGCAGCACAGGCTGATGACTACCGAACTGAGCCTCCGTTCAAGCTGCAGGGTTCCTATCGAAATATGAATCGGATCGCGGAGAAGGTTCTTCCGATTATGAATGACGAAGAATTAGAGTCGCTGATTAAGAGTAGTTATGAGAACGATGCCCAGACTTTAACCAGTGATGCAGAAGCTAACCTCCTCAAGCTTTATGAAATGTGCGGCTGGATCGATGAAGAACAGGCTGCCCGCTGGAGCGATATCAAAAAGGCTTTCGTTAAGAATATCAAGCTTCGTGGTGTTGGGTCGGATGATCAGTTTGGACAGGTTGTTCTACAGATGCAGGGATTTACCGACGGGTTGGATGAAATCCGGGAAACAATCAGTGATGGAGTGAAGAGCCTGGCAGAACCGAAGGTTGCCGCAGTTGAAGTCGAGTCTCAGGCGGATGGAGAAGGTGCTCAGAGCAGTGAAACTGCTGATGCATTGAGAAGTTTAGCTGAGGAATTGAGAGCATATACAACAGGTGCTATTACGGTTGATGAAACAAAAGGCGTGCAACGCGTTGCAGTGATGCATAAAGTGCCCAAGTCAATTCTCACTGTTCTGGAAAACCAATTTCAGGTTATGAACGAGTGGATGCGGCCGATGATGGAATCACAGTATTCGAGTGCTCAAACCGTTGAAAAGCTTAGCCAGACTGTAGACCAGTGTTTGAATTCGTATGACAAGTTGATTCGTGACCTGAAAGATGAAGGTGACGAAATCACCGAAGAAGACTAACTCAGTTGATCATCAAAAGCTAAATCCGTCTCCAACATTTAAATCGTTAACCAGCGATCCCGGCTTGAGACTTCCCAGTTCTCAGTCACTCGCTCGTTTTCGATCACATAAGCTGATTTGTGTAAAGCACTAGTCGGGCAAATATGGCCCGGGATAGCTAATAGCTCGTCTCCAGGTGTGAAGTCGCCGGCATTCTCCAGCCGTAAAACCAGATGCTCTTCGTTTTGCAGAATGGGCTGGGCATGAGGTAAGTCGGGAAAAACGACTCGCTTGCCTACATCCGGATCTGAAGCACATGCTTTGTAACCCAAATCAACAGTAATCGTATCCTCCGTCGGCCGGCTGATCACGCGGGTGAGGATGCGAGCGGCAGGAATATATTGCAGGTCAGGAAACATATTTCCGTAATTATTATCAAAAAATGTATTTGTCCCGGGACTCAATTCCAGAGCGGGATCTGAGATCGACGCATAAACCGGGAAGCTGCCGGTTCCCCCGGCGACGATTCTGGGGACAGAAAGCCCCTGACTTTCGAGCTGGTTTCTAAAGTCGGAGGCTATCTGCCAACACGCCAGAACGGCCTCGCGACGCTCGCCCAGATCGGTCTGATGATTTTGGCCATCGTAAAGATGAATTCCTCCAGGTTCGATTCCGGGCAATTCATGGAATAGTCGATAGATTTGATTTGCGGCTTCACCGGCAGCAATTCCCGTGCGATGTTGGCCGGAGTCGAGGTCTAGTAGTAACGCCATGGATTGTCCTGCGGTCGACATCGCCTCAGAAAGTTGCCGCACCGGAATTTCATGATCTGCAGTGGCGATAAACTGAATCTCGGGGTAGCGTTGAACAAAGCTAACAGCTCGCTGGATGTTGGGACCCACCAGGTTGTATCCAAGTAGGATATCTTTTACCCCCGACTCTGCTAGCATTTCCGCTTCAGCAAACGTGGCGCATTTGTGTTTAGTAATCCCTAGCTCTAACTGAATCTTAGTCACAGCTTTCATTTTGTGAGTTTTACAATGAGGACGCAGGCGGGATACATCTCCGGATTCCCTGAGCATTTCGCTGAGGTTGGCGTTCATGATCTCACGAAAGACAACCAAGCCCGGTGAGACGATCGACGATGTATCCTGAATTGTTAAGTTGCACTCAGCCATTTTTAATTTCTCGGTATTGACGGTTTCAAATCGTATTGCATTTTACTTAGGTTGTTCACGGTTTACCAAATAGATTCCGCTTGCTACAAGAATCAGCGAAACAAAGATCCAGGGTGATAGTGGGTCGTCACGGAATAACGCTGCGGCCGAGATTCCAAATAGCGGCGTCAGGAAGCTGAAGACAGAGATTCGTGTAGCTGAGTGCTTTTGTAATAGCATGGTTTGGACAGCGAAACAAAGACCTCCTACGATGATGCCTTGATAGATTAATCCACCAACGACAGCAGCATTTACGTATTGGCTCCCGATCTTATCCACTTCAAAAATCAAGGCCGTTGGAATGAACCACAGGACTCCAATAAGATCGTGCCACAGAATGATCGTCCCAGAATGTATTCTGGTGAGACTGGCTTTGATGTACAGAATTTTTATAGCCAGAATTAAGGCGCTGATGATGATGATCACGTCCCCTGTCACACTCGCCTGATCTGTCGCAGGAGTCTCTGAATTGTTGGATTTAATAATGAGTGTTACCAAAGCACTTGTTCCAGCGAGTGCGCATCCAAACAACTGCATGCGTGTTATTCGGTGATTGCCAGTGTAAAAGTGCTCAAACACCAAAATCCAGATGATAAAGGTATTAATCAGGATGGTGGTGTGAGTCGAGTTTGAGAGGTGGACACCGATAGTAAAAGTTGCGATCTGAGCAAACAGCAGTGTACCTGCGACGAAACAGGGTAAAAATTGCTTCCGTGAAATTCCGATTGGAGCTTTGACTAACAGACACCACACAATCATAAAAACTGTAGCCATGGCAAAACGAATGCCACTGACTGTTAGCGGGGGTAGCCCGAGATTTGTCTCTTCAGAAAACAGGCTGTACTTAGCAGCTACAGGGTTTCCTCCCCAGCAAGCTGCTGTTAGTACCACTAGACCAACGGCCGACAGCGGCAAAGCGATGTTGGAGGAGTCTTGGGTCGTCGATTCAACTGAGGTAAACTTACCGTTGTCGTTCATTGTTTTGGCGTTTGAGCAGAAACGTCCATCGTAAACCACCCTTGAATAGAAAGCCACACCTATGCCGGCGAGACTATCTGGAAAAATGCGTTATCCACGACTGATCCTCCTTGCGACTGTATTCGTAGGTATCATAGTGCCCGTTGAAATCAGTCTAGCCAGCGAATTAATTCAATGTGAAGGTCGTTATCGTCATCATTTGCAAGGAGTGTGTCAGGACTCGGACGGTAACTTGTATTGGTCCTTTACCACCACGTTGGTCAAAACAGATGGAAACGGAAAGGTGCTGAAGAAGGTTGATGTTGCCAATCACCATGGAGATCTGTGTTACGCCGATGGTCAGTTATTTGTTGCTGTCAATTACGGTCAGTTCAATAATCCATTAGGCAATGCAGACAATGAAGTGGTGGTCTATCTGGCCGAGACGCTGGAACAAAAAGCGCGCCATAAGATACCTCAGGTTAAACATGGCGCCGGAGGAATCGCCAGTCACAATGGAAAATTCATCGTTGTTGGTGGCTTGCCCGAAGGTGTTGAAGAAAACTATTTATACGAATACAACGCTAGCTTCGAATTTCAGAAAAGACACGTGCTTCCAAGTGGCTGGACTCGTCTGGGGATTCAGGCGGCGGCACACGCTGATGGAGTCTGGTGGTTTGGGTGTTATGGAAATACCCTGCTTAAAGTGTCTTCAGATTTTGAAATGCTGGGACGCTATAGTTTTGACTGTGGATATGGAATCGAGCAGGCAAGGGGTGGAGGGTTACTCACCGCTGGTGGTGAGTCGTCTCCAGACAATGGTTGCTCGGGTTGGGTTACCAAAAGGCAGACCCATCAAATGGTTTCTGGCAGTATTAAAAAGCCATTACAACGAATTGGTTTTGGTTCATGCATAAAACAGCAAAACCCGGCTCCGCTTTTTGCCAATGTGTTGGATTATGAACCCGAGTTATTTCTTTTTATGGGAGATAATATTTATGGTGATACTGAAGATATGGCGGTCTTAAAGGCCAAGTATCAGGAGTTAGGCGCGAAACCTGAATTTAAGCAGCTAACAGAGGAATCTATTCTTTTGGCAACCTGGGATGACCATGATTATGGTTTGAATGACGGGGGAGCTGGATTTACGAAACGTGATGCGTCTCAAAAAGTCTTCTTGGAATTCTGGCGGGATGTACCGGATTCTCCACGTCGTGAACGCCCCGGAGTTTATGATGCTCACATCTTTGGACCGGAATCCAAGCGAGTTCAAGTGATCCTGTTAGACACTAGATTTTTTCGTTCTAATCTTAAAACCGGCAAAAGACGAGTCGGCGGTCCCTACTATCCCGATTCGGATCCAAAGCTGACGATGTTGGGACATGGTCAGTGGCAATGGCTGGAAAAACAGCTCCTGCAACCAGCCCAAATTAGAATCGTCGTGTCCAGTATTCAATTTGCTCCAACGGCGGCCGGACAGGAAACGTGGGCTAATCTTCCCGCTGAAAAACAACGGTTTCTTGATTTGATAGGACGTACTCAGGCCTCCGGATTGATCATCGTGTCAGGAGATCGACATTGGTCTGAATTCTCGCGAATAACGAATGGCCTCTCTTATCCGTTGTATGATTTTACGTCTAGCAGTATGAATCAGCTTCATCCTCGCGGGACGCCAACGGAAAACCCTCATCGATTTTTGGACAAGACATTTCATCAAGAAAATTTTGGCACGATAGATATCGATTGGAATCAGAAGGACCCAGTCATCAAGGTTGGAATTGTGGATTTGCAAGGCAAGACTCAGTTATCACATTCAGTCAAACTGAGTGAATTACAGATTGGTTCTCGGTAAACCCCAGGTATTCGGATCGTAGAGATGATTCCACAGGATCGCTAATGATGACAACATATGAATTAACGGAGGAACATAGTGAGCGTTTTCAACGGGATGGTTATCTCATTGTGAGTGCCTTGTTTGACCCGCTGGAAATTGCCGGGTTGCTCAAGTTCGCCAAAGCAGATGCGGCCCTTGCAGACGAGGCCTATGTACGCCGTGACGCAAAAGGCGGCGAAACTCGGCTAGCTTTAAGAAATGATCTCGATGATGACGTACCCTATACCGCTGTTGTGCGTAGCCAGAGGATCGTGCACACCATGCAAACTCTCCTTGGTGATGAAGTTTACCACTATCATCACAAAATGATGATTAAACAACCTCGCATTGGCGGAGCTTGGGAATGGCATCAGGATTACGGCTATTGGTATAACTTCGGCTGTCTCTTTCCCGATATGGGAAGTTGTATGGTGGCAGTGGATCAGGCAACCATACAAAACGGCTGTTTACAGGTTTTGCGAGGCTCTCATAAGATTGGCCGAGTGGATCATATTCGGATTGGCGAGCAGGTGGGAGCAGATCCTGAGCGTGTTGAAGTTGCCAAACAGATATTTGATTTAGTAGCCGTGGAACTGGAACCTGGAGACGCCCTGTTCTTTCACGGGAATTTACTACATCGTTCAGACCAGAATCACAGTGATCTTCCGCGATGGTCATTGATCAACTGTTACAATACTCGTCACAATGACCCATATGTAAAAGATGGCCGGCACCCCAACTACTCACCGTTGGAAATCTGGTCGGATGAAAAGGTGCGCGAAATTTTAATTAAGTAGCAACACCCGAATGGCGACAAACTCTTGTCGCCAACTGTTTAAAATAGAACATATTATGAATTGTCGCCCCTCCCTGTATTACGTCTTACTACTGTTATTGTTGTCGCATTCTGTCTCCGCTCAACAGCAGTCAGCGATAGATGGTATCTATTCAGCCACTCCTGAAGACTCTGTCAGACATTTTGATATTCCGACAGGAATGGAGATTGAGCTGGTCGCCTCGGAACCTCAGGTCATTGACCCTGTTGCGATTCGATTCGATGAGCACGGGCGCATGTGGGTGGTCGAAATGAATGACTATCCTTCCGGCAACGGCGTTTCCAGAGTCAAGGTTTTGGAAGATTTGGATAGTGATGGCACGTTTGAAACGGCACATGTGTTTGCAGATGATCTTGTATTTGCAACGGGAATACAGCCTTGGAAAGGGGGAGTTATCGTTACCTTGGCTGGTCAGGTTGTCTATTTCGAAGATACCGATGGTGATCATCAAGCGGATCAACACGAAGTTTGGTATTCAGGCTTCGCCGAAGATAATCAACAGTTGCGAGCGAATCATCCGCGGTTCGGTATTGATCAAAAAATCTATGTCGCCAACGGACTGCGAGGAGGAGTGGTCACCAATCCCCGTGTTCCGGATAGTGTACCCCTGAATATCAGCGGGATGGATTTTATGTTCGATCCTGTAACGGGAGAGTATCAGACAGTGTCCGGCAACGGACAGTATGGTCTTACCTTTGACGATATTGGGAATCGTTATGTGTGTAGCAACCGTAATCCCGCAATGAGGATTATGATTGAAGATCGCTACATCAAACGATACCCGTCTGTACCCGTCTTATCCGTGAAAAAAGATGTCGTCAATGCAGGGCAGGACTCGGCTATTTATCCACTGACCAAATTCTGGACTACGTCGAATCTGCACGAAGGACAGTTTACCGCCGCGTGCGGTGTGATGGTTTATCGTGGACATCGATTGCCCTGGCTAAAGGATGCTATTTTGACGTGTGATCCAACCGGCAATCTGATCCACGCTGAGAAAATTCAATCCTCCTCGTCAGATAACTCCCGCTATAACTATTACGGTTCTTACTATTACGGTACGCCTACACCACAACGAGAATTCCTAGCCTCGAAAGATCACTGGTTCCGAGCTGTCAGTATGCGAACCGGCCCCGATGGCTGTCTTTATGTTGTCGATATGCATCGGGCCGTTATCGAGCATCCTCAGTGGGTTCCGCAGGAACTGAAAGATAGAAAAGATGCTCGCAGTGGCGATGACAAAGGTCGAATTTACCGACTCAAACCAATCAATGGCAGATTGGAGCCTAAGTGGAACTGGAGTATTGGAAACCATTCGACGGAAGAGTTAGTACTACTACTCGAGCATCAGAATTCCTGGCAGCGTGATACGGCTTTCCGTCTATTGGCAGAACAGAAGTCAGAAGAAGCCGTTGGTTTTCTTGGGCGATTACTAAACTACTCCCGTGAACCTGTGGCGAGAGTACTAGCGTTGCGTTTACTTCACGGCTGGGACAAGTTGGAGCCGGCACAGATAATGACAGCCGCCAGCCATTATGATCGGCGGATGCGAGTGCATGCTTGTATCGTTCTGGAAGAACACTGGATGGGTACCACCGAACAACAGACGCTGGCACGAAAGCTTCTGACTGACCGTGAAAGTGCCGTTCGATTTCAGGCCATTCTTTCCTTTGGTGATAAAGTCAAACATGACAGTCCAACCTGGAATGGATTAGTGCAGGCAGTGATTAAAGATGAATATACTACGCAGGCTTATTTGATGGCTTCGGCCGATGACATTGGCAAAGTTGTCACAACAACTTTGCAGAGAGTTTCTCCAACCGGAGTAACTGCTGAACAGCAAGCCGAAAATGTATTTCGTCTCTATGGTCTAGCTGCTCGAAGCATGACTCCTGAACAACGGACTGTTGCCTTGCAATGGATTGCAGAATTACCAACATGGGCTAATGAACAGGAAATTGCGATTGGCGACGTTCGTGCCGCCAGGGCCATGCTTGAGAACTTTGAGTCTAAACAGGTCGATTGGCGTTCTCAGGTGGAATTGCTCCCGGACCAGCAGAAAACAAGCTTTAATGTGCTGTGGATGTTGTCTCGTCAATGGATCAATGATAAGGAGACCTCAGAACAGTTAAAACGTGAAGCACTGCAGTTGCTTGCTCTGGGCAGAGATGCCGATTTCTTGCTGAAGCTGTTTAGCAAGCCGGAATATGCACACTATCATGTCGATATTCTCGGATTACTTCATTTTGAAAAGGACCCTGTGGTTTGGAGTAATATCATTAGTCGGTTTCCTTCGATGGCTCCAGCGGTCAAACGGGCAATGATTGATGTTGTCTTGCGCAACTTAAATCGTACCAAGCAACTTTTAACTGAATTGGAAATGGAAACGATTTCAGTCAACGAGATTGATGCTACGCGGATGAGTCGACTAACCGGATCATCTAATGCAGAAGTTGCTAATCGCGCAAAGGCATTACAGGCTACAACAGTAAATGCAGACCGTGAAGCAGTTTTGGCTGAATACAAAGCCGTGCTGGAATTGGAAGCGTTTCCACGCGAAGGTGAAAAGATATTTCGGCAGAATTGTGCAACTTGCCATCGTATTGGAGAAATTGGAAATCAGGTGGCGCCCGATATTTCAGACTCAAGAACTCGCCAACCACTCCAGTTGTTAACCGATATTTTACAGCCCAATAAAGCCATTGATAATAATTACATGCATTACTCTGTCCTCACGAAAGACGGCCAGATTCTAGATGGCATCATTACGGAAGAGACATCAAGTCAAATTACATTGATGCAACCGGAAAGAAAAATCCTTCCTGTGTTACGCACTGAAATCGATGAAGTACAATCCCGAGGCGTGTCTTTAATGCCCGAAGGGTTGGAAAAGAAGATTAATCACCAGCAGATGGCTGATTTGATTTCGTTCATCAAAAATTGGAGATATCTTGACGGACGAACCCCATTGGCTAAACCACTCAACGAGTAAGCGTTCACAATGGAAAAGAATAAAACCTCGACAGCAAAGTCTCAAATTACTCTGACACGCAAAATGGTCTTTGCCACGATGTCGTTATTGTTGTTTGTTGGGGTGTGCGAATTCTCTTTTAAGGCGATTGGATTTGACTTTAGTAAACTTGGACAGGATCTGAACGCCACACCAATCTTCTATCGAATTCCGACGGAACCTTTTGGCTCTGCATTTTACAAGCGGCCTGGTAATCAGGTATGGACCGGGAAAGTAATTACCGCTCAGATGCAACGCATTGGATATGACTCCAAGTGGTTTCCTGAAGAAGAGGCTCATACTCTCAAATATGATGCTGATGGTTTTCGTAATCCAGATGGTTTGCAGGCGTGGACAATCGCTATGATTGGCGATTCCTTTACAGAACTTGGCAATCTCAAACAGGATCAATTAGTTAGTTCAAGACTAAGTACGTTGCTCGACACTCCAGTGAAAAACCTGGGCGTATCACACACTGGGCTACTGAATCAAACAGAGTATCTGCGGGAATACGGGATTAGCCCTGAAACTGAAGAAGTTATTTGGGTCTTTTTCGAAGGGAATGACATTCAGGATTATGTTATGGAAACAGACCGTGTTTCAGCAATTCAGACTGGTAATGCAGAGCACATCGATTTACTGAAAACTCACCAGTCTCAAAATTCGCTAGTTAAAGCGATTTACAGAAAGTTTTTTGCTAAGTCCCGAATGGAGATTTATGGTCCGGCGGTGAACGCCATACTTGATGATGGAAGTACTCAATTCAAAATAGACTATGCGCCGCCGGGACGTGAGCAGATTTTTCTGCACTTGCAGCGATATGAAGCCGGAATTGATAAATTGCAAAATCTTTGTGAACAGCACAAGTTGAATTTGACGTGTGTTTATATGCCATGTAAACGTCGTGCTTTCAGTGGTTACCGATATACCGTAGATCCCAGTGCACCTACGTATTTGAAACAGAAATGGGTACCAAGCGACTTACCCGACTGGATGCGGGAAGTGTGTAATGATAAAGGAATTCGATTTGTAGATGTGACCGCAGACCTTCAAAAACTCAATCAGACTGAACTGTTGTCACATAATTTGGCCTTTGATACGCATCTAACCGCTGACGGTGCTGAGGTTGTAGCTCAAATGCTTGCTCGTGCTTTACGTCCTGATACACCTTGAATCAGTCTACGAATTGCTAAATCAAACAATTTGCGTCGTTTAGGTAACCGTTTTGTCAGTGGCTGACAACCAAAAGCCCAAAATGGTAGGCGGTTTTTCCTCTGCCCTCAATAATCTTAATAGCGAAAATATTCCGATTCCGAACTAATGGGGCTAGCGATGGAAACGGCACGAACTGAATTTTTGGAACAGAGGCAGAGGAGACTTGATTTTCCAACGGGGCAATCTGATCAAGCGGATTTTTCGCAGGATCATCTTCGGCTACAGGAATTACTAATTTCAGGAAGAATTGAAGAACGCGTCGAGCAGCTACTTCAGGACCTTCTTCCAGACTGCGCTTCGGCTCAGATTGATGGTCATTCCTTCATTTCAGGGCATTTCGAGCAATTTGAGTTGCTTGAGCAAATTGGGCAGGGAGCATTTTCCCGTGTGTTCAAGGCGATTGATAAAAATCTGGGCAATCGTTTAGTGGTATTAAAGACGGGTAGGCTAATCGAACAGGAGCCGTCGATTGTAGGGCGATTGAACCACAAACACATCATTCCTGTTTACTCCAGTTGGATTGATGAACTGGGGATGACGACCATCTGTATGCCATACCTTGGGCGATATACTCTGCATGATAAATTGACAGAGCTTCGGCACCGTCTACGCTCCGAGCGACAGTGCGGGATGATGAATTTCGATGCAACCGTTCCGTGGAAAAGACAGTCAGATTATCCGAATCTGATTCGGATACTGTACGAAGTTTGTCAGGCATTGGAATATGAGCATGGGCAGGATGTCCTTCATTTGGACATTAAGCCGTCGAATGTGTTGATTGGTTTTTGTGGCCATGCCCTTCTATTGGATTTTAATTTGGCGGGTGATATTCTTCTCAATAAATCACCTACCGGCGGGACTTTGTCATATATGTCGCCGGAGCATTTGAGACGGTGCGTCTTACATCAGTCCAATGAATTGGATGTTCGTTCTGATATTTACTCGCTCGGTGTACTGATGTTTGAGATGTTCTATGGCTTTCGTCCGTTCGAAAGTGCTGGTCCGGCTATGCGAGCCCGCTTTCAGGCTAAAGTGATGCTCCAGCGTCAAAAACGATTTCGAACATTGTTTGAAACTCGTTCTCCCGGAATTCCACGGGCCTTGAAGAGAATCATTCATGGTTGTCTACAATTTGAGCCAGAAAATCGATATGCTTCACTGACCGACTTGAAACAGGATTTCTTCAAACTGGGACGACGGTTTGGTTTTGAAGAGTAAGATATTTGTTTTAGGCTTGCAGGTTACCCACGCTCTCGAATGAAGATTTCAAAACGACCGCTACCGATCGCCGGCATACGTTGCCCCCACGATTCCATCCAACTTATGAATTCCTGCGAGTAAGGTTGAGAAAACTCGGGTCGGCGATTATGGATAAATATTCGAATGTCATAGTCTTCTAGGATGGTTTTCAATTCCTGTTCTAAAACTTTTTGGTCTCTAAGCTGATATGCTCGGAACAGGTCGTAGCATTGAGGTGTTGGGTTCTTTCGGTTTGATAGGAAGTAAAACTGAGGGCAATCCGGCCCAGCCAAAATGAATTCGTCTGAGGTTGTGTGAGAGTTGATTAGTTGCAGTAGTTGGTCGTATTCAAGCTGACTAGCCATTTCGATTTTCAACCCTGAACGGATTGTTTTTAATCTTTCGGTGTTATCGATCTGTTGGAATCTTAAACCGATTTGTCTGGGATTGGAATAATTGAGATTTAGAGCTGCAAAGACGGTCAGCATTAGAATCAGAGTGACCCAAATAGGTTTTTCATAAGTGATGTTTCGAGCGATCAAACCTGTAAAGGTCAGTCCAACTAGCGGAGCACAATAACAGAAATAAACGCCGGAACTATAAGGATATTGAGTAAGCGCTATACAGGCTGTGACTAACAGTAGGATTCCTAGTGGCTTCGGAATGTCTTGATTTCGTCCGCAAAACCAAACAGCGACTGCAATAGCAGGCAGGGAACATTGTACTCCTACGAAGGCGAATTGGTAGATTAGGATGTTGTTGGCCATAGCACAGAGCAGGGCACCTACTAGTGCAATAGTTGCGGTTAAGGGGACGATCATCGATTTGGGGATTCTGCGATCAACGATGGTCAACATGATGAATGGAACTGCAGCTAGGCACCAAAGTCCGCTTGGCGGTAACGCAGCAGCGTGGTCAAAACGCGCTCTTGGCAATTCAAAGATCCCATGGATCAAATGGTCAAGTTGGCCTCTGAATACGTAAGGTATTGCAAAGGCCAGCAAGGGCAGGGTCAGTGAAATATAAAAGATCAGGCAATCAACAACCGAATCTTTTAGTGATAATTGAGATCGTCGACTAATCTCTATTATCGTCCCCATGGCAGCTGCCACCGGGATGATAAAGTAGCAGGCCGTTGAGACACTAAAGTGTTGGCGAATCAACCATACGACGATCAACGTAAATATGCCTGCTAGCCCTATACTCATCGACAAATGAGGGTTTCTAGAAGTTGATTGATTGTAATCAGAATCACGCTGAACGATGGGGTTTCTGCTTATCCAAATCGCAAACAGTGAGGCCGCAACTAAGTAAAGTCCAACGATTTTGAAAAGAATTGCCACGCCACACAGTAGGCCTGCGATAAGAATGTATCGGCGAGAGTTAGTTTCCTGAAACTTGATAAGAGCCCAGACGGTTCCGCTGGAGGTCATGAGAATATACCACGACGGGAGAGCGGCAAAGTAATTAGGAAAGCTCCAGAAAGTGGCTGAAGCCGCCGTCAGAGTTGCCATTGAGGGAGATAGAAACCTGAGTGCGATGAAAAACCAGATGAGTGAAGTTGCGGTTGCTCCGATCAGTAGCGGTATGCGAAGCGACACAAGATTTACTCCGAGCCATCGGAAACTAACCGCATGGATTTGACTTAAAAGTCCGGTATAAACATCCTGGAATTCAACATGAGGGATTTCCCCCTGCATAGTTCTTTCGGCGGTGTGTCCTAACAACCCTTCGTCATGTGCGATCCAACCCTGAAGACAGTGCCACACTAAATATCCGGCAACGAGAATCACTAAAATCGCAGCATTTAGAATGACCGTTTTTCGGGATGGGTTCTGAGGCAGTGTCATAAATCTTGTTAATGAGAGCTGAGGCTAACAACTAGTGAACTTCCAAAGGGAGGACGCAGTTGGGTGAGTGTGGCTTGTTCAAATCGGCAGAGTGACTTCAAAATGGCATTAGGAAGCCTCGCCGGTAATTTGGCCGGTGAAGGATCAGCCGAAGAGATCTTCTCTTTTAGTCGCACCAGCAATTTGGCAGGAAACGTCCAGTGATAGAGGTAGTGTTGGTTATCGATTTTGAACCCTGCCTGACCGGCTTGAAGAGTCATCATTTTTTTGGTGTATCTCGTGACGTGATGATTAAGGTCATCATGTCTGGTCCACAATGCATTGAAGGCGGGGACGGTCAGTAGCATCCGTCCGCCCGGTTTGAGTAGATTACGAGCTTTTTCCAAAGCGGCTACGGGTTCAGAAATATGTTCTAAGACATCGAGCATCACGATCCAGTCGAAGTATTGGTCAGTTTGGAAAGACTGATCGAAAAGCCCTAGATGAATCTGAGCGAAGTATGGACCTAGTGGATCGACGATTCGTTCGTCAGATTCAACGCCGCTGACGCTTCCAAAAGCTTCCAGATCCGGGAAGAATAGACCATCTCCACACCCCACATCCAGGATCTGACGTGAGTCGTCGGATCCCTCGTTAGCGTGCCAGCGTCGAAGCAGACTTAGGATGTAGCTTCTTCTGCTTTGCCACCACCAGTGTTGTTGGTAAAGCTTTCGGTAATTTTTGGCGTATTGTGTGTCCACTTGGTTTGCCTGGTTATGACTTGGTCAACAATAAAAGATGGGCGTCCTTTGACTTCTTCAAAAACTCGTCCAACGTATTCTCCAACGACTCCCAGAAACATCAGTTGTACGCCGGCAAAGAAGGAGACAGCTACGGTAATCGCGGTGAATCCGGGCGGAATCTCATTCATGAATTCCGGCAGTCGTTCTTCGGGCGTAAGTTTGGCATAGACTGCAAAAGCAGCGAGCAGCAGTGCGACCAACACGGACAGACTTCCGATCAACGTTGCCAGACGCAGAGGAATTAAAGAGAAGGAAAAGATTCCGTCAGCTGCCAGTTTGAATAGCTTCTTCAGAGTGTATTTTGTCTTTCCCGCATTACGCTCTTCGCGGTCAATTTCGACACCAATTTGCTTGAATCCAACCCAACTACGGATACCTCGTAAGTATCGATGGCGGTCTGCATCGGAAGCGAGTAATTTTGCAATCCGGTAGCTCATGATGGAAAAGTCGCCACTGTCTCGTGGTAACGGAGTCGGGGACAGGCGTTGAATCATTCGATAAAAGACGTTGTAACAAAATCGTTTTAGGATATGTTCTTTCCGGTTAACGCGAACGGCATAAACGACTTCGTAACCGTCATTAAATTTATTTAGCAACGTTTTTATTTGTTCGGGGGGATCTTGTAGGTCACCATCCATCAGAACGACGGCATCGCCGTCGACGTATTCCAGAGCAGCCGCGTAAGCGGGCTGCTGGCCAAAGTTTCTCGAAAAGGAAACAACTAACAGGCGATCGTCAGTGTTGGCAGCATTTTTTAGAATTTCGAGTGAGTCGTCACTGCTTCCATCGTCGACGAAAACAATCTGATGAGGGCCACCAGGTAAGTCATCTAGCGCGGCAGTCACCCGACGAATCAATTCAGGAATGACATCTTGTTCGTTATAGATCGGGATGGCGACCGAGATTTTAGGGTGCGTAGTCATTTCGATGAATTATCGCTTTTTGCCTTTGAAGTAAACCATGCTCCAAAACGGGATATAGCATCGCTTCAGTTGAAACGGTTCGAACACAACTGGCGTAAAGTGTTTCGTAAATATTTCCTTCCAGTGTTCCAGAGATCGGGGATGTTCTCCGCGATCTAGTCTGGCTAACATTTTGGGAATTCCAATTGAGTCAGGTAAAACAAGGTCGAGAATGTGCACATGTCCATTTTCGGATAATGTATTTTGCAGGCGACTTAAAATAAGATCCGTGTTTTCATCGTCAATGTGATGAAGAAACGAATTTAACAGTATGAAGTCCGATCGACTTGTTTCCGCGGGATGATAATCACATATATCCTGAACTCGAAATTCGCAGGGAGCTCCGTGTGAAGCGGAAAATCTGCGTGTGGCATTTTCGATATATCGAGGATTGATGTCCAGCCCGAGATACTCCCGACCTTGAAAGTAACGTGCATTGGTGCCCGGCCCGCATCCAATATCCAAAACTTGTTGAATGTCGGATAAGTCGTTGTGTTGGAGCAGCGGTTGAAGCTTGCGATGCGCAAATGGAGCCTGCCATAACTGGTAGACCTTGGGAAAGGACAATATGTCACGTATTGCACTCATATACGCAGTATAGCGTTGGTTGTTCACCGCTCTGCGTATGGAGTGTCGCAGGCACAGAAAAGGACCTGAGTTAGGTGCTAATCGTACCGGATGCACCGGTCATAACGGATGGAATTGGGATGTTTGAGACGCAGTGCTTATCCGGGCGGCCATTCAAGGGTACGACCACCTAACAGGTGGTAATGCAAGTGGAAAACTGTCTGTCCGCCTCCGGCGCCACAATTGCAGATCACTCGGTATCCATCGTCCGCAAGTCCTTGATCTCGAGCGATTTTCTGAATGACTGAAAATAAGTGCCCAATCAATGGTTGATCTGTCGGAGTGAGTTGTTCAATAGAAGCGATCTCTTTTTTGGGAATGACGAGAATATGAACGGGAGCCTGAGGTGCCACATCGTGAAAAGCCAGGCATTGATCGTCTTCGTAGACAATGTTGGCTGGTATTTCACCGTCGATAATACGTTTGAATATCGTAGGTTCGCTCATAAGGATTAAGCCTCATCAGGGAAGGTCGAGATCGGTTAAAGAAATCGCATCGTCTGGATTCATATCAGGAATCCCCAGATAAATAGGCATCAACAACGATTGATCTTGATTGATCAAACCTGCATCGATTGGCACTTCGAGCTGTTCCATCATCCGAGTCTGTAGGTTTCCCTGCTCAATTCTTTGGTTGATGAGTTCAATGAGGGACGCTTCGGCTTGGCATAGGACGCTGCCTGTAACAGGGCATCGAAGTATGGATAATAGTTGCTGATCCATGTTAGTTTTTAGCAGAGCCTGCTCCTTACCCGGGTTCTGTAAACTGCGAATTTTGATATCGTCAGATGCAATTATTGATTGGGTTGCGCCCGATTATAACAATGTCTCTAACCTCTGTCATGTCAGCGATTATAAGGAAGACTTTACCGTCGGCGCATAAAAAAGGGACACCCTGTTAAGGGTGTCCCTTTAGTTTTACGTGGAGAATAATCCGATGTGAGAGAGAGAGAAGTAGATTGAATCTCAACGTATTTAAGGCTTAGTGGGTC
>PBCP01000049.1 GCA_002717145.1 Planctomycetaceae bacterium | reverse complement strand
GTCAAAGAAAGAAAAGATAGATTTTAGGGTGTGACTATAAAATGAAACGAGTTATTTCAGGATTAGTTTTCGTTCTCGTTGGATTCATGTTGTTGGATATGAACCCGTTGCTGAAGGCGGAGGATGTCGATTTTGCCCGTGACGTTTTACCAATTCTCTCGAATAAATGTTTTGTTTGTCACGGCCCGGATTCCAATGATGTGGACATGCTAAGGCTGGATACCGAAGCATTGGCTACGGCTGATCGAGGTGGTTACCGAGCTGTTGATCAGCAGAAGCCGCGAAAAAGTGTTGCGTTACATCGGATCTCTTCAACGAAAGATCCGATGCCCCCAGCGGATGCGGAAAAACAACTGACGTCGGTAGAGCGTGAGGTTTTAATTCAGTGGATTAAAGAAGGTGGACGCTACGCCAGGCATTGGGCATTCGTAGCACCAGTTAAGAATAGGCCGGAGTCCCGGCGAAATGCCTCCCGTTCTGAAATTATTGATGCATTTGTTGAAGATCAGCTGAAAGAGGCAAGGGTCTCGTTTAATGACCCTGCAAGCAAGAGCACGCTGGCAAGGCGCGTGTCACTAGTACTTACGGGCTTGCCTCCGGAGTTGGAACTGTTGGATGGATTTCTTAATGATTCATCGGAACAGGCTTATTCCAATCTGGTTGAGTCTTTACTGGCAAGTTCTCGGTACGGTGAGCATCAGGCCCGCTATTGGTTAGATGCAGTGCGATACGGTGATACGCATGGCCTGCACCTTGATAATCGCCGAGGTATTTATCCATACAGGGACTGGGTTATTAAAGCCTTGAATGAGAATCTACCGTTTGACCAGTTCATTACCTGGCAGTTAGCCGGTGACTTATTGAATCAACCTACATTGGAACAACGTGTTGCCACAGGATTTGTTCGAATGAATCCTAGTACGGCGGAGGGAGGAGCTATTCCCGCTGAATTTCAGGCAAAGAATAATTTTGATCGGACGGAAACCCTTGGCACCGTATTATTAGGTATGACGCTGACGTGCTCTCGCTGTCACACTCATAAGTATGACCCGATCACACAGACTGAGTACTACCAGTTGCTGGCCTTTTTTAACAGTACGGCTGAAAGTGCTATGGATGGAAATTCATACACTTATAACCCAGTCATCAAGGCGCCAAAGGATCAGAAGGGGTGGCAACATTGGCGAGAAGTTGAAGCGGAAAAGATACGCTTGATTCAGGTTGCGAATGTCATGATTGGCGATCAGGTGAAATTGAGTGAACAGCAAATTCAGCAGTGGGAAGTTGCAGATACAGAAGGACGTCTTGCTCAATTGGCTGATGTTAATGGCCCCTTTGCTATTGAGGATGCTCATGCTGAAACAGTGGCCCTGCTTGCCCGTGAGCAAGAGGCTGCCAAAGGATATACGACAACGTTGGTTGCTAAAGAATTAGATAATCCGCGTGAAACCAAAGTGCTTCATCGGGGTGAATACAATCAGCCACAAGGAGATCCTTTGGTCCCAGGGGTGTTAAGTGTCATGGGGAAGTTCCCTGAAGGAGCACCACGTAATCGACTGGGACTTGCAATGTGGCTTACTTCAGATGATCACCCAGTGATGTCGCGAGTCATCGTTAATCGATTATGGTCTCGTGTCTTTGGGGTTCCGTTAGTCCGTACGCCTGAAGATTTTGGAGTTCAGGGCGAGCAACCAACTCACCCGGAACTGCTTGACTGGTTGGCCGTGGACTTCCGGGAAAATGGTTGGGATGTCAAAGATATGCTGCGTCTGATGGTTCATTCGCGAACGTTCAAGCAAAGCTCCGCCTGGCGTGAAACTGTTGATGACCCGGAGAACAGACTTTTTGCACGTGGCCCGAGCTATCGTTTGGATGCAGAAGTATTAAGAGATATTGGCTTATGGGCCAGTGGTTTGCTGAGTCCTCATATGGGTGGGGAAGGGGTTAAGCCATATCAGCCGGATGGGATGTGGAAAGCACTTGCTCACCCGGGGAGTAATACTAAGCAATACGTTCGTGATCAGGGGGAATTGTTGTATCGACGCAGCCTGTACGTTTATTGGAAACGAACAAGTCCTCACCCGATGATGACCCTGTTTGATGCTCCTGATCGCGAGTCTAGTTGTGTGCAGCGACAGCGAACGAATACAGCCTTGCAATCGCTCGGTTTACTTAATGAAACTCAGCGTGTTGAAATGGGACGCGTTCTGGCAGAACGTTTGTTGACGCAAGTCAAATCTGATGACGCACGTGTGCAAATGTTGTTTAGATTGCTGACAAGCCGAGATGCCTCGGACGAAGAACGAGTGGCTGTTTTAGGATTGGTGAAAACAATGATCGAACGCTATACCTCTTCGCATGAAGATGCAAAGGCATTGCTAAGTACGGGGGAAGCTGAACAAAGTAGCCAGTTGGACTTGGTGGCACATGCTGCCTGGACTCAGGCCACTATTGCCGTCTTAGCTAGTGATCCAGCCATTTTGCTGTACTAACTACTCAATGATAAATAAACTTCCGCCGGGAAAATGAAATGATGAATCCGAATCCTGCACGTGAACATGAATTGATGGTGACCCGCCGACATCTGTTTGGGAAGACTGCACTGGGGCTTGGCACCGCTGCAATGGCAGGCCTGATGGGCGACGAATTGCTGGCTGCTCCGAAGACCGTAGGGAGCTTGTCAGGTTTGCCGCATCATCAGCCAAAAGCGAAGAGCGTGATTTATTTGTTTATGAGTGGTGGGCCAAGTCATATCGATTTATGGGACTACAAGCCAAAACTCAATGATTTGTTCGGTGAGCAATTACCGGATGAGATTCGAGATGGCCAACGGGTTACCGGAATGACGGCAAATCAAAAAAATGGCTTTCCCCTGGCTCCAAGTCGCTATAAGTTTACGAAGCAGGATAATAACTCAGATGGCCTGTGGACAAGCGAATTGCTCCCACACACTGCCACTGTCGCGAAGGAATTGTGTGTAGTCTACAGCACGTTTACCGAGGCGATAAATCACGATCCTGCCATTACGTATATTCAGACGGGAGCTCAGACTCCGGGACGTCCGAGTTTAGGTGCATGGCTAAGTTATGGTTTGGGGACGGCTAACGAGAACCTTCCGCATTACGTCGTCATGCATGCCAGAACAAAATACCCGGAGCAGAGTCTGTTCAACCGACTGTGGGGTCCCGGTTTTCTGTCTTCGGATCATCAGGGGATTCTGATGCGAAGTCAGGGGGATCCGGTGTTGTTCCTTAGTAACCCTAACGGCGTAAGCCGCAAAGACCGCCGAGCGCAATTGGATGCACTGACAGCTATTAATCAGGGACAGGCTAAACAATTTGGTGACCCGGAAGTGCTGTCACGAATTAAACAACACGAGATGGCTTATCGAATGCAGGCTTCCGTACCTGAGTTGGTGGACTTTTCAGATGAAACGGCCTCTACCCTGGAAATGTATGGCGAGGATGTAAATACTCCAGGGACATTCGCAGCCAGTTGTTTGACGGCTCGTCGACTTGCTCAACGAGGTGTGCGAAATATCCAAATCTTTCACCGTGGTTGGGACGCTCATGGTAATTTGGCCGGTGAACATGGGTCACAGGCTAAAGATATAGATCAGGCGACTGCCGCGTCAATCAAAGATCTGAAACAACAGGGGATGTTGGATGAAACTCTGGTTGTTTGGGGGGGCGAGTTTGGCCGAACTCCCTATTGTCAGGGAGGGTTGACGCGTGAGAACTATGGTCGTGATCATCATCCCCGATGTTTTACGACCTGGATGGCTGGAGGCGGTGTAAAGCCCGGCATTACTTATGGTCGAACCGATGATTACGGTTACAACATTGCAGACGAAGATGGTAATCCGCTACGTCCTCAGCCAAACAAGGATTCGTGGACGCCAGGGACGATGCATATTCACGACTTAAATGCTACGATTCTGCATCTAATGGGAATTGACCATACGAAATTGACCTATCGCTATCAGGGGCGCGACTTCCGTCTTACCGATGTGCACGGGCACGTCTTGGAGGATATTCTTGCCTAAACGCCAGACCTAAATTGCTCCAAAGAGAAATCCTATGCTTAGAATCCGCCTATCGTTTGTTGTCATCCTAGCGGTGTTAGCTTGTAGTAAGGTTGCTGTAGGCAAGCCGAATGTTCTGCTAATTATCAGTGATGATTTAAATCGGCATTTGGCAGTCACCGGGTACGAACAGGTACCTACTCCGGCACTAAGTCGTTTGGCGCAGACTGGAATGCGATTGAACCGGGCCTATTGTCAATATCCGGTTTGCGGGCCATCACGAGCCTCATTTCTGACGGGGGTTTATCCAGAAGCAACCGGCGTGCTTGATAATAAAACAGATATTCGCAATGTTCGGCCTGGATTGAAGAGCCTTCCTCAGTTGTTCAAAGAATCAGGTTACTGGACAGGGGGCGTTGGTAAGGTCTTCCATGGCAAATTCGACCACGGGGATATGGCCTGGCATGAATACCATCAGTTCCAAAACGAATGGAATCCTGTGTTGAAATCTATACAGGAAGAGTTTGAAGCTAAGTATGGAAGTGTGACATTAAGTGAAAATCAAAAAAACTGGCGGGCCAAATTAAAGGAAGTGCGTGGTGTAGTGGGAGGGCAGACTCCTCCTGGGTATGGTCCGACTAAAATGTCAGATGCTCAGCATAAAGATGGCAAGAATGTTCGCCAAGTTAGCGCCTGGCTTCAAAACGAGGACTATGGAGAGAAACCGTTCTTCATTGCCTGCGGTCTTCATAAACCTCACGTACCGTTTTGGGCGCCCCAAAAGTACTTTGATATGCATCCCCTTGATACGATTAAAGTTGTCCCCAATCCAGCAAACGACTGGGACGATATTCCGCCAAAAGCACTGGTGCATCGCTATGAAGCATTTGGGTTTGAACGAGGGATTGATAATCTGGCATTACGAAAAACATATATGCAGGCCTACCATGCCTGTGTCTCCTTTGTAGATTCCCAAATTGCTGAACTCTGGAAGGTGATGGATGAAAAGCAATTGTGGGAGAATACGATCGTGATCTTCATTTCGGATCATGGGTATCATCTAGGTGAACATTTTCTCTGGGGAAAGGTGTCACTCTTCGAAGAATGCGCCCGGGTGCCAATGCTGATTCATGCACCAGGCGTGACCACAGCAGGAAGTGAAAGTGAGAGTTTGGTCGAACTCGTCGATCTGGTTCCTACCGTTTGCCAGTTAGCGGAAGTGGATACTCCCGGGTATGTACAGGGCGTTTCCATTGTGCCTGTCCTGATGAATCCACGCGACGTCGTAAAAAAACAAGCGTATACTGTCGTCTCGCGAGGGGAAGGGGCTCTCGGGAGATCGATTAGGACGAACCTTTGGAGATTCGCGGATTGGGGAAACCAACAGTTTGAATTATATGATCTAAAGAATGATCCGCGTGAGATTATGAATCGAATATCAGATAGCCCGAAAGTTCAACAACTGCAACGTCTGTTAAAGGCCTCAAAGTCGAACGCATCCCGTCAAAATTAGATGCAAAATCTGTGAAAGGAAATTTAATGAAACGAATGTTCGTAAAGTCTCTGCTTATGTCACTCTTAATGCTATTGTTGGCCATAAGCGGATCATTGCATGCGGCTGGTGTAAAAGTGTCAAAGCGAATGTATGGCAAGACAAAGACCGGTGAGAAGGTCCACGAGTATACATTGAAAAATAAAAATGACATTACAGTCAGGTTGATCACGTACGGAGCGACGATGACTTCGTTAGTCACTCCTGATCGAGACGGGAATCTGGCAGATATTGTGCTGGGGTATGACGATATTTCAGGGTATGAAAGTGACCCTATCTTCTCTGGATGTATTGTCGGGCGGTTTGCTAACCGCATTTCGAATGCCAGTTTTGAGCTGGAAGGTAAGAAGTATGAATTGGCACAGAATTTTCAAGGAGGCCATCACCTGCATGGTGGCGAAGTTGGCTTTAATGCTCGGATATGGAATTCCAAGATCATTAAACAGAGTAATGGAAGTGGGGTGGCATTCACATTGGTAAGTCCCGATGGTGAAGAAGGGTATCCGGGACGGCTTGAGGTGCGAGTTAAGTATTTATTGAACGACAATAACGATTTGACGATCGACTATTGGGCTTCGACCGACAAAACGACGCACATTAACTTAACTCAGCATTCCTACTACAACCTTGCCGGTCATGATAGCGGGAATGTGCATGGTCATTTTGTTAGGCTTTATTGCGATCATTATCTTCCCGTAGACGAACACGGTGTTCCGACGGGAGAGATAAAATCTGTGGAAGGCACCGAGTTTGATTTCCGAGACGGCGCAAGAATCGACCGCAAGGTTGGAGACGGTCGATATGATCACAATTATGTGTTGGCGACTCAACGGCCGGAAAAACCGATTCTGCTTGCCCGCGTTTCTGAAGGTACTTCGGGGCGTGGGATGGCCGTACGAACGGATCAGCCGGGAGTCCAGTTCTATACTTCGATTCACATGAAAGAAACGCCCGGTAAAAATGGTGCAGTGTATAACACGAATCAGGCTCTTTGTCTGGAGACACAGCACTTTCCGGATACACCCAATAAACCAAATTTCCCAACTACCGTTTTGACGGCCGGTGAAGAGTTTCGGTCGCGTACAATTCATCATTTCTATACCTGGCAGCCACGTAATTAAGGCTGCCGGTTTAGCGGAATCAAAATCGAAGTCCTTCTAGAGGTCCGGTGCTAGAGCCAAACTGGTTGGTCTCGATTTTCATGTTTTGTAGCATCGAAACGAAGAGGTTACTTAAAGGCGTGTTTTTTTCGCGATCAAACACCAGATGTTCGCCGTGCTGGAACTTGCCTCCAGCCAGTAAAATCGGCAGATTCGTGTTGGTATGCGTATTCGCATTGCCCATGTTGCTGCCGAAAAGCAACATGGTTTGATCCAGTAATGACTCATCCTGAATCTGAATCGACTTCATTATTTTCAATTGTTGACCAAGAAGTTCCATTTGACGGATGTCCGTGATTCTCAACTGTTCAAGATGCTCCGCGCGCTGGCCGTGATGACTTAGATTGTGGTAGCCCGTTAACGTCTTGTTGTCCTGTTCGTAATGGAATACCCCGGTTTCAAACGCGTCAAGCATTAGGGTGACAATTCTGGTTGAGTCAGTTTGTAAGGCGAGACGAGCCATGGTGAGCATTAAGTCGAGTTTTTCAATGAAACGCGAGCGATCTGTGATGTCGGTTGGAGGCGGCACGTCTATCTTGGGCTTCGCCGTAGTGGCCCATTGCCCGGAAGATTCGAGACGTTTTTCGAGTTCCCGAATGGAAGTGAAATACTGGTCTATCCGCTGATGGTCGAATTTGGACAGGCGGCGTTTCAAAGTAGACGTCGTGGCACTGATGGCATCCAGGATGCTTTCGCGGCGTTTAAGTCTTTCCACCAATTCCTGCTGTTGTTGAACAGAGCCTTGTGTAAACATGAGGGTGAAAAGTGCGGCGGGACTATCGATGGCTGGTAATAAAACGCCATCACGTGTCCAGGACAAGCTGCGTAACGCGGTGTTGAGGTTGACTCCGAGATTTAGCGTGGGAAAACGTGTCTGACGCCTGAGTGCCTCGGCGGCGTATTGGTCGAGTGAAATCGTGTTCCGAAATCGACTGCCAGTTGGATGCTTTGCCGCGGTCAGGAAACAGTTTTCAGTCGAGTGCCCACCTTCTACGTAAGGGTGGGAAAGCCCCGTGAATACAGTGAAGTCGTCGCGATAGTCCTGCAGAGGTTGTAAGTATGGAGACGGAGTGTATTTGGGTCCGGAGTCCTGTGGGAAAAAATGACGGGGCAAGACACCCAGATTGTTGGATATCAATAGCATCCGCTTGGGCTGATCGGTAGGATCGGCGTAAGCATTGCTTTCCAGCCACGGCAGTGAGATACTCACTCCGGTTGCCTGAAGGAAAGCACGTCTACGAATTCTCGGGTGTTTAGTCATTGTCGACACCTGTAAACAATCTACTTTGAATTACCGCATGGAATATGTCTCGTGTGAGGTAGCCACGGTTCTGGCACGTATCGAGTATGTTTTCTATTTCTGCACGGTCTGAAAATCTTATGGGCGTTCCTGTCGCGTAAATAATCAACTGGTTGGCCAAGGCTCGCGACAGTCGGCGAGGTTGTTGAGCAAGATAGTGTTTGAGGTCTTTAACGCCACCCAAATGTGTGCCGTCAGCCATGGTTGCTGTACTATCGATGGGAAGCCCTTCGAAATAACGGAATTCATGTCCGGCGCGGTCAATCCCTGTGACCTCCTCACCTGAGTCGAGGCTTCGATAACGACTCCTCCATTTGCCGTAAATATCGAAGTTCTCGAGCGTGAACCCAATGGGATCAAAGGTGGCGTGGCATGAAGCACATGATTGATCCGACGCGTGTTTCGCCAATTGCTCTTTAAGGGTCGTTGCGCCTCGAATGTCTGGCTCAGAAGACGGAATGTTTGCAGGCGGCGGGGGAGGTGGTGTGCCCAGTAGGCGATCGAGTACCCAGGCCCCGCGAACGATTGGAGAACTGGCAGTTCCGTTGGCAGTCACTTTCATGATGGCGGCAGTTGTCAGCAGGCCTCCATAAGGACTGGATTCCGGAATACTGACTCGACGTAGTTGTGAACCCGTTAGTTCATCCAGATCGTAATGTTTTGAAAGAATGTCGTTAGCAAGCACGAAATCCGCATCGACCATGGTGGTAATCGGCAGGTTTTCGCGAACCATCAACTTGAACGTTTCCATGGCTTCTCGTTGCATGGAGTCAATGAGGTAGTCGTTGAGCCGATACTCGGGGTACAGTCGAATGTCCGGTTCGTCCCGCCAAACATCTTTGAGCCCTAACCAGTGAAAGGTAAAGGGTGCGAGAAACTGATCAAAGGAGTCCGAGTCAATGAGATAGTTCGTTTGAGTGCGAAGGTTGTCATGCTTTAGTAGTTTGTGATTCGATGCAATGGATAGTAACGAAGGGGAGGGGCGTGAATTGCTGAGAAAGTGTGAGAGTTGTTGAGCTAAGGCGAGTTGATAATCTGTCCGTGATCCATTGGCTAGAGAGGTAGGGTCGCTTGTATACGTGAAGTGTGCAGAACTGAGGAAGGCACTATATCCGGTGAGCAGTGCTTCGGCTAACGGTTGTCCGGCTTCTAATTCATGGAAAGTTAATTTGAGAAAGGGGCTGAGTTCCGCGTTGGTGAGTGGGCGTCTTTGAGCCTGATCGATAAAACGAAGCAAAAGTTTGCGGGCATCCTTTGCAGGGTCTGCGGAAACGAGGGTGAAGGGTAAGCGACCTTCGGAGGCCTGAATTGGAAGATCTCCAAACAGAATTTGGTGGGACTTGGGAGGCCATGTCTGAGGATCAATAGGGCCTTCGATTTCCAACCACTGATAGGCAATGCCAGGGTGCCCCGCTTTGGGCATCGGAGGAAAGTCATAATAGAGCGGAGCATTTGGTGGATTGATGGCCCGTGGTTGAGGTAGTCCTAGTAAGCTGTACTCGAAAGTTTCGTTTTTCTTTAAGTAGATGACGGTCTTGAATACGCCAGGTTCTCCCGACACATCCATGATACCTCCGGTTGCCCGGACGTCACCGGTTACATCCGGGCCTGAAACTTTACGCGCGCGGAATGTCATTGGAACCGAATGAGTTGCGGGCGTGAGAGTGTAGTTCGACTTTTGAAGAACGGCCCGAGCCGAAAATCTGATGCGGTAAGCCCCTTCCTCACGAGCCTGAAAGCTATAAGGGTACCCGTAATATGGCCATGTCGCAGATCGGAAAATGGCCAATTCGATATCTGTGTCTAAGGGGGCTTTCTTACGAAGTTCATTTAGGCTTGCCCCTGAGAGAGCTAAACGTCGGTTGTCTTTGGCGAAGAACATGGCTTCGGGACCGCCAAATGTGCTGGAGTTGGTGAACATGTTAATCGCTTCGAAGCGACGTGTGGTTGGTTTGCGAGGTTGCATGCCTTGGGCCGCTGCTTGACGTAATGCAGCGTCAGTGGCCTCCAGGTAAGCGGCTAGCTGCACACGTGATACATCGAGAGTTTCGGATATTCGGTTCGTGTGATGTGATTCCCGGTCTTTCGGAAGAAAGTCTTTGATATCCAGATGAGGAAGGCGCAATAAGTCACGAAGGTTTTGCTGGAATTCACTTCGTGTTAAGCGACGTATCGTTCCTCGTCCATAAGCAGCGATGTGTTGTAGGTCTCTGTCCCTTAGAGTATTTCCCAGTATGTTCATGAAAACGCGTCTGTCAGACTCTGGCATATCGTTGGACGCGGGTGGCATTTGCGACGATGCGACTTTGTCGAAGACCGTTTCCCACTTATTGAAAACGATCGGGTCGTCGAAATTCCAAACGAGCGATTCAAGATCGATGCGGGAATCCTGGTTTCCGGTGTTATGGCATTCTGAACAATGTCGCGTGATGTATCCGGCAATTGCTCGGTACTCTGGTGAATCAACTGCCCAGCCGGGAGCTGTCATGATCAGACATAGGGTCAGCAATGTTGACTTGTGGCAGAACGATAACATGATGGAAGTCCGAGGTTAGTCTATTAGTCGCAGGGATTTCATGTCCGTCGGGCTAAAAACACCGGTACCCCTTCGGGGTGACGCATTCAGAAAGGATTCGTAAGTGGGGCGGTCTATTTTGGCAGTCCCTAAGGTAATTTGCTGATGAAGGATTTCAATTCGATCAGGTAGTATTCGAAATGACAGTCGTATAGGTTCCGCATCCCATTCTATCGGGACCGTAGTGGTGCCGGGAAGCGTAAGTTTGATTAGCGAGCCATATTGGTCTGCCTTGTGTTTATCAAGGAAACTCCGGTCCTCCGTCCAGGTGTCCAGTCCTTTGGATGATGTACCCATGAATAGATGCCCACCTAATGGTACCAGTGAAGTTATACGTTGACCCCAATGATTAAGAACCAGGTTCTGTCCAACCGCTTCTTGTTCATATGGATGAACTTGCGAGTTGGTTAATTCAGGGTGAGTAAACCCGCGGATGATATATTTCCACTTTTGTTGCGGTCCATCAAGTCGCCACAACTCGGCCCATGGCCACACTCCGACATACATGTTTCCACCATAAATTCCCATCGACATCGCTTCCCGTGCACTTTCGGAAACCTGTGGGAGTTTGGGAGGCCAGTTTTTGATTTGGACTGGTTCCCCTTTCTCATACGCGAAGAGATTGCCAGTGGGATATTGCGCCATATAGCTCACTCCATTGAAGTGCATATGAGAGTAGACCTGATAGCTGTATTGGTCAGACCCCTCAAGCTCCTCAATCCACTTACCGTTAACAAAGGTGTAAATGCCACCATAATTGCCCACCGTGACGACACGCCCTTGGTGTTGCCCCCAGGAAAAAGGTGTCGTGCGAGGATATCGGCACGTGATAGTGGGCGCATGGGTTAGGTCATTGACCGCTGGGTCCCCTGGTTTCCATCGGACGGCGTATATTTTTGTAATGTGTGAGTTATTAATCTGATCGACATGAAAGAAAAACAGATGTCCTTCTGCGTAATAGTAATTGTACGAGCGTCCTGACTCAGGAAGTGTAACGGCCAGTTTTCCCTTGTAACGGATGTCCTGCCCACTAAAGTCTAGTAAGCCGTCCTGAAGCTTCATGCCGCCGTATCCGCTAGGCATCTTGTCTTTGGAATAGCGAGTCGAGGGCGTCCATTGCTGTTTTTGCATGTTCCATTCAAACGTACCCTGTGTTCCCGTCCATCCATAAATCGTGTCATCGATGTCAAAGATGAATAGCCCGGTATTGGGAGCTGGGATTGGGTGGCGACTAATGAGTGGTTGTGCTTCAGTGGCTGGCCTTGTATAGAACTGCAGCTTGTACCGATCGTTTCTAAATCGAGTGTTATAAACGTCCAGAAAGCCAACTCCTCCCACGACCTTACCGTCTTGGGTAACCCATTCTAAAACGTTGCCGAAGGCCTGGCCCCGATCTTCTCCAAACTCCAATTCGACAGTTTGACCGACAATCAGATCTTCTGAGTGGGCGTGCTGAATACTAATGATGAAAATTAGAGATGTGAGAATGGTCTTGAGAGATAACATATTATCGTCAGCAGGCAGTTGCCGGGCGCAGGGTTACAGGAAAGGGTGGCTCTAGTTAATTCTACCTTGTAATGAATTCGAAATTCCATTGATGCGCTGAGGTTTTCGTTGGCAGAGCCGGGAGTTATAGCGACCCAAAAAGATAAAAGACTCCTGTCATTTTGGAACGGCGGATGGATTGTGTGGTTGAGCTTTGTTGACGAATGGATTTTAGGATGTTAGGATATTGAGACTCAGTCACAATAAGGTGGCAGCCGTAAAGACCGGGGCTGTTGCCAATGTTAGGGGTAGAGATGGCTAAGTCCTACTGTAAATCGAAGAAACTCAAGAAGCGTTCGAAAACGCGATCGTTTATGGCGTCGTTGAACGCAACGCATGAATGCCGCAAATGTGGCCGTGTTGCCGAGTGCAAAAAACGGCTTTGTAAGGCAATGAAGCTGGTTAGTGTCTCATTGGACTAAGCGTATTTCATCTGGAATTGCATTGGTTATATTGAGCAGATGCATATTCTGGATATCATCACCGTCGTCGCTTACCTGTTCTTTATAATCTCGCTGGGAATTTATTTCGGAAGAAATCAGGACAGGGAAGAGTTCTTTGTCGCCGGCGGCTCGATGGGATTTCTGACGGTTGGGCTGAGTGTCATGGCTACACTGTTCTCTTCGAACAGTTTTGTCTTCTACCCGTCTGCGGCATTAGGAGACAGCCTTAAAATTGCTCTGTCTCTAATTGCGTTTACTATGATGACGCCAATCGTCATCAAAGTGTTTATACCCGTGTATGCCCGGCTCCGAGTTGAAACGGCATACGAATACCTTGAAAAGCGGTACGACGTCTATGTTCGTTCCGTTGCATCAGGACTTTTTGTCTTATTACGCATCGGTTGGATGGCATCGGCAACTTATGCAGCTTCGGTAGTCGTTAAGCAGGTTTCGGGAATCGATGAGACCGTTGTCATCGTTGGGCTCGGAGTTATTTCCATTGGCTACACCATGCTAGGTGGCTTGCGGGCTGTCATGTGGACCGATGTAATTCAGTTTTTCATTTTTGCATTAACTATTCTCGCAGCCTTGATACTAATCATAAGTAAGTCCAATGCCACGCTGGGCGAGATTTTTTCTAACTATTTTGACGGTCGCTCTGGCACCGTGGTGGACTTTGAGTTGTCGATGACGCTCAAGTATGGCAGCTGGGCGATTTTGATTGGTGTCTTCCTGGAATCTCTATCGGCCTTTGGCGTCGACCAGGTGGCGGTGCAACGGTATCTGGCTGGTAGTAATGAAAAAAACGTCAAACGTGGGGCGTGGCTAAACCTGGGCGGCATGTGGGTGGTCATCCCAGGACTCCTGGCGATCGGTGTTGGCCTCTACACGTATTTTGGTAACAATCCGCTGGAGTTAGCAAAGTTAGTGGAGAGTCCGGAAGCGGCCGAAAAATTGGATGCAGCGTCAATACTCACGATTGAGCAGATAGTTCAGGCGGATCCGAAGTCTGCTGATCGGGCAATGCCGGAATTTGTACGAGTTCACTTTCCGCCTGGTCTGGCCGGCCTGTTTTTGGCAGCGTTAATGGCGGCCATCATGTCTAGTATTGACTCAGGAATTCACTCCGTCACCACGGCGATCGTGGTCGATTTCCGTGATCGTCTTTTGCCGAACTTTACTCCCAAGACAGAAAAGGGCGATCTGGTGTTTATTCGCATTACACTGGTTCTGGTAGGAGCGTTGGCCGTTGGGCTGGCCTGTATGGTTGGCGACATGGGAGATGTTTTCGATATTGGTAAGAAACTTACCGCAGCATTCGGAGGTCCGTTGCTGGCGGTTTTCCTGTTGGCACTGTTCGATAGAAGATCTAACGGTATGGGCGTCCTGCTGAGTGCCGTGCTGGCGACCGCCGGAACCCTGGTGCTAATGTATACGCAGCCCTGGTTTTCAGTCTGGTATTGGCCGATCGGATTTGGCAGTTCGATCATTTTAGGCATGACGTTGTCGCGCTGTTTCCCGGTACAGCCAACTGAATATACTTATCAGCAAATTATGAGTTCGGCAAATAGTGAGGATGAAGATGAAGTTTCAGGATCTGACAGCGTTTGAAATTCGGGATGTCGATCGCGAGCATGTTTTGGTCGTTTTACCGATAGCAGCGGTTGAACAACATGGTCCTCACATGCCGACCGGAACGGACAACTTTCTCTGCACAGGTGTGGCAGAGGCATTAGAACGAAGCATGCCCGATCAAGTCTTACTGACTCCAACGCAGTGGCTTGGTGCGAGTGCGCATCATCTGAGAATAGGCGCCACACTCGATGTACCTCTTGATGTCTATATCGACTCTCTAATGGGAATGGCACGTAGTGTCTTGAATGACGGATTTCGTCGGGTCCTGTTTCTGAACGGACACGGAGGGAATATTGACCCGATGCGAGTGGCGCTCAGGCGTTTGCAAAATGACTATGTCGACCACTTACTGGCGGCGACTTGCTATTGGGATGTTGCCGATGAATTTATTCGTCAGAACCTTGAAGGCTCTCATAAATTCGTGGGTCATGCCTGTGAATTTGAAACATCGATGCTCATGCATCTGCGCCCGGAATTGGTTAAGGACGATTTGCGCAAAAATGCCGGCGAATTGGTCACCGATAATTTGGATGGTGTCTATATTAGCCGGGATTTAAAGCAACGAACGGCTGAAGGTTGCACCGGACGTCCGGATCTGGCATCGGCTGAAAAGGGTGAACGTCTTTTTAATGGCATCATTCAGAATCTAACTGAGGCCGTTGGTAACCTGCTTCAGCAGCCGACCGGTCGGGAGTACGAAGAACATCTGTAAGGATCAGTTTACTCGGTTGGTACTAGTGTGATCCCTCTTAGGTCCAGCAGAAATCCACGGATCGCCCCCGACGAAGAAAACATCAGTTGAGTGCTTCCTCGAGTCAGACTGACAGTACCAATTTTTAGCTGGTGATAATTGTCCCAGGAATCAGTGCCTTTCACGGTCCCTGTAATTTGTGCCTCTCCAGCAGTGAGTTCATACTTATTGCCGGCGACGTCTTCGGGGGCAGCCCAATCCAAAAATACCTCATATTCACCAGCCTTTTCAATATTCACAGTCCATGTGGCTCGGTCGTTTTGGCTGGCCCAAAATCCGATATTGCCATACTTGTTCTCGAATACAGCGGTGTCTCCATAAATAGCCGCCAGACTTGCCGTTAGTGCATACTTGCCGGCCATGAATTGAACCGTTCTGGGGGTGTTGCCGGCGAACGATTTAGGAGGGGTTTGATTGGCCTGAATAAAAGCGATAACATCAGACAGCCCCTGTGGATCGAGAAATTTCTCCAGGCCTACTGGCATCATCGATTGCCCCGTCCGTCTCAGTCCACCCGCTTCCACGTCTTTGCGAAGAATCCTTGTGGTTTCTCCCTTGGCCGCTGTAATGGATAGACTGCTGGCTGTTTCTTCCGTAATCAATCCGGTGAGAATGGTCCCACGTGTGGTTAGGACGGAGTAATTCCTAAATTTATCTTCAATCGCCTTGTTTGGATCTAGAATGTGGGTGGTTAAAAACTCCGTTGATTTATTCTTCAAACCATGCAAGTTGGGACCAACTTCGACCCCGATGTTGTTAAGTCGATGGCAGGCACTGCAGTTCTTGGTAAATAACTGCTGGCCCTGTGACGGGTTTCCTTTCTCTTCTAAGGTCACAGTCAGATACTGTTTTATAAGTTGTTGCCGTTCGGCATTGGTTGTCATGCCGAACAGCATGAGGGCCCGTTTGCTCAACACCATGTCTGGATGCCGTAATAGGGTTTGGCGGTGTGTAGCATTAAAGTCCGTAAGAGATAACGTGTTCGACTCAAGAGCATCGAGCAATACGGAAGCCGCATCGGGTTGTTGGATTAGAACCGTAACAACTCGATCGCTCACAAGAGGGTCAATCGAGGCCCAAAATGGGATTAAGGAATTTGCCAGTTCTAACGAAGCATGCCTGTTGATGAAATCAACAGCCACGTTTTGTAATTCTCTGGGGGTTTGTGTCATGAGTAATGGCTTTAGCAGGGAAGTATCAATAGTTAGGCTGTTAGTTAAAAGGAATTCCAGAGCAGCAACTCGAATGGCAAGCGTTTGTTGCTCGTCTTCAGATAAAGTAACGGCGTGTGATACAAAACGCTGCAGTGTGTCTCGCTCTTCAGATTTGCTGAGGAGCTCTTGAAGTGAAGTGTTCCGTGACTGCAAGAGTCTCTGGATACTATTGAGTGCTGAGAAATGCCACGCCTGAGGAGCTCCGGTTGCAGGGGAAAGGAGTTGCTGGGCAAGGTCTCCGAGAGCCTGTTGATCGTTAGAGGCAAGAGACGTTGCAAGAAGAGATTCAAGGATAGGGGTGGCGGGATTTTCTCCAGACAACTTCTGATAATGACGGAGTACATCTGTCGAGATTGAGGCGGTGGAACTTAGGGCGGCGCCGACCAGGAAATGATTGGTAGGATGCCGGTGAAGCAGAGTTGCCAGGCTCGAAGCAATCGACGCCCCCTCAAATTCACCAAGGGAATAGGCCAGTTGAAGCAAAACTTCGGGTGAATTCTCAGAGATCGACATGTCCTGAAGTGCCTTGATTATTGCTACCGCTGAATCACGAGATTTGAATTCTTCGGCCAGTCGAAGTGCCAGACGGCGAACCGCAGGATGAGAATCTTTCAGAGCATCCATTAAGACCTTCTGTGTCAGGCGTTGGCGGCCCGAAAGAGCACTGAGAGCATGTAGGCGAGCCTGAGGTACATTCCCGGCGATCGCTGTGACTTCAAGTACTTTGTCGGCTGCGGAATTCTGTTTGTTCCAAACCAGCTGTTGATGTGCATAGTCGCGAATCCACCCATTGCTGCTGGATAAATCCTGAACAAATTGCAATTGGTCGTCGGTCTCTGGGAAGGAATAGGGACGAAGTGGCTCATCCTCAGAAACGATTCGGTAAATCCGGCCCTTATCTGCCCCTTCCCGGAGGTTAAGTTCCATCTCTGCCCGGTCGTCGATCCATTCGGGATGTTCGATAACAATGCGGTAAATGTCGGCAAAATAGATGGCACCGTCAGGACCTGTCCGAATGGTGGTCGGGCGAAACCAACTGTCGCTGCTGCGAATAAATTCTGACTCTTCTTCAATTGCAGGTTTGTTTGAATGCATAAGCAGGCCAGCCTGCTCAATTTGTCGGCGGTGGATAAGGTTGTGCACCGGTTCACTGATCAGAACAGAACGGGATAATCCCTCACCTAATAGATTGTCGCGGTACATCATCGTACTGCAGGCAGAGGTGAATCGACTTGGTTGGCCGGGCGGCGGCGGACGATAGCCTTCCCAATGGCTCATTATCCGACTGATGGGGTAGAGTGGTGAGTTTTGTAGAGTTGCAACAGGGTGCCGGCCAGCTGGCGGGGCTATGTGAGGGTTTCTAGCATGGTAGTGGTCTGTCAAAACAAATTGGAACATTGGATTTGAGTTGTTAGCTCCCCACCAGTTTCCCCAGTCATCGCGATTGCGTCCATGCTGAGTTTCCCCTGAAAGAGCAATCATCTCACCTGAATCGGGACGAATCTTCAGATCCCGGCCGGCGATATTGATGTGATGATCCGTCTTGATCGAGTGAACCGTTCCATCGCTATCACCATTGGCAAGATAAATCCAATTGTCCAATCCCCAGCGAAGGCCGTTTACCCGATGTTGTTGATTGCCTTCTGCAAACCCATCGAATAGGACTGTGCGCACATCAGCCTTCCCATCGCCATTAGAGTCTTCGAAGTACCAAATGTTGGGTGCGGCGGTTACCAGTACTCCTTCTTTCCATGTCATTATGTCAGACGGGAATCCCAGATCTTCCACAAACAATGTTGCTTTATCGTATTGTCCATCATCATTTGTGTCTTCCAGGAATTTGATGCGTCCGCCAGGTTTTCCGCGATCATCGAGTCCCAGCGGGTAGTCCGCCATTTCAACAACCCACAGCCTGCCATCGACGCCCCAATCAAAGGCGACCGGGTCCATGACGAGAGGTTCGGCAGCAACGAGTTCCACTTTGAATCCGGGAATCGTCTGGATGCTGTTAAGTGAATCCTCGGGAGATTTAGGGAGAGGCGGGATATCCGAGAGAAGCTGGTCAAAGCTTCGGCGGTCCACCAACGCCGGCAGGTTTTGGGTAAATTCATTTTGAACCCACAGGTGTTCGCGACTAAACCAGGCTCCGTTATTGGTTCCCCCCAATGCAATGATTGGTACGTCTGTGTCCGTTGGTCGTTGCCCTTCTAATGCCTTAATCGCCCATCCAGTCTTATCGGTTTCGAACAAATACAGGTTGTACCCGCGGCTGTTCGACTGGAGCAGGTCGTCAAATCCATCACTGTTCACGTCGACAAATCGCAAGCCGTTATCAGAACCGTTTTCTGTGACAAACTGTAAATTGTTGGGCAAGGTGAACGCGGTTGGAATCCATGAGTTATTCTCCCAGTGGAAAACGCCTCCTGAATTTGTGATCAGTTCGGACGTGCCATCGTCATTCAGGTCACGAAATCGCAGTCCGCGGTCAATTCCGTTCGCACTGGTTTTCCAAGAATCGCGATTCTTAATGTGTGCAGCCGAATTAGTCCAACGCCCCTGCCGAAATATCCACGCTCCCGTCGTTTGATCGTCATTCACCCAAACGCCGGCTTCCTTTCCCTGATCGGCTGAAAAGAATTGTGCGTGAGAATCTTTGATTGGTGCGGGGAAGGGGGTTTCCTTCCATGTGTTTGATTTCGGTTCGTAAATTCGGGTCAGCCGTTGCTCTTCATTGCCTATGACAACGTCCATGAAGTTGTCATTATTGAGATCGATAAGGCGAACTCCATTCTCCTCACCATTTTCGGCTCGCAATGAACTGCCATTTAACAAGTGTTGGTTGATCCGTTGCAGGCAATCCCTAAACGACAGAAATTTGACCCGTTTTCCGTATTTGGAATGAGCGTGATTTATTAATTCCACAATTTGGTCATTGCGAATCCAGCCGTGAGGATGAAAAACAAGCGGGTAGACCCCCTTCTTGATAACGGTGGCGTCGAGCGCCAGCTTCATATCACGCACGGTGTCCGGGTTATTAGATCGATGTATGTTTTGAGCTTCCCAGTCACTTGGGACAACGCAAGGGAACTGCCAGCACACACCTGCCTGCACGAATGGATAGGGATAGTTTTCGATCGTATTAACGAAGGAATCAAATGGAAGGTAGTACTGAAAGCGAGAGGTTCCTTCTTCACGGGTTGTGATGTCGGCAGTTAATTCAGGGTCCCCGGCTGTAAAGACGTTGAAAACGGAAGAATCAATGGCCAGATGGTTGCCGGCTTGTGTCGTCTTGGCAAAGATTTCATACCAAAAGCGGGGGCTGGGGGTGTTGAGTGAATCGCAGCATGGCATGCGAAAGGCAACAGCCTTACTGTTTGGTATGGAGGCCATCAAGTCGACACAGCGGTCATACGTACTCTTAGCGCGGGCAAAGTCACCGCCATTGAGGCAAGGGCAAGGATGGTCAATAGTATGCACTTCCAGACTCAGTCCCTCTTTAAGCCATGACTGTAATTGAGGATCCGTAGGTTGGACGGAATTGGTGAATATGCTCACCGGAGCGCGCCCTTCGATTTCGTGGAGTCGGTTCAGAATGGGCCGTAGATATCCTTCGTAGGCGGCTGGGTTACGCATGTCATCGATGGAAAGAATGACGACGGCGTCAACATCGTCTTCCCCTACCCATTGAGGGGTGATAAGGCGAGGGAATTTCTGATGTACGTAATAGGGATTTCGGTCAGTCAGGTGAGTAAATCGATTGCCATTGGGCTCAGCCAATGCCTCGCCGTCAAAACATTGGAATCCAAGTAAAAGCAGGGCAAGAAAATGGTATGTCTTATTCATACCTTTATTTTAGCCGGCATTCACTGGTGAGCTCAATTTGGAGACCGTTAAATAGCTGGTGTTTAGGAAAGGATGTCGTGTAACACTTCGCCTGCCACATCCGTCAAACGGAAGTCCCGGCCGTTAAACCGGTACGTGAGTTTTTCGTGGTTGATTCCCATTTGATGCAGGATGGTCGCGTGAATGTCATGCGCTGTGACTCGTTGTTCAACGGATTTGTACCCGAATTCATCAGTCGCCCCGTGTTGTGCCCCTCCTTTAAATCCACCGCCGGCAAACCAGGTTGTAAAGGCGTTAGGGTTATGGTCCCGTCCGGCACTTCCCTGTGAATCCGAGGTGCGACCGAATTCGCCTCCGTAAATCACGATCGTGTCTTCAAGCAGCCCTCGTTGCTTTAGATCCGTGAGAAGTGCACCAGTCGGTTGGTCGACAGTCGAGGCGCAGGTGCTGTGATTTATTTTGATATCACTGTGACCGTCCCAGGGGACGTCACTAACGCCGCCTCCCGGAGTGCTAGGAACCGATGCGAATACCTGCACAAATCGAACGCCGCGCTCAATCAAACGACGGGCCAGAAGGCATTGACGACCGTAATCCTTGGATTCATTTCGGTTAAGCCCATACATTTCATGGATGTATTCGGGTTCCTGAGCAATATCAAATGCCTCAGGGGCAGCGCTTTGCATGCGATAAGCAAGCTCAAACGACTCGAGCCTGGCATTTAAGTCGCGATCGAAGGGGCGTGATTCGGCATGTTTTCGATTAGCTCGATTGAGCGCATCTAAGAGAGAGCGTTGTTTGCCACCTGTAAGGTCCTTAAGCTGCTCTAGATTGTCAATCGGCTTGGCGGCTCGAGGGTCCAGTGATGTGGCCTGATAAACCGAGGGAAGAAAACCCGAGGACCAAATCGGGTCACCACCTCGGGGTTTTGTTCCGTGCATCACAACGTACGAGGGTAAATTGGAATTGGAACTTCCCAATCCGTAACTCATCCATGACCCCATGCTTGGGAAACCCTGACGAATCATGCCGCCATTTAACTCCAACATAGCCGGCGTGTGATTGTTGGATTGTGAATGACAGGAATAAACAAAGGCAATATCGTCAGCATGTTTAGAAATGTTGGGAAAGATCTCGGAGATCCAGGCGCCAGATTCACCATGTTGACTGAATTTGAATGGTGACTTCAAGCATTTTCCGCTGGTGGTAAAGAACCCGGTCTTGGGGTCAGCACCGGCCAACGCTTGGCCGTCTCTTTTTCCAAGTTCAGGCTTGTAATCAAACGTATCGACCTGACTTGGGCTGCCAGTCTGGAATAGCCAGATAATGGCTTTAGCCTTTGGCTTGTAATGTGAAGATCGTTCGGCCAATGGATTGTCACTTTCTTCAGCCCGAACCACGCCTTCCTGTTGAAGAAGGTCGGTCAATGCCAGACTTCCAAATCCTAAACCTGCTTTGGCCAGGAATTGGCGGCGATTATTGCTTGTGGTGAGATGGTGGTCGTAATTCATAATCTTGCTATTAATCGATATAGACAAATTCATTCATGCAAAGAATAAGGTGACAGAAGTCGCGGATAGCTAACTGTTGAGCATTGGCATCGCCGCCTCGCATCTCTGTTTGTGATTGGATGAATTGATTCATGGTTGTTAGTTCGTCCGGGGAGGCGGGGCGCGATAGCGCCAGTTCATAGGCAGAGGTTATTACCTGCTCGTTGGGGATATCCGCGTTGGGGCGTACTTGAGCAGCGAAATTTGAAGCGTAATCCCGGATGAGTGGAGAATTTAGTAAGGCCAGAGCCTGTGGTGCGACCGTGCTTTGTTCACGTGTTGCGATGCCCTGCATCGCATCAGGGGCGTCAAACAACTTCAACAGTGGAATTAGTTGTCCCCGCTTTACCGTGAAGTATATGCTGCGACGGTTGCTGCGAGAGTCCAGAGTTCCTTTTCCGTAGTGTGATAGGTCAATGGTTCCGCTCATGGTTAAAATCGAGTCGCGTATGATTTCCGCTTCAAGACGCTTGGAAGCCCTTCGCCAAATTAAAAGGTTTTCAGGATCCTCGCGCAACCCGGTATCAGATTGTGCATTGCCTTGCATATAGGTGGCACTACTCATGATCAGTTTATGGATAGGCTTCATACGCCATTGGTTTTCGATCAGAGTTTGTGCCAGGAAATCGAGTAAATGTGGATGGCTGGGAAGTTCCCCTCGCGTACCGAAATCACTGGGAGTGGCAACAAGCCCCCTTCCGAAGTGATGGTACCAGAGTCGATTGACCAGCACTCGGGCTGCTAAATGGCCGGCTCCCAGTTCTTCATCGGTGAGCCAGTTTGCCAGGGTCTCCCGCCCCGAAAGTGGATTTTCAAGCGTGTTAGCATCAGTTGTCCAAAAGATTTCATCCTTCTCGGCATCGGTTAAGACTTGTAGGAACCCCGGATCTGCGAGGCTTTCTTTGTTGTCGACATTGCCACGGCGAAGGTGATAGACTTTGTAGGTGTCTTCCCCGAATTGATAGGTGCTGCCACGTGTTTTGGCAGCGAAAACAGGGATGTTGTTAGGTGATGGGCGGGATAACTCATGGAATTTCACTGGTTTTTCCAACGCTAGGAAACCCTGATCATAACCCTTGTACCAGTCCAGCAACCTTTTGTTTTGGCCGGCGTTGCGTTTCTCCAGGCTAAGGGCCAGGATGTTGCGCACGTCATCGGGCTCTTTTCCATGGGTGGCCTTGAAGTAAAAACCGGTCTTCCCACCGCCATTGGAGATTTTAAGCAGGATTTCGTTACGTCCCTGACTCAATTGAACTGTTAACTTCTCCTGATCAGCCTTCGCATCGTTTCGTCCTACGTTTTTATTGAGAACCTTGCGGCCGTTAACCCAAACCTGAATTCCGTCATCACTGCCTAGTGATAAATGGACGGGTTGCGGCGAAGAGGACTCAATAACGCGGTATAGGAAGTTAGCGCTGTTTTCTCCGCTTAACAGGTCATTGTGAGCCGTTCCGTCCTCCCAGTCGGCATGTTCTTCCCATTGCAATCCGCCTTCATAAGTTGCTTCGAGGTCAATTTTGTCTTCAGGTGGGTAAACTGTTCCAAACGCTTCGTTATGATTTGTTGCCTTGAACGGCCCAAGATGAAACCAACTGCCAAAGTTGGCAAGCGGTTGGCTGGCTCGCGTCATGATGGAAGATGTGAATTCTGCTATGGCCTGACTGCCTGAGGATTTGATAAGCAGTTGATTTTCGCCCTGCTTCAAGGGAATACGAAGTCTGTATTGACTGGGTGTCTTATCGGCTGCTTCTTTAGCTCGTAAGACTTCTGATTGATTTACCCAGATCGTTATATTGCTGGTGGTAGAAAATGACAGCGAGGCTGTTTGAGCAACAGGCGACGTAATTTTGCGAAAGCTGTATTGTGCCGAATTGGGGACCTGTTCGAAGCTGATGCGTTTTTCATCGTTCCATGCTTTCTGTTCGTTCCAAACGATGGTACCTTCCCTGTAGGAGGCCGTGAGGTCGACTCCCTGTTCGGGCTCAAATGGAGTTTCCCATGCCTGGTGAGCGTCGGTTGCCTGAAAACCAGAAGCAGAATACCAGGGTGATTGAGTAATCAAACCGGTTTCTGGAGTTGGCGACGCTGACTTTACCCATTGCTCAAAGTTCTTCGGAAGTGTGTCGATCACGTACTGATTGAGTGCAGAGGCCAAAGGTGTATGAGCATCATTGTAGATTTTCATCGCCGAGAGAAACTCTTCGGGTTTCGAATTCAGCTGAATGTCGGCACTGCCTACTTCAGCAAAATTCGCTACGAACCGGTAGTAATCGTGTTTAGGAAGTGGATCGAACTTGTGGCTGTGACATCGGGCGCAGCCGACGGTGAGTCCCAAAACGGATGTGCCAAGCGTACTGACGATATCGTCAAGCTGCTCGTAGCGGCTGCGTTCTCGTTCTTTTTGCGTCTGCTGAGATGTAAATGGTCCGGCAACCAAAAAGCCTGTGGCCGCAAGATTTGTCTTGGCAGTCGTGAATTCAGAGGTCGTTTTCACGTCGATGTTGGTACCAATGTCTCCAGCCAACTGAGCATTGAGAAACTGGTCATACGGTAGATCCTTATTGAAAGCCTGAATGACCCAGTCTCGGTAGTGCCACGCATTAGGACGGTCCTTGTCGAACGCGTAGCCGTTGCTTTCTGCAAAACGAACAACGTCCAGCCAATGCCGAGCCCAACGTTCACCAAAGTGTTCATCCTCGAGTAATTGATCAAGCAGGTTCGAATACGCTGAGTCGAAATCGAGTTCCGCTTCACGAATGAATTGCCCGACGGCTTCAGGGCTTGGGGGGAGTCCAATTAAGTCGAAGTAAACTCGTCGAATCAATGTTCGGTATGACGCCACCGGATTGGGAGCGATTCCCTTTTCCTCCTGACGCGCCAGCACGTACCTGTCGATGTCATTGCGTACCCAGGACTCGTTTTTAACCGTTGGTAATTGGGATTTCTGCAATCGCTGAAAGGCCCAGTGTTGTCGGCCCTGTTCGATATCTATTTCGGCAGTTGCAATGGCGTCTCCTTCGCGAGGGTCAGGAGCGCCAATTTTTATCCAGTGCGTAAAATGACTGATGATTTCGTCGGGGAGTTTCTCCGCAGGTGGCATTTCAAAACTCTCGTGTTTCAACGCTGAAATTAACAGGCTCTCATCCGGTTTGCCGGGGACGACCGCTGGGCCACTTTCACCACCTTTGAGTGAGGCGGCGCGTGTATCCAGAAATAGTCCGCCCTTGAGCTTGTTCTTTGCAACCGCTTCGGCGCTGTGGCATTCATAACAATGCTTTATCAGCATCGGTCTGATTTTGGCTTCAAAGAAATCTAGTCCATCTCGGTCCCTGTTTGATTCCGCAGTAGCCTGTGATTCTTGCGCACTAGACACTGAATGGAAGAGCACTACAGATGCTAATAGTAGTCCGTAATTAAGCGGGAATTGCATTGTCATATTGAGAGATATGCTGGCGGGATTTGAATATATTTTTGAATGTATTATTTATTATACATTAAGAGTCCGGTATATATTTTGGTTTAATAGCAGCCCATTCGTTAATCAAATTCTCAGGAGCAAGTTTTAGTTGTCACCGCCAAACGTTGTTGTCGGAATTAAGAAAGTCGGCCTGCTGGCCATGGCTGGGATTTGCTTTGCTCTGGGTTGCCTCGGCGCTCTGCTACCCGGCCTGCCAGCGACACCCTTCTTGTTGCTTACAAGTTTTCTTTTGCTGCGGTCGTCACCAAAACTAAATGCGAGACTGCGAAGGTCTAAGATGTTCGGGCCGATTCTGACAGACTGGGAAGATCTTGGTGGTGTACGTAGTAATGTGAAGGCTAAAGCGATTCTTGTGGTTGCGATTTCGGTTGGTCTGACAGTCTATTTTGGACCAGCGATCAACTGGCTGCGTTCGTTGGTCGTGATACTGGCCACCATTGGTGTAGTGGTGATTTGGCGATTACCCGTGGCACGCTCGCCGGAAAAATTACCGGACGGCGACTCGGTCTAATTCGTTCATCCAACGTTGAACCTGAAGGCCGTCCTCATAACGAGCTCCGACAGGGACAGCCTGCTCGCCGTTGACCACCCTTAGAAAACACCGTTGTTCCTCGACCATCATTCCCGTCGCATTGGTTTGGTCAGCCATGATTTCTAAGGCTAAGGGCCATTGGGCTTGTTGATCGTTCCAGACTTCGATCGGACGCGGGTTAGGTGAAAGCCGCGCTGCCCAACCATCCCCGAAAACCTCTAGACGGTCAAAACCTCTGGGGGGCATGCCGGCTGGGGTCATGAAACTTGCGCTGAAGCGAGCCAGGAATCCCGAGGGCCAGATGATTTGGGCATTGGCCAGGTCTATTTGACCGTCGGGGGTGAGGTGGTATTGGCAACTGAAGCTCCGAGGCTGCTGAGCATCGGTCAAAGCCTGAGCGCAGTAGAGGTCATGGACCATGGCAGCGTGTAATGGATTTTCACCTGCAAAATCTTTGACAATCGATGCAGGGCGATGGCGAACCGCATCCAGATGAGTGAGCGAAGGCCGATTGGCAACTTCCTGACGTAGGGATTTGAATTCGCTGTTGAAGAGAAGGATGTGCCCTAGCATTAAGTTGGAAGAATCTTCTTTTACCAGGTCTGCGAGTTGCTCAGCCTCCTGCAAATCATCAGCGATTGGTTTCTCCAGTAAGACGTGGTGTCCGGCTTCAAGGAGTCTCCGGGTGACAGTAACGTGTTGGCTGGTGGTGCAGGCAACGATCCAGGCAGTTGCACCGGATGATTCAATTGCCTGATCCAGATCGGTGTAACCTGTTGTCTCCGGGATTTCCTTGAGGAGCAAGTCGACACTTTGCTGACGACGGGCGACAATCGCTGTCAATTCAACATTCTCCAGTGAACGTAGTGTCAACGAATGTAAACGCCCAAAACGTCCAAGTCCAATTACACCACACTTAATCATTTTTGCTCTTCCCAGTCATGGTTGGATGTGCTGTTCGTAATCGGCGCCGGTGAGGCTCTTGAGGACTGACGATTGCCAGCGGTGAAGTTGTTTTCGCATACTCGAAACGACGTCAGGGTGCTGTGCAGCTATATTATGCTTTTCAGCGAGATCGTCGGGCATTTTGAAGAGTTGAAGTTTCTCTTTCGGACTCTGGCCTGTGATGACTAGTTTGTAGTTTTCGATCAGCATAACGCGAGCGCCCGTGAAATCAGATTCAACAATATCCGGATGTTTAGAGTTCCTGAAATTCCTGGTGTAAATGTCCCCCATCATTTTAACCAACGGAGTGGTGCCAATCTGCAATTCATGATTGATCCAGGGGGTGCGTTGAGTGTCGGCACCGGTATTGAATTGCCAAAAGAAAATGGGAGTAGGCCGTTGCTTTAGCGAATCGTCCAACAGGCCGGCCAGGGAAATGCCATCCAGGGGGATCGTTGGCAGTTCGCTTCCTGTGATTTCACAAAGCGTAGGCAAAATGTCGCTGGTAACGGAGTTAACCTGTGAAATGATCTGAGCGTTTATTCTTTTGGGCCACTCGATCACTCCAGGGACGCGAATTCCACCATCGTAAACCTGTCCTTTCTGACCTCGAAAGGGCGAAGTTACGATTCCGTCACCTGGCGTACCATTGTCTCCGCAATACCAAAGCAAAGTATTTTCGCGTTCGTTTTTGCGAGCAAGGAAATCCCGTAGCGTTCCAATTGATCGGTCCATGGCCGTAATTTCAGCATATCGCTCTTGTAGAATGTCACCCAATGGCCGCGTCGTGGGACGGCCTGTTTCGTTCGAAGTCAGGCGAAATGATTGATCATTGTACCGAGCCGGTATGTGATTATAGAGTGCGAGGTCGTCTTCGAGTCCACTGTAGGGTTCGTGAGGTGAACCGTACCAGAGAACAATGAAAAACGGTTTGCCTTTTCGTTTGGCTTTGCTGATAAATCGAGTGGCAGCATCGACAATGATCTCTGAACTCTCGCCCGGAATCATTTTGGGGTCTGCTCCATTTCGCGACAGAATAGGATTTAGTTCGAAAAAGTTGTCGTGTGAAAGCCATTCGTCAAACCCCATGTTGCCGGGGTTGGTGGGAGATGATTTCTTGACAGGGCCTAAATGCCATTTGCCAAAGTGACCACATAGATAGCCTTTAGCTTTTAATATGGCTGCCACACTAATTTCTTCCGGTCGGATCGAGTGGCCGGGGGTAAACGTACCATATCGATTAGGGTGGCGTCCGGTAAGGACACTTCCACGTGTGGGGCTGCAAGAGGGATGTGCTGAGTAAAAACGGTCCAGGCGTAGGCCATTGGCAGCCATTTCGTCTAGTACGGGAGTGGCCAGATGTGGGTGCCCGTTGTAGCCGGTTTCATCCCATCCATGGTCGTCACCCATGAGCAATATGATGTTTGGCAACTCGTCAGCAGATGCTACGAGGCTTCCGCCTAAAAGAAGTAGACAAGAAAGAATCGCTAACAAGATCGTACGAATCATAGTTTTTTATCCGGGGTGGTTGCAGTTGAATTGACTAACCGGATTATATAAACAAATCGTCGACTCGTTGACCAGTCGTTAGTTGATGAGGGCGTCCTATCGAGTCCTGGATTTACCAGCTGGGGTTGATGCCCAGTGCCGAAAAGATGGTGGCTGCCATATCTTCAGGGCTCACTGGGTGAGCCGTTGCATACTCGGCATGCTTGTCTGTTTCGCCATATACAAATCCTCGTTTGATTCCCCCGCCTGCAAGCACTGCAGGGAACAAGGTGCTCCAGTGGTTGCGGCCCCAGGTGTTATTCGCTTTAGGAGTTCTCCCCATTTCCCCCATGGCGACGATGAGGGTTTCATCCAGCAATCCCCGATCTTCCAGGTCATGAATGAGTGCTGCGAAAGCCTGGTCAAACGTAGGCAATAAGTATTTCCTGACATCATCACTATTACGATGGGAATCCCAGCTATAGCCATCAACACAATCGTATTGTACGGTGACAAAACGGGTGCCCGCTTCAATTAATCTGCGTGCAACCAAAGCTGACTGGCCGTATAAGTGCCGACCGTAGGCGTCGCGAGTATTGGCTGATTCCTGGGTCACGTCAAAAGCATCACGGGCCTTGTCGGAAAGCACTAGTTCCAAAGCGCGTGCGCGGTATTTGTCAAATACACTGGTGCGATCCAATTCACGTAATCTTCGCTGTTGATCGTTGATTCGATCTAGTAGCTGTGCTCTGGAATTAAATCGCCCGATTGTCATGCCATCCTGTGGCGTTAGGCCTTTGATGCTGAATTGTAGTTCGTCATCACTGCATTCTCGCCAGAAAGGATTGTCCGTTTCCGATTTCTTGCGGATGCCGGTAACAATCGGTTCGAAGGCTCCACCGAGCCAGCCGGCAGTTTCGCCCGGACGCGCAATATCACCCTTTTGCTGCAGACTTCCCAGAGCATTCGGTAAAACGGCATATGTCGGAGCGGCATTGATGAGTCCGCGACGTTGATCGAAGTATTTCGCAACACTGCCAATCGCCGGCCAGTCCTGTGGGGTCACGTTGAATCCGCCGCCAATCGGTATGTGCCAGCGATGGCCGGTCTGAATGTAATGCCCGGCACCGCTGTGATCATTGAAATCATGGGTCATGGTTTTGACGACGGTGATCTTGTCAGTGATCTTGGCGATATTTGGCAGATGCTCACAGATCAAAAGTTCGGGTGTGTTACATGCGATTGGACTGTACGGGCCGCGGATGTCGCTGGGAGCCTTGGGTTTGAGGTCAAATGTTTCCAGCTGACTGGGCCCACCAAAGAGATGCATAAAGATTACGTTTTTGGCAGTCGCACTCGGCGCATCTGAAAAGTTGTTGTCAGCCGCCTCCAGAATTTTGGGCAGGCTAATGCCTAGCATTCCTGCGCCGGCCGCCTGAAGTAGACGTCTGCGGTTTGTATCAGGATTCTGATTGAGCAATGTGAGCATGGATCGCCTGTGAGTTAAAATAATTCGTGGATGGCAGTAGGATCTTCGAGTACCGGGGTAGGGCGGCCTGCATGATCTAGGATATGAAGCGTTGGATCGATGCCCATACATTCATAGACGGTGGCGTGAATATTAGAAGGCGTGACTGGTCGATCTTTCGCGGCGTCCCCTTTTTTGGTTGTGGAGCCAATTAGACGCCCGCCCTGAATTCCCCCGCCTCCCATGAGACAGAACATGGAATTGCCCCAATGGTCACGTCCGGGAGTGCCCTTGCTAAGCGGAGGCCCACCATTGCCGCCGTCATTCATTCTTGGAGTACGACTAAACTCACCGCACAACATAACAATTGTGGTGTCAAGAAGGCCACGCTGATCAAGATCTTCGAATAACGAGGCGACAGCGGAATCAACCCGTGGTAATAATGTCTCGTATCCCCCCTGGAGATTCCAGTGATGGTCCCAGCCGCTAAACTGAACGGTGACAAACGAAGCTCCTGCTTCGACAAGACGTCTGGCAAGCAGAGTGCTTTGCCCCCAGCTGTGCCGACCGTACTTCTCTCGAAGTCCGTCATCTTCCTTGTTAATGTCAAAGGCCTGACGTGCCTTTTCCCCAGTCACAAAATTGAATGCCTGCTGGTCAAACTGATCGAGGGCGTCAAATGTACCTTGGGAGTCAACCGACCGACTGATTTTGTCTAGCTCACCTTGTAATTGTGTGCGATCTTCCAGGCGGTCGACTGTGATATTGGCCGGTAAAACCATATTCTGCACTTTGAAGTTGGCATTGTTTGGATCTCCCTTGGTTTGGAAGGGGTCGTATTGAACGCCCAGAAATTTGCCGCCGAAATAGCCAGGTACGCGACCAACGCTCGAAGCGGACGGGACGGAAACATAAGGCGGCACTTCACGCGTTATATTTTCTCGTTGCTTGGCAACGATCGCTCCGATACCAGGGAATTTACCAATGTTGTTGGCTCCGCTGACACCCATGTTCTTGGTGGTTAACATGCGATGAGCGCCGGCGAAGTGGTCGCCCGTGCCATGGTGCAGTGATCTTACAATCGAGAACTTGTCGGTATGCTGCGCCTGTTTGGGATAGAGTTCTGTAATGTCGAATCCGGGCACTTTGGTCTGAATTGGATTCCAGATTCCACGGTATTCGACCGGAGCATCCGGTTTCATGTCATACATGTCCATGTGACCCGGGCCACCATCAAGCCAAATCAATATGGTGGAAACATCGGATTTGCTTGAAACCCGACTTGCTGCTTTAGCACGAAGTACATCGCCTAGGCCTAGAGAGGCCATGCCGGCAACTCCAAGCTGCACGAAACTGCGACGACTCACGCCGTCACAGTATTCTCTAGATTTCTGTTTGGCGCTTTTGGCAAAAAAACGTAACATCACGCCCCCAATACTGCTGATTTGTTTACAGTCTCTAGTTTAAATATCGGCTATCAGAATCTCAATGTTGATTATGTCTAAATCACCCCTGTAGAGGGGGGTAGCGTTGGCAATATAGGACATAGATAAACGGACTAAAAGATAGCCTGGTGGTTACGTGTCGGGAGATTCTCCAAACGGCTCTGAATCTCGCGATAGCTCCATCAAGTGCGTCGTGGCCGTTCCGCTTAACAACTCTGCACGGGGCTTCAGGCTTCCGAATGCCTTATCAGTTCCGAGGGGGCGTTAAGCTAATTCTTTGGGACAGCCGGGGAATTAGGGATGATAGAAATTGTTTCCAACGCTTCGTATTTTCCAGTTTCCATATTGGCCCCTCCGAGAAGCAAAGCATGCCGTCCTGAAATGGGTAAACAACGATGGAAGAACCGCGCGTCACGACTTTGACCGGAAATCTCAAAATCACCCTTTGAGTTAATCGTTTGGATAGTGCCATCGTAGGCAGACACAATGATCTTTCCCTGTAAGTTGCAGCTGGCAGTTCCAAACCCGGTTAACTTGGACTCTCCGATGAGTGTTGGGCCATCGGTCCAGGCATTACTGCGTCTGTCATAGAAAACGGTTTGTGTGGTCGTTTCACCCGACTCCTGCATTCCCCCGACAACGAGGATTCCGTCTTTAGTAGGGGCAACAGAAATGGCGCGTCGTTTGTACGGAAAGTTGGCAATGGGCGTCCAGGTTGCATGCCGGTCGTTTAAATCAAACGTCCAGGCGGTTTGGTGCCAGACGGCTTTCTTCTCACCGTGCATTTTCCAGCCTCCGACGACGTACAAAATTCCATTGTGGCTTACGGCGGCATCAAAAGAAGAACGTCCTTCCGGCAGGTCCGGAAGAAGCGTCCATTGCTGTGACTTGAGGTCGTATTTCGCGAAGGATCGTTGAGACCAAAGATCGTGATCCTCTTCAGGTGCATTTTTAGCCGTAAATCCACCGATTCGATAAAGCGAGTTCTTGTAGGCAACTAATGCTAAGCCCTGAAGACGCGGCCCTTCGCTCAGGCTGGACCATTTTCTTGTTTTGAGGTCAAGTTCCCAAAGTGTATTCGCCTGGTCTGCGGTGGAATAGCGATGAGCCTGCCCATAGTGTCCACCGTAGTAGTAAACCTTTCCGCGATGGGCTGCGGCTCCGAAACTTGTCACCGGTTCAGGTATTTTAGGGAACTTGGCACTCGTTTCTGCTGCGTCGACAGGTTGAAATGACAAGAATGTGAAAGTCAGGAATAACTTTAGGGCTAGCTGTCGTGAGGATATAGGCATTCTGCGGTGAATTGGGCTTGGTCGGGAATCTTCGCTTAATATGGGATAATCCTAACGGAATTCAATCGAATAGTAAAATTGTTTAGATATAGTTTACAAGATACAGCATTAAATCGGGTTTGCGCTATTGTTAATCTGCGCGGAATCTTAGAGGATGGTACTTTGCGGAATGCAATGAAAGGGCATACCTCCTTTTAGGTTTATCTTATCAACTCGGAATCACGCAGTGCGGTCAGAAAAAGAAATACTGATTGAGTCGAAGCAATTCGCCACAGAGACTCCCTGGGTTAGCTGGTGGTGTTTGGTCTCGACAGCTGTTGTCTGGAGTGCATGTATTGCTGCCACGATTTTGATCGAACCATGGTGGCTTCGTCTGCTTTGTAGCTGTCTATTAGGTTTAGTCCATGTTCGATTGTTTGTGATATACCACGATTTTCAACATGGTGCATTGCTCCCGAAGTCCTCACTGGCTCGTGGATTTATGTTTCTTTTCGGCTGCATTACCTTAAGTCCTCCCAGTGTATGGAAGCGTTCTCACAATCACCACCATAAAAACAATGCAAAACTATTCGGTGCTTCCATTGGATCTTATCCGGTGATGACGACAGAGGCGTATGCCGAAGCATCTGTTTGGCAACGACTCCTATACAAGTTTTCACGACATCCCATGACTATTGGGGCCGGCTATCTGACCGTCTTCTTTATTGGAATGACATTGCGTCCCTTGCTGCTAAACCCTAAGCGGCATTGGGATGCCATTTGTTCATTGTTGGTTCATGCCGGAGTTATCGTGGCATTAGCTTTTACTGACCCATTAGGTATCGTCTTTGTTACCTGTGTCCCGATGATTATTGCAGGCGGTACAGGCGCCTATCTCTTCTATGCTCAGCACAATTACCCGGATGTCGCATTGAAGTTGGGTAAGGACTGGAATTACGTGACTGCCGCGTTGAAGTCTTCTAGCTACATTAAGATGAATCCAATTCTTCATTGGTTTACGGCCAATATCGGTTATCACCATGTGCATCATTTGAATCATCGAATCCCTTTTTACAAACTGCCTAAAGCAATGGCGGCGATCAAAGAACTTCGTAATCCAGGGGTGACCTCTTTGCGTCCCTGGGATGTTTACAAATGCTTGCGTTTGAAGTTGTGGGATATCAAAGAGGACAGGCTGGTATCGTTTGCCTGGGCTCGACGTCAACGGAGATCTAATCGGATCACGGCCTAGTGAATCGACTCGGTTTGTCTCCTGCCCTTAGGGAGGACAAATCACCTCTGATTGTCGCGTACGTTTACGAATTGATGGACCGGCGATTCAGGTTTGATCATCGCTGGGGAGAAAAGGGGCATATGTTTTACCCCCCCCGCTTGATGTGGCCTTTTATCGAGCAGGCGTTTGTTGAACTCGAAGAATAGATGAGTATCAGGATGAGACTCTGAATGCATAAGCATATTGAGCAATTGCTGGAATGGATTGACATGGAGTCTGTCGCACAAGCCAGGCAACTGGATGAGCGTCGGCGACAATCGGGTTCGGGTGCCGCCGAAAAGACGGGTGATACCCTTTTGGATATGGCAGTAGCTGATTCTCGGCCGGGCCTTGCCGGCGCCATCATTGTGACATTTGTGAAACGTAATCGGGAACGAGGTTTGCCGGTCAATCGCTTTCGAGTTGGAACGCCTGTCATGGCAACGGGTAACGCTGCCGAGACGGAGATAGCACGTGGCGTGATAACGGCCAAAGAGCCCCGGTGTATAAAGATTTCCTTGCCGTTTATCCCGGAAGGGACGCGATTTCGACTTGATTTACAGGTGGACGAAGTAACACGTAAACGGCAAGCCGAAGTGCTCTCAGGACTGAACGACACGAGAGGCCGATTTGGCCAGTTGCGAGATGTGTTACTTGGGATGCGTACTCCGGAAATCGTTGATGTACCTTTTGAGAATGCTCAATTGAATCTCTCTCAGGAGCAAGCGGTCAGGCACTGTTTGTCTGCTCGTGATCTAGCTGTTGTTCATGGCCCTCCTGGGACAGGGAAAACCACGACCGTGGTGGAAGTAATCAAGGCATCCGTCGGATTGGGGCAAAAAGTTCTGGCGACCGCTCCAAGTAACACTGCGGTAGACAATCTGCTGGAGAAATTGGTTTCTGCCGGGTTGAAAGTCGTACGTTTAGGGCATCCGGCACGTGTCGATCGGCAACTGACTCAGCACACCCTGGACGCTCAGGTATCGCGTGACGAAACGATGGAGATCGTGAAGGATATGCGGCGAGAGTCAGATCAGTACTTTCGCAAAGCGGGACGCTATACGAGAAGCCAGCCACCGCGTGGTGCTAAGCAGGAGATGTATAAAGAAGGGAAAAGGCTGCGACAGGACGCTAGGTTATTGGAGAAGACCGTCGTGGACTGGGTGATCGATAGGGCGGATGTTGTTTGTTCAACCAACTCGTTAAATACACACTTGCTGGGTGATGTCAGGTTTGGTTTGGCAGTGATCGATGAGGCCTGTCAGTGCACCGAGCCTTCGTGCTGGGTGCCGCTGCAATTCGCGGACAAATTGATCCTCGCTGGCGATCATTGCCAATTGCCACCGACCGTAGTTTCCCAAAAAGCTGCGCAACAAGGATTTGATGTCAGCTTGCTTGAAAGGGTGAATAAGCTCTATCGTGAGCAAGTCACGACTCGTCTTACCAAGCAATATCGCATGAATTCTGAAATCATGCAGTTTTCGTCGGACCAGTTCTACGAGGGAACTTTAGAAGCGGATTTAGGCGTTGCAACTCACGTCTTGAAGGATTTGGAGGGAGTGCCGGCCGGAGAACTAACGGAGACGCCAGTCCAGTTTATTGATACTGCCGGTGCTGATTGGGAAGAAGAGTTGGAAGAGCCGGGAGAAAGCCGGAGGAACCCTGATGAGGCGCAATTGGTGGTTAAGAAGATTGAATCGCTAGTCGACCGTAATGTGCCGGCTCATTGTATCGCTGTTATTACGCCCTATGCCGCACAGACCCGGTTGATTCGACAGTTGTGCAAGGTCGAGGGTGTCGAAATTGACACGGTGGATGGGTTTCAGGGACGCGAAAAGGAGGTGATCCTTATTTCGTGTGTTCGCAGTAATCGGGAAGGAATAATTGGGTTTCTTGGAGATACACGCCGTATGAATGTCGCTTTGACTCGAGCCAAGCGCAAATTAATCGTGATCGGTGACAGTGCCACACTTGCCAACCACGAGTTCTATGCGGATATGCTCCGGTATTTCGAAAAGATCAACGCGTATTCGACCGTTTGGGAAGAGATGTAATTACCACTTTGCGTAAGTTTCTTCAGCCTCTGAGGCTTTTGAAATGATTTAGGAGATTTGTGGTAATCACCTGAACACGGCGATCAGGGCCCAGAGGGCTTGCCCCGTGAGCAGCCGGACGAACGTACCCGGGTGGTTCACTCAATCCGTCGCCCCACCAGCAAGTTGAAGCGTTGAAGACTAGATTGTCCTTGGGGCCCGGATAGAGTGTGGATGTGTAGGTGCCTGAGCCGGCACCACTGTTGGTCGTGCCCGTTGCCACAATTTCCAGTCCCGGGATTTCTGCAGGGTCACCGTGCCATTCCCAACCAACTAATCCGGGGATACTGTCTCCCTTTTTCATTCCCGATCCTGCGAATAACCAATGATCGGGTTGATGACAAATGTAGTCCGCACCACCGACAACAGGGCCGGTACTGCGAGCGCCAATAATATTCGCTTCGTTAGGTGCAGTTCTTGGCAGGGTTTCCATGGAATGGAAGAGATTGTCACCAATCTTGTCACGAGGCCCGAAACGATCCACTCGTGAGATAATCCGATTTGGGCGACCGTCGCTTGAAGATTTCATTTCCAGTAAACCACAGCAGGTGTTGCCGGACAGGAAAGCGACGTTGATGCCTCCGCGAATCGCAGCACGTACGTTGTCAAACATTTCCATTGAGTAGTATTCGTCGTGCCCTACCGAGATTAGTGTACCGGCTCGCATTAAATCTTCTCCATGAGCATGCGTGTCAATGTTGGAGCAATAACTGACGTCGTAACCTAGCGACTCCATCCAGTATGCAATTGGTAATTCCCAACAAAACCACTCCCCCGACCCGGTTGTTAGTGGTGCATCAAAGATCTGACAGTATTTACCGTAGGGCCGGTCAAAGCTTACATCGACCCCAGCCCCCCAATACCAAACCGACTCTTCATTGTCGTAGAGCGAATACTGGCTAGGCCATCGATTGTAGGCACTCCATGTAGTGTCGGAGCATTGGAATAGAAAATCGACCTTGCGATCATCTTTGACGATGAAGGTAATGTAGCTTTGCATTCCAGTTTCTAGAGACGTGAGCTTGGCAAGGTATACGCCACTAACCCAATCGTCTTCGATGGTTAACTCAAGGCAGGGGGCCCATTGACATTCGCGTAATCGATTTTTACCAATTTCAGGGTCATCCTGGGTCTTGCCGGCGAACGTACCTAGGTGGGCAATTTTTCTTGCCCCGTCACCGCTGTAATAACCGGATCTGTAAAGATCGATTACGAATTTCGAGTGCGGGTTACAAGAGACATGAAAGGAAATGATATCACCCGCCGACACACTCGTATGAGATGCATAGCCCTCGATAAAAGGGCAACGGTACTTCGTGTCCGGCGTGATCGCTGTCTTGGTAAGTATCCATTCACGAGTTCCAGGCTTTTTGTTTTCACGACGAATCAATTGTGAGCGTTTGCGAGAGAACTTTCCCTGATCTGCAAATGCCGGGAGAGGGCTCGAGACTACCCCGGGGAGCAGGGCTGCGGCACCAAAATTTGCCATGGCATTGAGTACTTCACGACGGGTCTTCTTTGTTGGCCTGGTCATTTAGTCCTTGGATCCTGTATTAGACGCAATTAAAACGGGGTTTAGGAGAATATTCTGATTGTAAAAGATAGGCGAGCAAAATGGCCGATATGCTAGACTATATAGCAGTTAAAAAATTGGGGTAACGTATCAAATGCAACGTCGAGAATTGCTTAAAGCCGGTATGTATGGCTTTGGAGGACTAAGTCTTTCCCAGTTGATGCAGGCTCGTGCAAATGCAACGGAATTAGCAGCCAAGCCAGGAATGGGGCTGGCCACGGCCAATAATCGCCATGGCGAAAGGACGGCGATTATTTTGGTTTGGCAGCGTGGCGGTTGCAGTCATCTGGATACGTGGGACCCGAAGCCAGACGCCCCTTCAGAATTTCGTGGTCCATACGCTCCGATAGAAACGAACGTGCCCGGTATTCGTTTGACCGAATTACTGCCGCGTCTTTCGAAATGTGCGGACAAATACACTTTACTTCGAAGTGTCGCTCATACCGGTGGGGGGCACCCGGCCGGTTCCTTACAGGTTCTTGCAGGCGATCCTGATGCAAAAGATAAGACGCTTCCGATTCTCCCGGATTGGATGTCGATCGCTAATTACCTGCGGTATAACCCAAAACGCGAAATTCCAAATTACATCACGGTCAACCCGGTTGATCGATATGACTCCTTTACAATCGCCGGAGCAACCTATTTGGGACCTTCGTTCGATCCTTTCCGAGTAATGGGTGATCCTAATAAACCGGACTTCAAGGTGCCTAATATTGGGTTAGGCGATGAAAGTGTTGCTAGTCGGTTCAAAAAACGGCTGACACTCAAACGTGGCCTGGATCAAGTTAAGTCCGAAATTGATCAGTCTGGCCTGATGGAAGCTATGAATGACTTTGATCGCCAAGCGCTTAATTTACTGACCAGCGCTAAGGCTCAGGCTGCCTTTGATCTCAGTCAGGAAAAAGATTCTTTGCGTGACCGATACGGAAGAAACCAGTGGGGCCAGCAGTTGTTGATGGCCAGACGCCTCGTGGAAGCTGGAGTTGAAATAGTCACGACAGAGCTCGATGGACCACTGTGTGGCCGGGTAGCCAATTGGGATGACCATGCAGTTAATCATCATGTGTTCAACGCATTAGACCATCGAATGCCGACTTTTGATCATGCTGTTTCGGCCTTAATTGAAGATATTTATGACCGTGGACTTGACCGTCGTGTCCTGGTAGTTGTAGCAGGTGAATTTGGGCGTACGCCACGTATATCTCATGTGGCTAGTAGCGGGGGCGGCGTCGCCAGCGGCGAAAAGGGAACAGTGCAACCGGGACGAGATCATTGGCCACGAGCGAATACGATGTTATTCGCAGGTGGAGGTATCGAAACCGGCAAAATTGTTGGCGCCACCGACGCTCGGGGTGAAGACCCCGTCGATCGACGAGTTGCTCCGGGTGACTTTCTGGCAACACTTTACAATCATCTTGGTTTGGACGCAGCTCGGATTGCCGTACCGGATCAATCTGGACGCCCGATCCCGATCCTCCCTGCCGGTAAGGTCATAACGGAACTTGCTTAGTTGCTCTGCAATTACAACTGAAAATTGGTGAATTGAAATTGAGAATCGCTGTCGCCAAGTATGGACAGGAAACAAATTCCTTCAGCCTTGGCAGGACCACACTGGACACGTTTCGTCAGTTTGGGCTCTACCAGGGAGTGGAAGTACTGCAAGAAGGCATGAAGACCGGGCCGCTCGCCGGTTTGGAAGCAGCATGCCGGGACTGTGATTTTGCGTGGACGCCTATTCCTATGATCCGAGGCTGGGGTGGGGCAAGTGGAATTATCACGGAGTATACACACCAGTTTTTTGTAAACTCAATTTGTGATAGTCTGGCCAACTCACAGAAGCTTGATGCCGTCTTTCTTGACTTGCACGGTGCCGCACAGGCTGAGCATCTGGACGATTGTGAAGGGGATATAATCTCACGCTCTCGAACGCTTGTCGGTCCAGAGGTCCCAATCGTCGTAGCCCTGGACCATCATGCTAATGTTACAGAGCTAATGTGTCGTGATGCGACAGCAATCGTTGCCCATCGTACTCAACCGCATGAACCTTTTGATACGGGCTATCAGGCAGGATTGATTTTGATAAAGCATCTCACCGGGGCGATAAAGTCGACGATGACTTACAGGAAAATCCCTATGCTAACGCATCAGGAGCAGTTTCTGACCGGAACGGAAGGACCCATGAAGCGATGGTTTGAGATGGCCAGAGCCTTTGAGCGGCGAGGCGATATCCTGTCCGTAAGCCCGTGTCCTATGCAACCGTGGCTTGACATTACCGAAGCAGGTTGGGCAGTGATCGTCGTCACCGATGATGATTTGAAGCTGGCAAAAAGCGTAGCCGATGAGATGGCTGAATTTGCGTGGGAGCATCGCAAGCATTTTATGCGACAGGAAAGCGTGGATCCAAAGACGGCTGTGCAGATGGCTTTGCAATCTGAGCAGTTCGTGGTTTTGTCAGACACGGGGGACTCTGTATTTGGGGGGGCGCCCGGCGATAGTACTATTCTGCTACGCGAGTTGATGCAAGTGCAGTGTGAGCAGGATTGTCTTGTACCTATGGTAGACGCGGAAGTTGTTGCCAACGCTTATGAGGCGGGGGTCGATTCCGGGATTCGTATTATAGTCGGCGGCAAGCTGGATAGTGTGTTTAGTCAGCCCGTGGAAATGGAGTGTGAAGTGTTGCGGCTTGGCGGAGGCACGGTAGAGGTTGAGGTTATAGGTAATGACGCATACGATGCCGGACGATCCGCGCTGTTGCGCTCGCAACATATTCTATTGGCGGTGACCGAAACTGAAGGAATCGGAGGGAATCATCCGATTTGCTATGAACAGTTTGGAATTGATGTGGGGCGAGCCAAGCTGGCAGTATTAAAGACGGCCAGCAATTTTCAATATTACTCCCATTTCAACCCACAGATCATAAGGGCTGACACGGACGGGATGACAATGTCTTCCGTCCAACGGTTTCCCTGGAAGAGGTTGACGCGACCAATCTTTCCGTTGGATGAAATGTAGGCAGCCTTTGTAACTTGCTTTCTACCTTTTTGCCGGTCCCAGTTTTGCTGCCTCCACGAAGACGGTGTAGTAAAGTTCATTCGCCGAGGCGTGTGTGCTGTCTAGGAGAGTAAGTCGGTGACAATGTGACCGTGTACATCGGTTAAACTTACGTCACGGCCGCCAAATCGATAGGTTAGCCGTTCGTGGTCCAACCCAAGCTGATGAAAGACGGTTGCATGAATGTCCTGGATTAAAAGTGGATTCTCCGCCACACTATTCCCAAATTCGTCTGTCGATCCATAGGCAGAGCCACCTTTGAATCCCCCCCCAGCCAGGAAAATCGAATAACCGTTTACGTGATGATCACGGCCTACGGTTTCAGTGATTTTAGGTGTGTGTGGCGTGCGGCCCATCTCCCCGGCCCAAATCACAATGGTTTCATCCAGCAAGCCACGCTGTTTTAAATCCTTGATCAATGCCGCCACAGATTGGTCCGTAATCAACGCATTTTCATTGTGATGCTTAACCAGGTTGCCATGTTGATCCCAGGGGGAATTGTTAACATGGGTTAGTGGACAGGTGATCTCAATAAACCGGACTCCCCGTTCCACAAGTCGCCGAGCTCGCAGGCATTGCATGGCATAATATTTTTGAAATTCATTGTTACTATTCGTGCCGTATAGCCTGTGAATGTATTCAGGTTCATCACTAAGGTCCGCAAGGCCTGGGATCGAAGCTTGCATGGAAAATGCTTTTTCATAATTCTTAATGGCGGCTTCAATGACTGTCTCTTGGCTGGTTTGACTACTAAATCGGAGATCCTGATCTTTTAGTAAGGCCAGCTTTTGTTCTTGGATAGCAGGAGGGTCACTGCCAACGATGTTATCTACAGGCGTTCCTTTAGCTCGCAGCATCGTTGCCGCGTGATTGGCTGGTAAAAACGCGCTGCCAAAATTCTCATAGCCGCCGTTCGGAATCCAGTCATTGTTTAATAGCACGTAACTGGGGAGGTTTTCATTTTCAGAACCGAGGCCATAGGAAACCCAGCTGCCCCAGCTGGGCGCTCTACCTGTTTCACGTCCGGTGTGCATAAGCAGTGCCTGTTGGCCATGCAACGGTTGTTTGCCAACAAGTGATCTAACTACACATAGGTCATCTGCCATAGAGGCGATGTGTGGTAACAGGTCGCTAACCGGAAGCCCACTGTTGCCCCGACTGCGAAATTTCCAGCGTTCACCTAACCAGACGCGTGAAGCTGCACTTTGCGATAATACAGATACGTTTTCGTTTCCTATCGCTTTCCCTTCCTGCTTTGTTAATTCAGGTTTGGGATCAAACGTATCGACATGACTGGGGCCTCCATCCATAAAGCAAAGAATGACGTGCTTCGCTCGTGCTGGAAAATGAGTTGTAGGCTGAGCCAGACTTGTTCGAGTCGCTAACGACGAAAATGCCAACATGCCGAAACCCATAGAAACATCTTTCAAGAGTTGACGGCGATCTATATACGTCATGATTGAGGACTTGAGTGGTTAACGGAGGTAGATAAATTCTTTGGTGTTGAAAATCGTATGCGCGATGTCAGCCCAAAGCTGACTGTTGTTCATTATGGCATCTTCAGGAACGCCTCGTAAATCTGAAAGCTTGATGAGAGCGGTTTCCCATTGTGACAATTCCAAGTTTGAAATGGATCTGCTAAACGCTGATTCGAGCATGACTTCAAGCCTGGCACGTGGCTCAGTGTGGTGATCATCCACAGCCTGTGCGCTCCATTGACGAGCAATTTCGATTGTAAAAGGGTGATTGAGCAGGGTCAGGGCTTGTGCAGGTGTATTGGTGATGTCACGGACGCCGGTGGGAATCTTGGGGTCAGGAGAATTAAAAGTGGTCAGAAATTTTGCAGGTTCCATGATGGTGACTTTGGTGTATATCATCCGTCGTCGATTGGCATCAACCGGCCCACTAAACAGCCGTTTCATTTCGTCCTCGGCCGTACGATACGGGTTGTGTGGAGCACCGTACATCTTTCGGTCCAATGTGCCGGCAACGGCGAGCATTGCATCACCGATGGCCTCGGATTCAAGACGCCGTGTCGCAAAGTGATGGAGGTACCGGTTGGAAGGATCCTTTTGGATAGCATCTGTGGCAACTTGGCTGGATTGGCGCCAGGCTTGAGTTGAGAGGATCGACTCAATTAAACGTTTGGTAGACCAATCATCTTCTAGAAACTGTACGGTTAGCCAGTCGAGCAGTTCAGGGTGAGACGGGCGACTGCCTAGAGCGCCAAAATTGCTTGGTGTATCCACAATGCCCGTTCCAAATAGCCACTGCCAAACACGGTTTACATAGACTCTCGCTGTCAGTGGATTGCTCGCGGACGCAACCTGTTCAGCTAATTCCAACCGGCCGCTTTGTTTGGATTGAAATGGAAGGGATTCCTGACCTTCATTGGCAAATAGTCTCAAATAGCCACGTGGTACGGGTTCGCCAAGATCGTAATAACTTCCTCGGATGTTTAGACGGTAATTGAGGCCGGGATCATGGTCTGCCATCGAGTTTACGGTGCGTGGCGGCAGGAGTTGTGATTCGATTTGTCGATAATTGTCGACTAACGGTTTCAATCGTTTATCAACGCTCGACTTCGTTATCCATGGAGTTTGAAGTAAATTGTTGAGTACCTGTATTTGATCGTCGGATGCTGTACCGTCGGCCCATGCCGAGATCATGGACGAGAGCCAGTCTCTGTAAAGTATGGCAGCCTCGGATTTGCTATTGGGTGTACCGGATTTCAGTAAGTCGATAAAGGCGGTTAGTCGTCTTTTGGGCGAACCCGGGCCTTGTGCGATGTAGACTTTGCTGACCGAAAACCAGCTTTCAGGGGAGTGCTCCATTTGCTCGGTAAGCTTCGTCCCCAAGCCCCAGCGGGGAGGGAAATTGGGATTACTGGTCTTGGTTGTAAACTCAAAGAATATTCGCCGGTCTTCATTCTTGTATAGGTTTAATGCTTTCCAGGAATAGCGGTCGTTGGCATAGTACTGCTGCTTTTCACATAGGAAGGCGTTGTCGATTACGGTGCGTTGCGCTGCAAAGTCTCCTCCGGCTGTAAGGGCATGGAGGAACCCCCCAGAGTAATTGTTGGTAAGCGGACTCCGTAAAGCACCGTTAAGTTTGTTGGATAAGCGGGACGTGGCTATGCCGGGGAGTAACAGGGATTTAACGAATTGTTCCCCCGGATGGACGGTGAACTCCCCGGATTGCTTAATTGATTCAATTCCATCGCCATCGGTGAACCAGTGGTCGACGTTGCCCTGTCGGAAGTCCGCTATCAAAGTGTAGTGGATTTCGTTGTATTTTTCGGCCTCGGTATCTGCCGATTGATGGGATTCCAATAAGGCTTCCCATTTATTGGCTATCTCGTTGTCCTCAAGTCGGTGGATTTCGTTCCAGGGATGATTAATGTCACCGATGGGTAATGCAGATTTAGGCTGTATAGCATCCAAAGAATTAACGGTGATATTTGTCTTTAGGTCCTCTAGCCAGGCTTGCAGTAAAGCTTTCCGAAGCTGGGCCTTAGCCACTGCTAATTGTTCTTTGACGGCCGAATTTCGAGTGGGTAAGTCGACCGTTCGGCGGATCCAGCGCGAAGACATAAATGTGCCGGCTAATGCATAGTATTCCTTTTGAGAAATAGGATCCAACTTGTGGTCGTGGCACCTCGCACAGGCTATGGTGATGCCCTGAAAAGCCTTGGAAAATGCATCCACTTTATTGTCAAGCATTTCCTGATGAATACCTTCGAACTCCTTGCTGTCACCATGTCTATGTTCTCCAAGTTGATAGAACATTGGGCCAATATGAGATTCGATCAACTGCAACTGTTCATTGATGCGAGGTTCGGGCAGGAGGTCCCCTGCGATCTGTTCCCTGACCAGCTGGTTAAAGGGGATGTCTGCATTAAAGGCACGGATGAGGTAATCACGGTATTGCCATGACCCATTAGCAGGTACGTCCCATTCATAACCGTATGTATCGGTGTATCTGACGACATCCATCCAGTGACGTGCAAATCGTTCACCAAAATGTGGCGATGATAAAAAGTGCTGAATGGCTTTCTGCCAATTTAAAGGGGAGTCACTTTTGATGAACTGTTGGATCTCGTCAGGTGTTGGAGGTAGACCGGTCAGAGTGTAGCTGAGACGGCGAATTAAAGTAGCTTTGTTAGCGGTTGTGGCGGGTGATAATCCGTTGTCACGAAGCTTGGCGAGAATAAACAGATCGATGGGTAGGTTGGACCAGTTATTCTCAGGCAGAGATGGAGGATTGGGTTTCTGTGGAGGCTGGAAGCTCCAAAGCGTCTTGCGTTGTTGAAATGCATCTTCCCAGATTTGATGAGCGAGTTGGTCAGAGTTGGGGGGCTTGTCGCGGGGGTCGATGGCACCCGCGAGGATCCATGTTTTAAAGTCTAGCAGGACGTCTTCAGGTAACTTTCCGTCAGGGGGCATCTCAAATGTGTCGTGTTTCAATGCTGAATAGAGAAGGCTCTCTTCTAGCTTGCCAGGGACGACCGCTGGACCGGAATCGCCACCCTTGCGGATACCAGCTCGTGAATCAAGGGTTAACCCTCCCTTAATCTCCGACGCAATTGAACTGTGACATTCGTAGCACTTGGAGATCAACACCGGACGGATTCGTTTCTCAAAGAACTCCAGTTCGGTGTCAGTCTTCTGAGCGAGCAGCGACCCTGCAATTGATAGAAATGTCAGTACTGAGAAAATAACTCTTTGCATGGTGCTTATTATAGATGCCCGGGAAGCACTTTGCTAAGTGTGCAGCTAATTCGAGAAGGTCAATCATGCATCATTAGAACACTGTCCATAAAATACTCTAGAATTGTAGATGTGTGATGATTACGGTGTTGAGGTTGCTCGTATGCGAATTTACTCGGTGTTGCTTCTTTGGGTTTTGACTTACGCATTGAATTGGGATGTGGCGGCCGGAGAGGACTTGCATTTAGTCGACGGTGACGTCGTCGTCTTTATGGGGGGAGCGAACATGGTTCGTGGTGCTCGTGCCGGACTGCTGGAGACCTATTTGACAGATGCCTTTGTAGACGAGCAGGCGGAAGTTCGATTTAGAGATCTGTCTTGGGAAGCTGACACGGTTTACCGATTGGGTACAGTCCGCGAACGCTGGCGCCCGGATGGATTTGGAAATCGTGTTGAGCAGTTTCGTCGAGTTGGGATGACGGTTGCCATCATGCAATTCGGCAAGATGGAAGCTATGCAAGGCGTTGAAAGCCTTGACGCATTCGAAGAACATTACCGTGGGTTATTGAAAGATGTAGCCAAGCAGGCCCGGCATATTATACTGCTGACGCCGCTTGCATTTGAAAGACCCGAAAATAGCCTCATTCCGGATGTGTCTAAGCATAACGCCTCACTTCAGGAGTACGTGCGAGTGATTGTTGCGTTGGCTAAGGAGTTTGATGCCACACTCATTGATTTATTTTCCACCAGCGAAAACAGAGTAACTCACAACGGCGTGCATGTAAGCGAGCCTGCGATCGCCACCGTCACGTCGCGAATCGTCAAGCAACTAGGTGTTCAGTCCCGGCAGGCTTTGGGGGGCCAATTGCATGAAGCAGTAAGGGAAAAGCAAAGACTTTGGTATGACTACTGGCGCCCGGCTAACTGGAAATTGTTATATGGCGATGATTCCCGACGAGAATTTACTCGTGGTGGAGAGGATTACATACCATTTCGCGAAGAATGGGAAAAGTTGTTGCCGCTGGTTGCTCAGGCAGAAGAAAGAGTTTTTGCTATAGCCAAAGGTCAGGATGATCCAGGTGATAATCGTCCGGATCCTGAAAAGCTGCACGGTGATCCCTCAGCTGATATACGTAGTGAACTGAGTTCGTTTGAAGTTCCGGAAGGATTTGAGGTGAATCTATTTGCGTCGGAGGTACACGGCCTTACTTCACCTCTAAACGTGCGATGGGATCCTGCCGGCCGAATGTATGTCACGGTAACCACGACGTATCCGCATGTTTTTCCCGGAGACGTGCCAAACGATAAAGTGATCGTTTTGGAAGATCTAGATCAGGATGGAGTAGCCGATAAGTCGACGGTGTTTGCGGATGGCTTAAACATACCGACCGGGATTGAGTGGGGAGATGGAGGTGTTTATGTCGGTCAGAACTCAGAGTTGTTATTTTTGAAGGATCAAGATGGGGATTTAAAGGCCGATCTAAGGGAAGTGATTTTCGGAGGATTTGGGAACGGCGATTCACATCAGACAATTAATTCGTTTGTTTGGAGTCCGGACGGAGAATTATATTTTGGGCAGGGTGATGGATGTGAATCCCGCGTTGAGACGCCGTGGGGAAACAGTGAGCTATATCAGGCAGGATTTTATCGTCTACGGCCTCGCAGACAGCAACTGGATCCCTTGCTGGATGATTTTATGGGCCCCGGGAATCCCTGGGGTGTTGCTTTTGATCAATGGGGGCAGATTTTCTGTGTTGATGGAGCCGGCGGCGTGACATTTCTATCTCCGGGGCAAATCCCTGTTCACCATCGTCGACGGTTGGGACGTATCGGGGATCCGGGAGGCTATTGCGGTATTAGTTTGCTAGATGGGCGACATTTACCTGCCGACTATCAACGGCATTTTGTAGTGGGAGATTTCAAGCAGAATCGTATCAAACGCTTTTCGTTAGAAGATCGCGGGTCTGGATTCAAATTGAATTGGGAAGAGCCTTTGCTTACGTCATCTCACAGAAATTTTCGCCCAGTGGATGTTAAAGTCGGACCGGATGGTGCTGTTTATGTGGTGGATTGGTACAACCCCATCACCTGTCACCAGGATGATGCGTACCGTCATCCTAACCGAGATAAGGCACATGGCAGGATTTGGCGGATTTCAACTGCACGGGCGACCACTTCGCCTGGGAACTTGCTGAAGGCGTCCACAGCAGACGTGGTGGAACATCTCTCGTCCACAGAACACGTGACACGCTACCTGGCAAAACGCGCGCTAACGGGGAGGGGAGAGGGTGAAGTGCGAAATGCAGATGCTCAATGGACGCAGGGACTGGATCGCTCCCATGTTGATCTTGACCACCATATGTTTGAAGCATTAAGTGCTTTGGCAACGCTTGAGATTATTGATGCAAGTTTATTAGAACGTCTATTGAGTTCACACAATCCGAATGCACGTGCATTTGCGGCGCGGACCGTCGGTCGTTGGTATGACCGCTTGGAATCCCCTCTGGAATTGCTAAAACCTTTGGTGATTGACGATCATCCCCGGGTTCGACTTGAAGCGGTAATGGCATGTGCGGCAATTCCACAAGCGGAGAGCATCGCGGTTGCGGCGAATGTGCTCCGGAAAGAAAAGGATGGTTGGATTGACTACGCATTTCGGCAGGCAGTTCGGCACTTAGAGCCGAAATGGCGTCCCGCATTTGAACGAGGAGATCTGCAGTTTGAAAATGCCATTGAAACAGCTGCTGTGCTCGCAGAATCAGGCGGTGGTGTTTTAGTGGAGAGCCTTAAGGAGTCCTTCAATAGTTCTGAATTAAAAGGACAGACGCGATTGGAAGTTTTGACGAACATTCTTACAGTGGGAGAAGAACAGGACGTCTACGATTATGCTTTGCGTGTAGAGACCTTCGATATCAATGGTTTGTATCATCCGATTTTGCAGGGGAAAGCATTGAGAGTACTAGCTGCTAATGCAAAGTATCGTGACGTCAGACCGGCTGGCGACTGGCAGTCGTCGTTGATAGAACTGACAAAGAGTCAGCATGTAGAGGTTCGCGCTGGAGCTATTCTTCTTGCCGGTGCCTGGGATGTTGATGCGTGTAAACCAGCTATTTACGAGGCAGCCGCTGATCCGGATGAACTGGACGAAGTTCGTGTCGCTGCATTTCAGTCACTTTCATTATGGGAAAATAGAAGCGGGCGGCAGGGATTAGTTGCCTTGCTTGAAAGTGAATTGCCTCTTTCCCTTTCCTTGGAAGTTGTCAAGGCTTTAGCTGTACTGGATTCAGGTAAGGCAATTGAATTTACGGGTGACTTAATTGAGCAAAACGATTTTAGTGACACCGATTTACAACAACTGTTGTCCGGTGTTCTTCAGCAACGAGAGGCGTTGAGGCAACTTGCGGATGAAATGCGAAGTATCGATTTGAGTCGGGAGCAGTTTCAGCAATTGTTGTCGGCGTTGTTAGCGACAGGACGTGCGGATCAGCAATTACTTGCCGTGCTCGGGTCAAGGATTGGTATTGGTACTCAGCCTCCGCCATATAATGAATCCCTCATCGCTTCCTTGAAACAATCCGCGTTAAAGTCAGGCAACCCCAACACCGGGGAGGCTGTGTTTAAGGCAGTTGCTTGTGCTTCGTGCCATAGAGTCAAAGGGCAGGGAGGGATAATCGGACCGGACCTCACCGGCTTGGGAACGACTTTGTCAGGAGAAAGAATTATTGAGGAATTGATTTGGCCGAACCGTCAGGTCAAAGAAGGTTATACGTCGCTGCGCATCATTACAAAGGATGGAAAAGTTTTACAGGGATACCAGCGTAAGACGAAGTTAAGTGAATCGACGGGAGGTCTGGCTTTACTTGACCCTCAAACGCAGCAGATTCTAGTGTTAAACCCGGGCGATATTGAAGAAGTTCAAAAGTCTGCCAGCGTGATGCCTGAAGGGCTTACTAATCTGCTGACCGAACAACAACTTCACGATCTCATTGCCTTCTTGATAAAACAGGAGGCTGATTAGATTAGTTCGTGGGATTTAAGGTAGGAAACTTGTGAATTTGGTAGGCTAAGGAGAGAAGGAATGTTTGCCCGTATCCAAGGAGAATTACGAATGAAGAAACAATCGATATTGTTAGTGATGGCGTTGCTTCTGAGCATGGCGAGTGCGGTGTTTGCTCAGGATAAGGTGCAACCCGTTCGTATGGGTTCTGGCAGCCTGCAGTTCGAGACCGTACCAGGTTGGGGGTTGCGTCCTGATGGTAGCTCAGCCTTAGGCCCTACCCATGGTGGAGTCGTCGTTGATAGTAAAAATAATGTTTACGTAAGTGCTAACAAGGGTGTCGTTGTCTTTTCTCCGGATGGGAAAGTCATCCAGGAATACCTTGGCGATGATTACACGATGTTGCACGACATTGAGATTCGCAAGGAAGGCGATGCTGAATTCATCTACGGGGCACGTAATGCCGCTGGTGAAGGGATTAAATTTAACGCTCATTCAGGCGAGGTGGTACTACGGCTGGATCCCAAAGCTGCCGGACTGGATTATGCGAGATATAGCCCGACAGCCATCACAGTTGCTCCGAACGGCGATATCTATGTTTCTGACGGTTATGCCAGTAATCATATCTTCGTTTATGACAAGGCTGGGGAATTTAGATTTCACTTTGGCGAGAAAGGGAATGCCCTGAAACAGTTTAACACTGCTCACGGCATGACGCTGGATACACGCTACGATCCGCCTCGTATCCTGGTATGTGATCGCAATCATCAACCCAAAGGGCGTTTGCTTCACTACTCCCTCGAAGGCGAATTCATTGAAGTTGTGATTACCGGTCTAGGGATGCCAACATCTGCTGTTGTTAATGGAGATTATGTAGCCGTGCCGGATTTGCACGGCCGAGTTGTACTGCTGAATAAAACAAATACGATTTGCGCTGTTCTTGGGCATAACGATGACGCCGGGAAAGGCCGGGCTTATGGGGTTCCTCAGTCTCAGTGGCGTGAAGGAGTCTTTAGTGGAACCCATGGATCATACTTTGATCATGCCGGGAATCTGTTTGTTCAGGACTGGAACGTAGATGGGCGTATTATCAAACTGCGTCGTATCCATTAGTGCACGACGATCCTAGGAATAAACTCAAGCGTTCAAGGTATTATTCAAAGCTCTGTGTTGATACGGGCATCGATACAGAGTTTTTTAATTATCTTCGCCCCAGTGACGCCCGTGGTCATCCGCTGCGATGATCTTCTTGGCGATCGTTTTCAGGTCTAACTTAAACCCATGCTCATATTCGTATTTATCAAGGTCCACGTCATAGATAGTTCCTAACCAGATGAGTTGGCCAAGTTCAATGAGAATCTTGTCAGGGTGTCCTAAGGCGTCTGTGAAAATACCGGATGTCCCTTTTTCTCTACTCTTGGTCTGGCCATCCACGTCGTTTAACTTGCCGGCGTGATATAGTTTTTTTAACTCCACAGCCCCTTCACCATAACCGATACAGAAGAATTCATTCTTAGGATAAGCACTACGTAATCGGTCGATGAGATTATGGAAATCCCTTTGGTGAGCTTCTTTCATCGCCGTGACAAAGCTGTCGCCCTTGTAGCGGGCAGGAAATCGTCCCCAGGGCATCGCCAGACAAAACGTGGTTTTTGGATTGTGCTTGATGGCGTAATCAACCCATAGCTTAAAATGCTCGAAGGTCCCCTTTCCGCGTCCGACACCTGTCCAGGTCATACCGAATAACTCGATGTCGCCAGACTGAAGTGCTTTTTTGATGTTGTTGCTATGGCGACTGTCTTCCCAAAAATAACCGGGGGTTCCACGGTCCCCTCCCTCGAAAAAGACCATTTGCTGATGTTCTTTAAAACCGGCTCGATGCGCGTGGGTTGTCATGCCTCGAGCCATCGGAACGAAAAAACTGTGCCCAATAAAAAGTGACTTATAGCCCTTGGTCGGTTCGCTCGCAAAGGAGCCACAGGTTTGAAAAAGAATAATCGTTAATAGGCAGAGGTATTTACGTGTCATTAATTCGTTTTGCTATATTCAAAGGTGAAACGGAGGCCCTATGGGTCAACGTGAATTTTAAACTGATCTCAATCCTTGGCCAGTTGTATTATTATGTCTTCCCTAAAGAATGCTTTGCTAACGTTAACTACCGCCATTCTCGTCACCGCAGCAGCCAAAGCGGAGTCCCCGAACTGGCCGGGTTGGCTTGGTCCTCAAAGAGACGGTTGGCTGAAGGGATTTACTCCGCCCCAAAAATGGCCCGACCAACTTGAAAAAGCATGGCAAATTGAAGTGGGAACCGGGTACGGTACTCCGTTGGTTCAGGGAGATTTCGTCTTTATCCATACACGTCAGGGTGAACAGGAGGTTTTGCAATGCGTGAGTCTAAAATCCGGGAAGGCTAAGTGGCGACAGGCTTTTGACGTCCCATTTAAAATTGGTGGAGGCGGTGAGTATCATGGCAAAGGCCCTAAGTCTAATCCGTTACTTTCTGATGGGCGGATTTTTACGATGAGCATTTCAGGAATGCTGGCCGCGTGGGATGCCATGTCAGGGAAACAACTATGGGTCCGGGATTATAGGGAACAGTTTGAGAAGGGACATCCGTATTGGGGAGCCTCGACTTCACCGATTGTCTCGGGCAACCGGGTGATGGTGCATTTTGGGAATGATGACATCGGGGCTTTAGTCGCGATGGACGCAAAAAGTGGCCGTGAACTTTGGCGTAGTGGAAAGGACGGTACAGCGTATTCCTCGCCACTTCTAGCTGATTTTGGTGGTGTACATCAGATTGTGCAGTGGAATCACGAGGCTTTGGTCGGGGTGGAAGTAGAGACCGGAAAAGAGTTGTGGCGGTATCCACTCCCCCATTTGACTCATAACCAAAATATGCCAACCCCTGCGATTCATGACGGACGCGTAATCGTCGGCGGTGAGAATCGAGGAATGTACAGTTTAGAACCAATGAAAAGCCGTGAACAATGGTCGGTCAAAGAGAGGTGGTTTCAGCCCAAAGCGGCTTTGGATATGAGTTCGGCAATCGTTGCCGGTGACCGGATTTATGGAATGACACATTACAATGCGGGACAACTTTTTTGCCTTAATTCGAAGACCGGTGAATTTGTCTGGCAAGGCCCACCCCGTAGCGCTAACAATGTAACTTTTCTGGCGATGCCGGGGTACGTCGCAGCACTAATCAATAACGGTTATCTGAAGATTCTACGTAGCGGCACAGGGCAATACGACGAAGTGCGCTCGTACAAGGTTGCGGATGATGCTACGTGGGCCGCACCAGTAATTCTAAAAGGTAAGATTCTGATCAAAGATGTTCAAACACTGACGCTTTGGACATATTGAGCTAAGGGATTACTTCCCGGAAACATCAATGGCATAGATGGATTCGTCATCCCGGAGAAGTAGTAGGCCGTTACTGAGTGTCGGCGCCTGACGCGTGCCACGGGTGACTTTCTGACGGCCTAGTTCCTGATATTCGTCTTGTTTTAGTTTGGCGATTACCACGTTTCCGTCCATCATACTGATGAAAAGTTTGCCGTCTGCAGCGATCGCGTTTCCTTTTCCGAATCGAGGCATTTTCCATGCAGGTTGACCTGTCTTAGCGTCAATACAGTGAAGATTTGTTATGGGACCGGCCCCACCGATATTGTCGAATCCGTATAGAAATCCATTGCTTAGAATAGATGTCTGCCACTCATTCCGCATGATGCTTGTGCGACCCTGCGATGCCCATACTTCTGCGATTGAATAATCGTTGCCGGATTTGGTGACCTTCAGTCGTACCGCTCCATGGTCTTCACCGGAGGAAATGAAAATGTCTCCGTCGATCAATTGTGGTGTGACAATATTGCAGTCATAGGGTGTTTCGTATTCGTATGCCCATAGAGATTCCCCAAGTGTGGAAAGGCCTCTCAAATGAGTGCCTGTGAAAACGACCAGTTGGTTTTCCCCGCAAACCTTTAGATAGGCCGGACATGAATAACCTATCGAATCTGAGAAATTGGTTTGCCATTGTAGTTCCCCGCCGTCAACGGCATAGGCCGCAATAGCAACGCCGTTTTCATGTCCTGTCGTGATAATTACAGAATTGCCAACGACTAGTGGTGAGCAGGCCATCCCATAATCGGCCACCTTTCCCCTATGTTCTTTGATAGTGTCGTGCTTCCAGTTCAATTTTCCAGAGTCCAGAGCGACCGAAGCCAGAATTCCCTGTCCCGAGAATACAAAGGCCTTGCCTGCTGCTAAGGCAGGGAAGGCACGCGGGCCGTTGCCCATGGCATTTGTGTATTCTGTGGCGATGGCTGTCTCCCACTTTGTCTTACCGGTCGTTGTATCCAACCCTATAGCGAATTGTTTACCGGCTTTCTGGATAAGTGTTACTGCCAGTAATTCTTTTACAGCAATACCTGACATGCCAACACCGCCTGAAACCTTCCAGGCTGACTTAAGTCCATCGGCTGGCCATGTGCTGAGGAGGTCCGTTTCAGCGGAGTGTCCTGTTCTTTGAGGGCCCAGATGTTGTGGCCAATCTGCAGCGGATAAGGTTGAAATGCTGAGCAGGCAGAGAGTCAGTGCGCGGATAAACATAGATATAGAATTCCTGATTAGTGCCGAAGCATGATTTTCGTTAGCGACTTAATTCTAAACGATCGCAGGAGCATAGAGGAGAAAGCTGTGGTGTAGAATAGGAAGAATTAAAAGGCGAAATCTAATTTGAGAATAAAAGTACTATGAAAAACAAATGGATCCATTTGCCGGTGTTAGTTCTGTTCTGGAACCTCAATCTTTGCGCAGTAGAGGAGCCGAAAGAGTTAAATGTTATCTACATTCTGGCGGATGATTTAGGGTATGGAGATCTTGGCTGCTATGGCAGCAGACTAAACGACACACCCCACATTGACCGGCTCGCAGCCAATGGACTTCGAATGACTGACTTTCAGGCTTCGGCATGGTGCGCTCCTAGTCGACGTGGTCTTATGACGGGCTGTCATCCCAACCGACCCTGGGATAATGAAAAAGGTAAATGGGGGCGACTGGCGGATGCAGTTGTTATTCCTGAGTTGTTGAAAGAGGTAGGGTACCGAACTGCCCTGATTGGCAAGTGGCACTTGGAGATGTCAGAAGGGTTGCACCCACTCGATCAAGGATTTGACTACTGGTGCGGAACCCGAGGGAGTAACGATTGGGATGGGCCACCGCCTAACTATGAATCGTTTCGGAGTGCACCGGAAGAGTCATGGAAGACGCCATTGTATGTGGATCGGGAAAGCCAGGGGGCAGTTGTGCCTCAGTCAGGTTTCATAAAACGGTACACCGAAGAGGTTGTCAGGATTATTGAAGCAGATAACGATAAACCTTTTTTTGTATATCTCGCGCACAACATGCCTCACGTACCTGTTTTTGCATCTCAGGCATTTCAGGGTGTAAGTCGTAATGGGGTTTACGGGGACGTGTTGGCTGAGTTGGATTGGTCAGTCGGTCAGATCGTCAACGCATTGGAGCAGACCGGCCAAAGGGAGAATACGCTTGTTGTTTTCACCAGTGATAATGGCCCCTGGTCGATGTTCACAGAGTTTAGCGGTGTTGCCCGCCCATTGCGGGGTCAGAAGTCGACGACATGGGAAGGGGGAACTCGAGTACCGTTTATCGCTTCCTGGCCCGGACACATCGACGCGGCCAGACATGACGGGTTGATGACGCATTATGATGTGTATGCAACGTTAGCAAATATGATTGGCATTGATATCCCTCAGGGGCAGGCGATTGATTCTCTGGATATGTCCGATGTTTGGCTGACCGGAGCAAAGAGCCATCGCCAGCGGCACGTGTATTACTTCCGAGAAGCGATGGCATATCGAAGTGGTGATTTTAAGATTCATTTGAAAACGCGTGAACGGACTCGGGAGCCCGAAACGGGTAAGCGGGAGCCGAGTGTAATACAAGACCCACCGCTGTTGTTCGACTTGCAGCGAGATGTCCGAGAGCGAAGGGATCTTCATGCCCGGAAACCCGCAGTGACTCAACGGTTGCTGGACGAATTTGAGATAGTGCGAAGAAAGCTTCAGAACTGGGAGCCATTTTAATGGAGAATTAGGGCGGGCAGAAAAACCCTGAGATGGTAATATTGTGATATACCCCAAACTTATTTTAGATGAATAGGAAGAATACCGTGAAAAATGCACTTGTTGTTGCGTTGGTTATTATGACCGGCCTGATTGGTTGTAGTTCGGAAGATGGTGGTGACTCGAGTGCCACCTCTGGAGTTGAAGTAAATCTTGTAAATACGCATTGCCCGATTATGGGGCATGAAGTTACCGATGATGGCGGCCGCACTGAGTATAAAGGCGGTACTGTCGGTTTTTGTTGCCCAGGCTGTATCGATGCGTTTAACGAATTAGAGGACGCGGCTAAAGATGAAGCGTTGGCGACCAAAGGTACTGGTGTCACGGAAGATGCCGATGGTCACGACCATGGCGAAGACGGTCACGATCATGGCGAAGATGGGCATGATCATGCTGAGGGTGAAGCCGGCCAAGCTGACGACGATGAAGGCTCAGCCGAAGAAGTGTCAGAAGAATCTGACGCTGAAGCAGTGGAAGAATAATCTTCCTTGTCGGAATACTTTTAACAAAGAAGAAAAGGCCTGCGTAGTTACACGTAGGCCTTTTTTATTAATGACTCATTCGTTGATTCGAGATTTTTTCGCCTATTCCGGTTCTTCAGGTAAATTTTTAGCAAGCTCTTCAAGTAAATTGGCTAATTCTGTGTCGCCATTGAAATTCGCTTCTTCGATTGGATTGCGGTTAAATCGTCCGCGAGATAATGGCGAACACCCAGCCTTGACCAAGAGTTTAGCTACTTCAATTCGCCGTGGTCCACTAGTAAACGCCGCTAATTCATTGTTGCCGAACTGCTGGCTTAGAGCTTTCATTTGTGCCAACTCGAGTAGTGCTGTTTTTCCATAACTATTGATTGAATTGGCGTCGGCTCCGGCATCGAGTAGAATTCGGATGAACTCCGGTCCCGCCCATTTTGCTGCTTGATGGATCACGGGGAAATCGGATGCGCCGTCAAGATCATAACCATATTTAATTAATACTCTTGCGACATCAGGTTGATTGGCCAGAGCGCTTGCCATTATTGGGTCAAGACTGTGGGATAATGATAGTGACACTCCATTTTTTAGGAGCAATTCAACAACATCGGACGAACCAGCAAATGCAGCGTCGCCCATGGGCTCTTCCAGAATATTCTGGACCTGAAAATTCCCCGTTTTCTGATATGCTATCTGGCCAAGGGTTTCAGTGTCGTTGATTTGTTCGATGAGAGCTTTTGCATGATCAACATTGTTTTCACGACATGCCTTTATTAGTTGCTGATGAAAGTAATGGCGAGTCAGATTGACTTCTCGGAGAAGCTTGGTGGCCTCTTTGGTATGCTCTGGCGACTTTAAAAGGGATTCAAGGGCTAATGCACACTGATTCCACCTCTTTCGACGGTTTAATAATTTCGATACGAGCATGTGGTTTGTCGCCGGATTACGTGAGATTTCATTCTCGGCTTCAGCAAGATCACGGCCGATAGTGATGACCTCGATTTGCTTTATAGTGATTGTGCTCTGATATGTCTGACGCTGGAATGATATGTCTCCCGATTTGTAGGCAAGTGGGTGGTCGTCAAACGTGGTGGATGTGTGCGTGTTCTGGAAGTAAGTGTCGATTCGATTTCCTCGGAATACAACTGTCGCATCGGAAAAGCCGTCTCCAGAAGGTTTCAAGGCCTCGATAAGTTCAGTTGTCGGTAAATAATCGGCACGATTCAAAGGGATTGATTCGTCAGATTGCGTTATCAGGTTAGTTGAGCCACGTTTAGTTAACATCGTCTTCCGACCGTCGTGGCTATTATCTACGATTGTAGACCCCATAAAACTCTCAAATTGCCCGTTGCTGGGGTAGTAGGCAAGAAAATCCGGTTGATATCCTTCGCGTAAAAATGGGTGGAGTTTATTTGCTCCATATACCATTCGAGCGTCAGTGGCAGGCTTTCCGCGAACATTAACACCACTGTTGCCATTTTCTACTTTATATTTGAATGAGAGCTTTACGTCTGAATATTCACTGCCATTCCAAACGATGTATTGGTTACCCGTGTGATTCAACGCGTACTTTGATTCATAAGTGCTTATGCCTTCGTTAGTAACTTGCCAGACATGTGTTAGGCCTTCCCATGAACCGATGTTTGCCGGTGAAAGTAGGTCCACGGCTGGTTTCTCGTAGATCTGGTCCTTAAACGCCTGGCTACGAGCCTCCAGTAGATTCGGATGCTCGGAAAGAATCTCCAAAATCGTCTGTCCGATAATTTCGTTAGTATCTGAACCTAAACGATGTAAGTGAAGAAATTTTTGCGCATGTTTTAACAAGTGATAACGAGTTACTAATTCAGCGGTCTCCGGCGGTTGGTCGTGCAGACGTAAGGTTGAGGAGAAGGTCCGTGGTGAAAATTGGCGGGAAGCCGCAATGGTCGCGAGAGATATTACTTCATTAGCGGCAGCCCTTTTCTCAAAATAGTCTTTTAAAGTGTTCCCCGCATAGATGTCTGTGTCGATTGCACCCTGATCGCCTTCGCGAAAATATACGAATGCAAATGCATCTCGTAGTGGACCTCGGAGCCGCGGAATGCCCTTTCCAGTAAAGGCACCCATCGAGGCATCAAAGAACCTTTCACCCTGCTGCTGTTCGATTTGAGAATAGTCAAGAGCATCGAAATCCGGTAAGGCGTCGTCACCATATGGTTTGGTCAGCCATAACCTGGCATAGGAAACCGGTTCACTCTGTCCGTCATGCTCTAAATTAGAGTAGATCAAATGGATGTGGAATTTTCGACTGGCTGTAAGATTCACATTCCAGATGATAGAAGTGTTTTGTTCAGGAATTTTCAATCCCGAAGTGATGGCGACTATTTCACCGGTCGTTGAATCTAGACAATGTGCATTTTGTTTTGCATCAACACCGAGCAGATAGATGCCTGTTGGGTCGAATTTAATACTGTTAAACGGGAGTTGGCGCACATCGGAAAATTGGTCAAAAACTTCGGAGCCGTCTACTAAGTGATACGCAGTAAAAAGTCCGTCGAAACCCAATGTTCCCAGACGAGTTGAGTCGGGGCTGATTACAAATTCTTTAACATTGCCTAGCTTTATATCGTGGACGGTGTCCAGATCCGGGTGAGTCGGTGAGAAGGTGCATAGAAGATTCTCCTGTTCCACTGCTATGAATTGCTTCTGTAGCGGTAGGTAACTCAGGAATTGAACGTCTGAATCTCCCTTGATGGTTCGTATTGCAGTTCCTCGTGACTTCAAATCGTAGATGATGTATTGGTTAGAGTCTGTTGTGACGATGGCATACAATCCATCTTCTGAAAAGGTGTATTCCCTGACCTGAATACCGGATAATTGTATGAACGCGGGTTCGCTGGTTACGTCACTTAAGTTTTGATAGAAGATTTTGTCGGAATCGAGGAAATGTAGAGTGGCTCCTGTAAGTCGCATGGCTTGAACGGGCACCGGATTTGGCTTGGTATCAGTTCCGCCAGTTTCTATCGCGAAATGCTGTACCGAGAAGTCCTCGGTAGATATTGATGCGGCACTACCATCTCGTGTGACGGCATAGATCTTGTTGCCCACCAGTGTGCATTCTAAAACCAGGTCGTTCAACTTAACCGACCGCAGGTTATTCGGTTCGTCACCAATTTTTTCGGTTTTTAGTGAATGACGATATGTAAGCCAGCCATCAGATGATGAGGTCGCATAGATATATGGGACATTGAAAGTGAAGATTTTATCTGCGGAGTGTGGTGAATGTGAGCTATCTTGTTTTACGAATTGATTCTGCTGGATCAATCCTTCGAGCCCGACGCGAATGAGCTCTTTGTCTTCAGGGTTACGAGTAAAGGCAGTTTTTAGTATTGCCAATGCCTGATGGGGGGCGCCGTTCTTAAATAATTGTCGGGCCTGCGCGATATCGCTGTCTCTGAAAGCAGCGGCCATTTCGATCCGCGCTTGTTCCGCGATATTTTGAGCGACGAGGGCTTCTTTCTCTTTTTCCCATGCATTGAACATTGCTAGGATTGCCACAACGGTCGCTGCAATCGCAAGACATGCGACCCCTGCAATAATACGCGACTGTTTTCGAAACCGACGGACCGATGCGGCCTGTTCCTCGGCTCTTAATTGTTGTTCGTCGGCTAATTGTTGAGCTTGTTCTAATTCTCGTTTTCTTTGTTCTTCTGCTTTGCGTTGTGCCTCATTCTGTTCACGATCACTTGTTTCAAGGAATCTCAGAGCCAATTGGAAATTAGAGTTGTAGCGGGAAGCCCACGCTTCATTTGGGTTCGTTGTGTTAACCCATGAGGAAGCGATTTGGAGGTCCGGGTCGCGATAGAGGCCTGCATTGCCGTCATTCCATAACCGAGCTGTCTCTGAGAGTCTTTGGTAAATGCGTACAGACTGTGACTCTTCCTCTACCCAATTGTCCAGACGGCTCCAAACACGCATTAGACTTTCATGGGAAATGTCGATGACTGTATCAGGTTCGAGGGACGTACCAACGCCTGGCATCAGAAAGGTTCGTCCGGGGGCGCGGTAGGCTTCTATAATGCCAATTATTTCCTCGGATGAGGCATCTGTTATGCCGATTAAATCTGAGATGCGTGTGGGCCGTCGAATGCCACGACTGTCCGCTCCCTTTTCGGTGAGGGATTTGAAAAGGCGTTCAGTTGTGAGCGCTGAACGCTTAGCGTCCTCGGCTGACACTTTGATTTCTGACAGGATTTCATCCGCATGAGTGGAAAGTGCGTTCGCCATGCCACCAATCGATTCGTAGTCCTCTAGGTCTAATTCACGCTTGTCACGATCGACCAGACGCATGGCTGCCTGGTCCCAGGTGCGCATAAGTGCGTGTTGTAAGACCGGAAGTTGATCGGCATGTTCGCCTACGTCGTTGAGTAAGCGTTGGATTAAACGGCGACTTACATTGCCTCCGGCAACACGCGCTGGGCCTTCAATGGCCTGTTGGATCTGATCTCGAGTTAACTTCGGCACCAGATATTCACCGTCGTTTATGGCTTCAGCTAAGCCTGTAAATCGGGCGCAATCACCGAGGAAGTCGGAACGCATCGTCAATACAATGTAGATCGGTACTTCGTCCTGTTTTACAGCATGGATTAACCAGCGAATGAAGTCGGGGGCTTGCTCTTCCCCCCGATTTCCCGCTTCATGAAACCGGAAGATTTCTTCGAACTGGTCAACGACAAGGAGTATGTTGCTTCCTCGCTCGAGTGATCCCTGCTTGACTGCTTCCACTAAACCATTGGTAGAGCGGTTAATAGTGGCCATTACGTGATGCTCGATGTCCGGTTCGTCTTCATCGTATAGTTCTGCTGCGATCAGAGACTGAGCAAGATTGCCAAGAGGATCGCCACCGGGTTGCGTGACCGCAATTTGCCAGTTTGACCCTGCACCGACCATCATTCCGCCCTGAAGCTGACTTAATAGGCCACAGCGAACAAGAGAAGACTTCCCGCTTCCTGACGAACCGACTACGGCAACGAACCGATGCTGTTGCAATCGCTGCGTTAAATCGGCAATCTGCTCCTCGCGACCGAAGAAAAGATAATCTTCCTCGCTTTGAAACGGTCGTAGTCCTGGATAGGGAGTAATGTCTGGCATGGTTGGGGTTAGTTGTCTTTAACCTTTTCAATAAATGAAGTGAGTGATTCAGAGGTAACGAATGTATCTGTGTTCTGGGTAATGATCTCAGCGTGGTGAGTTTTAAATCGATCTTTACGCTTGTCGATAGGGGGAGCGATGTAGACGGCAACATCTAACAGCGGATTCGAACGTCCGTAGCCGGCGGCTTTCAATGTGTCGCGTAGTTTAATGTCGACCCAAGCCTTACGTACTTGACCGTAGTAAATCAGCACGGCATCGCATTCAGTTAATGCCTCTCGATGCACTTCGCTCACCTCATCCTGCGGGCAATCAAAGTCAGGCATGATCACCTCAATACCGGATGAAAAGAGGTGATCTTCCAAAGCTTCAGTTTCATCCTCGTCGATCTTATCGCAGATTAGATACAACTGAGTGATGTTACTCGCTTGGCAGTCTGTGGTTTGTGCTTCCTTGGTGATCGAGTCGAGGTGTTGAGAAATGGCTTCCTTCAGCTGGCTTACCTGACCTTCGATTAATTCGCAGTGGTCGTTCGCTGCATCCGTTGTGCGAATTGTCTCCATAAATGCGTGTTGTCTTTGGTCACTGCAGGTAGCCGAACTGCACCAGATGAACTGTTGAGGGCAACCGGACTGGTTCGTCATGAGGGTTCGGATCGCATTTGCCTGCAATTCGGAAATGCTTTGTTGAGCCCCCTCGGGAACGATGCCGTAATTCTGCCCAACAAGTTGAACAACCAATTCAATTTCCGTCAGGTAGCTTTGTAGTTCCTGCTCTAACTTTTGGGCTTCAAAGCTCAGTGGTTTGTCCGGGACAACACGGTATCCACGTTCGGTTAATTCTCGGCAGATTGTTTCGTATTCTGTACGGACGTCCGAAGTTGTCATCGCTACGAAGGCTTTGGGGAGATTTTCATCGAGGTCGATGGTTTCATCGCCGGAAACGACCAACGTCTTATTTAGATCGTACGCAACATCATAGATCTTCTCGTAGTAACGGCGTTTAAGATCCTCTCCGAAAGACTCTTCGTATTCAAGTATGCGACCTGAGTCGTCCTGATCGAAGAAATCGTGATTGTTGACACGTTTGAGGACATCGTTTTCCAAAGCGTCCTGTTGGACGGGCATCTTTACAACCTTGATGACTTTCGAGTCCGCGTTAGGTTTTCCAGAAACGAACGAATCGACTTCTGTACGACAGGAATCGGAATTGACAAATGGAGGTGAAACGATCGTCAGTAGTGATTTGACTTGCGGAATCCCATCAATGGTTTCCTGAGGGAGGTCGTCCTGGCCACTGGTTTTGTTGGGGCGGTATACTTTTATTTCACGACCAGCTAGCTGTTGTAGCCGCACTTTAAGATTGCGGTGGAATCGAGAGATCCAGCCTTCCTCGATCCCACTTAAAGATTGATCGTCTAGAGCTGAATAACTAATGTAGACATCGCTTTCTGCGGGGGAGCCTTGCGATTCAGGCTTAGGTCGAATCGCTGATATGTCACCCCTAATATATGCATCTAGATCCGCCAACAGATCCTTGGGTGATTCGTAGCGGTCTTCGATATTCTTCTGTAAACAACGCAGCACAATTGCCTCGATTGCACCTGTGGTCTGGGGGTTGGCAGTTGCTGGACTGGGAACAGACAGGTTGATGATGTTATTAATCACCTGTCCCAGTGAATTACCGGCGAATGGTTTGATACCCGTGAGTAGTTCATAGAAGACGACTCCCAGGCTGAAAATGTCCGTTCGATGGTCTAGATCATTCCCTAATGCCTGCTCGGGACTCATGTAGTTGGGAGTCCCCATAATGCCCCCTGTTTGAGTGAGGTTGTACTCAATGGTTGCGTCGTCACTGGCAGGTTCCTTGCTGAGTCTCTTTGCTAAGCCGAAGTCCAGAATCTTGACGACACCTTCCTGGGTGATGCTTATGTTGGCAGGTTTGAGATCCCGATGGACAATTCCTTTTTCAAAGGCTGCCGTCAGAGCACGAGTAACCTGTTGGACAATGTTGCATATTTCATTAACNTCGAGTTGNACGCCACCGTCGATCTTATCTTTCAGGGTTTCGCCATCAACAAATTCCATGCAGATGAACGGTTGAGTAGGATCCTGATCGCCTAGTTCATAGATCGTGCAGACGTTGGGGTGATTGAGAGCTGATGCAGAACGGGCTTCCTGAAAGAATCGTTCGCGTAGTGTCGCATCATAGCGGACCGAATCGGGCAGAAGTTTGATAGCAACTTTGCGATCTAATTTGGTGTCATGAGCCAGATATACCTCTCCCATCCCACCAGCTCCAAGCTTATCAAGAAGCTTGAAATGTCCAATTAGTTCGTCTGCCATTGCCATCTCTCATGGGGAATAAACAACCACACCAATTGGCTAGTCGCTTAGCTCAGCATAAAGAAAAAACAATAAGCCTGCAAATTAACGCATAAGCCCATACTTATGGGTCAAATGATCCTTTCATAGCAGTCAAAAGCTGTTGGGTCCTGTAATGCCTCGCGATTCGATGGTTCTAAGCCAAGAGCAATATCCCGGACCGCCAACTCCACCTTTTTGCCGCTACGTGTATACGGGATTTTGGCAACCTGGATAACCAATCCAGGGATATGTCGTGCTGAGGCTTGTTGCCCAAGAGTTGTTCTTATTTTTTGCTGTAGTTCGTCAGAAAGCGTTATGCCGCTATCTAACTTTACATATAACACGATTCGGATATCGTCTCTGAATGGCTGACCTATCACCAGACTGTCAACTACTTCGGGTAACTGCTCGACGACACGGTAGATCTCGGCCGTGCCAATTCGAACTCCGCCCGGGTTAAGCGTAGCATCACTCCGCCCGTAAACTACAATCCCTCCGCAATGGCCCTGGCTTTCGGTCATTTCGATCAGATCGCCATGGCTCCAACGGTCTGCTCGCCGGCTAAAATAGGACTGAGAGTACTTTTCACCGTCCGGGTCATTCCAAAACGCGACGGGCATACTTGGGAAAGGAGTCTTGCATACCAACTCGCCCTTTTCTTTGACGACGGATAGAAATGATTCATTTGCTGCTTCTACGTCCATGCCAAGTCCTAGACACTGAATCTCCCCGCGATACACTGGCAGAATCGGATTGCCCAGCATGAAACAGGAGATAATATCGGTACCACCGGAAATGGAACTGAGTTGCACGTCCGGTTTCACCGATCCGTAAACCCAGTCAAAATCCTCGGGCAATAGAGGCGAGCCCGTACTCAAGATACAACGTAATGTTTTCAATTCGTGAGATTCTTTTGGCACAAGTCGCCGCCTACAAGCGGTAAGAAATCGCGGGCTGGTACCAAAATGAGTGATTCCGACTTCATCAATTAAATCCCACATTCGGGCAATCGAGGGATTTGCAGGAAAACCGTCAAATAACGTTATTTGAGCATCGTTGGCTAACGCAGCAATAAGCCAATTCCACATCATCCAGCCACAAGTCGTGATGTAAGTGATATTGTCACCCGATCGAACATCACAGTGTAGGGATAGCTCCTTAGTTTGTTGAAGCAATGTACCGCCGGCACCATGGACAATACACTTTGGTTTTCCGGTAGTTCCCGAACTGTACATAATGTATAGCGGGTGATCGAACGGGAAATGATGAAAAACAGGGGCCGCATCATTATCTTGGATCCAGGCTTTCCAGGTTTCGTGTATACAGGCCAGTGGAGGTAGATCGACTAGTTCAATGACAACCACGGTCTGAATGGAAGGGATCAGACTGACGATTTCCTCAACTTTACTTCGGCAATCAATCCTTTTCCCGTTATGGGTATAGCCATTGACTGTGATCAGTACTTTGGGCTCGATTTGCCCCAGGCGATCGACAACACTTGGTACGCCAAAATCGGGTGAACAGCTCGACCAAATGGCCCCCGTGGCTGACGTTGCGAGGGCGGCAACAACTGATTCGGTGATATTAGGAAGCACGCCACAAACGCGATCACCAGTGCAAACGCCCAGGTGTATCAGTTGTGACTGGATGGCTCCGACCTGTTGACGCAGTTCAGCAAACGTGACGGTCTCTGTTTTTCTGGACTCGGACACGCAAGTGACGGCAATGCAATCGTCATTTCCTTTCAACAGATTCTCGGCAAAATTAAGACGTACATTGGGGAAGAAAGAAGTACCCTGCAGCCCGGCCCCGCTCGTTGTTGGTGTACAGTCCCCACTGTAGATCACTTGACTGAAATCGAGCCAGTCGTTCCAGAATTGTTCGAATTGAGTTGTCGACCAATCGAAAAGCGAGTTGTAATCGTGGATTCCGGCATCCGGGAAGGAATGTTGCGCATGGGCAAGATACTTCGCCATTATGGAATGGCGGGCAGAGTCGTTTGGAGTCCATAGTAAGTCGGTCGTCATGAGAAGTATTATAACGAGCACACCGTTTGCTGTTCAGCAGCAATAGTTCTCAAAGTTGCGGCTCAGGATTTGGTAAACTCAGAGAGCAACTATCGAAAACAAGGAATGTTGAAATGAAATATTTAGTAACAGGTGGGGCAGGGAATATCGCCTGTCAGCTAAGCCATCGGTTGCCAACTGATGCAGAGGTCGTGCTGGCAGATATTGCAGATCACCCTTTCTCACAATACAGTTCTAACGCCCGCTATTGTCATTTGGACGTGACGGACGAAGTTGCTGTTCACGAGTTTGTTGCGGAATTTCAACCAGACATTATTCTGCATTTCGCCTCTCTGCTGTCAGGACAAAGCGAATCCGATCGACCGGCGGCGTGGAGAGTGAATATGCAAGGCGCCTTTCATGTGTTTGAAGCCTCAGTTAAGCACAAGGTGGATCGGGTTGTGTTTTTAAGTTCGATCGCCTCGTTTGGAAGTCCGTTGCCAGATCCCGTGCCTGAGCAATGCGAACAGTGGCCGCGAGGGTTTTACGGGTTTACCAAGGCCGCAATCGAGCGGATGGGATTCTACTATAAGGAAACACTGGGGTTGGATTTTCGCAGCATTCGATTGCCGATTGTAATTTCGGCCTATCCCTCACCGGGCGCAGCTAGTTCGTATGCATCCAACGTATTCATTTCAGCGGTTCGTGACGGGAGTTACACTCTGCAGGTTCGTGAAACTTCGAATCCTGCTCTCGTTTACATAGAAGACTGCCTCAAGGCGATTGACTTATTGACTCATGCTAAACGTGAAAATATGTCACACGCATCCTATAACCTGTTTTCGTGTGCTCCTAGTGCAAGTGAAATTGTCACGGAGATAATGAAACAGCTGCCGGATGTTCAACTTCGGTTTGAAACCGACAATAAGATCGCTGACCTTATCGACTCCTGGCCTAAAAGAATAGAAGATCAGGCAGCTCGGGAGGATTGGGGCTGGAGTCCGGATTTCATGCTGGAAGATATGACGAAGAAGTTTGTCACCGCCCTGCAGGAAATGAATGTAAAAGAGTCAAATGGGGGAGAAGAGAAATGAGCGTCTTTGATCGCTTTAGAGTTGATGGCAAGAAGTTGCTGATTACCGGGGGCAGTCGGGGACTTGGCCGTGAAATGGTGTTGGCGATTGCTGAAGCCGGTGCGGATGTTATTGTCACCGGCCGCCGTGAAGACAGCCTGAAGCAGATTGCAAAAGAAGTTGAACATTTGGGAAGGCAGTGCTGGACGATTCAGGCCGATATGAATGCCCCGGATGAATGTGAAAGGGTGTGTGAAAACGTAATTGCCGAACACGGTTCAGTGGATATTCTCATTAATAATGTTGGCGGGCGTCGGGAAGACATTCCGACAGAAGAAATGTCTTTGGCAAAGTGGCGCGAGTTGATGGACCTCAATCTTACCAGCACGTTCGTATGCACCAGTAGGATTGGAAAAGCGATGATCGTTGCTGGAAACGGTGGTCGCGTAATAAATATCGGATCTATTAACTCACTAGTTGCCGGCCGAAATATAGCCGGTCGCCATTATGAAACGGCCAAGGGAGCGATTTTGCAATTCACCCGGAGCGTCGCGGCGGATTGGGCTCCCTATGGCATTACCGTCAACGCGATTCTTCCAGGTGGTTTTATGACCGAGCCAAATAAAAAGTGGGCCAGGGAAAAGCCTGATATCGTATCGACTTTTCGGGCTCAGATTCCTATGGGAGATCATGGGCAACCTGAAGATCTGGGGCCGCTGGCACTATATCTTGCCAGTGACGCCTCTCGATATATGACCGGTGCGGGACTTGTCATCGACGGTGGATACACGTGTTGGTAAAGTTTCGCCATTGGCAGCATGCCAGGCTACCGATTAATATTAAAACAGCAGATTAATTAGGTCGGAAATGCAAATGCACACTCACAAGCCGAATAGACGGGACTTCCTCACGGTCGGTGCTTTGACTCCATTGGGAGTATCACTGAATGGCCTGTTACAACAGGAAGCCAGTGCGAGTCAATCGAAACGGCCGAAGAGTTGCATTCTCCTGTGGATGCTCGGCGGCCCCAGTCATATTGATATGTACGACCTCAAGCCGGATGCGCCAGCTGAGATCCGAGGTGCATTGCATCCCATTCAAACAAAGATTCCTGGTGTTGAACTTGGTGAATTGATGCCGAATATGGCCAAGTGTGTTGACAAGTTTAGCATCATCCGTTCGATGCACTCTTACACGGCTTCGCATGGAAAAGGAGATCACCACCTATTGAGTGGAAGGAAGTTTACGAACGACTTCTATCCTCCAAGTTTCGGGTCGATCCTGGCCTGGCAGTCAGAAGCCCGACAATCTGGAAACGTTCCGCCCTATGTCCAAATCGGGAAACTGACGAGTACACTTTTCGGGTTTCAGGCTAAAGCCGGGGCATTGGGACGTAAGTATGACCCTTTTCTTGTCGAGTCCGATCCGAATAACAGCAAGTTTAGTGTCGATGCGTTTGCAGCAAATGATTCTATTGGCTTTAAACGTTTATCCGATCGTCAAAACCTGTTGAAGCAGGTTGATCAGTTTCAGGCTCGGGTTGAGACTAAAATGCGATTCGCGCAAACACATGATGCATTTAATGCACGGGCATTCGATTTGCTGACATCCAATAAAGCTAAAGAAGCTTTTGATATTTCCAGCGAACCGGAAGGCTTGCGTGACCGATACGGTCGGAATCGCGTAGGGCAGGGTTTGCTTTTGGCTCGACGTTTGGTGGAGTCCGGAGTGAGGTTCGTCACGGTGAAGGGGTATGTGCGATCCGGTTGGGATCATCATTCGGAAGCATTGTCTCGGCTGAAGTCGGAAGTTCCATCTTACGATCAGGGCTACTCGGCCCTCCTTGAGGATTTGGCGGACCGTGGCATGCTCGAGGACACGTTAGTGATTACCGCTGGAGAATTTGGTCGGACGCCGAGACTGAATACCGACTCGCGAGGCCCTGGACGTGACCACTGGTCTCAGGCCTTTAGTCTTACCATGGGCGGCGGTGGTGTCAAAACCGGTGTGGTATTAGGTGCAACGGATAAACACGCTGCGGAAGTGACTGAACGTCCCGTCTCCGTTGAAGACTATGCTGCAACTGTCTATCAAGCGTTGGGGATGAATCCTCATAAAACTTACCTGACTCTCGATGGAAGGCCGACCGAAGGTTTACCTGAAGGGCATGTGATTTCTGAATTGCTCGCTTAGCCGGTTTGGCTATTTGCGATTTCGTGCATCTTCGCGAATCGCTTCGATTTGTCGTTTGAGATGTTCAGGCCATGCAAATTCCGGAGCCTTGCGTGGGTTATATCCTTTTAGGTGCCCACGTAATCGAGTCGTTGCTCGTGTATAAATGAGGTTTGTGTCTCCAAAGACTTCTCGGCATAACTTTGCGAGTCCGGGGTCATATTCAATAAGCTCTTCACGTGTGTCGACGTGATTGTGGTCATGGTCAGGTGGCCGATTATTCGAAAACCAGGACTGGACCCCTTCAGCCCAGTACTCATAGTGATTCACCGAAGCGTATTTCGTCTTCCATAGCCCATTGGCTAACGCATTCTCATAGGACTGCTTAAGGCGGTCATCAAAGGTTGCATCAAAATGCATCAGACCTCGTAAATGAATGTTGTGAGCAAATTCATGAATGAGAATGCACTCGGCATGGTAAGGATCGCCTTTGAAGGAAAGCACATTCTCTTCTCCGACGGAACAAACCGGGTCATCCTCAGACCCACCCAGTCCGCGGGCGCGTGCATCCCAGTAATCTTTGGGGGAAAAATGTGAGTGCTCCGGAAGGTCAGTCGTATATTCGTTATGAGCCATGACGACACAGCGGGATTTGTTCGCGATCATGATTTTGCGAACTTCCGGGCGGTGGGCCAGCATTAAATCGATGAGGTACGCTGTTTCCTTGAGAGCATAGTCGTTCACTTTCTCGGAGCCAACGACCGGATATCCACTGGCACTGACATGTTTCGTGTAGAACGAATCCAGTTTCAGGTAGGTTGGGGGGGCAGTAATCCTATATTTGTCTGGAGATTTAGGTCGTTCGGCAAGTGCAACGAGCGTCGAAAATAAAACGAGTAGTGTGGAAACCGTAGGTCGAATCATATCTGAAAAATTACTGTTTGGTGAGGTTACTGGGCGAGTCTTCGAATCTGTGGTACTGTTAGAACGCCTTGGAAGATTTTGATATCCCGAATTTTACCATTGAAATAATCGTGCTGACCATATCCGATTGATAGGGGCATATCATTGGATAACTCGCCGACCGTGTGGGAATCGTCATCGCTTGTAGCGATGTGTCGACCATTAATGTAGAGCTTGACGTTTGATTTACCACGTGTGACTGTGAGTCGATGCCAACCTGGAGAAAGCGTCTGATCGTAGGTCACGTTTTGTCCGATGTTAAGACTGTGAACGTGGCCGGATGGCAGCACACCACAAAATAGCTTTCCGTCGTAGACCGCCATCGACCAGGCACGGCGATATTTTACGTCTGGTGTCTTATCTAATTGTCCGGTGTTGCTCCACTGGGATTTACCATCGTACCGATAGACGTTGGCTAACGGTAATGTGCCGGCATAAAAACTACCGTTATATACGGATACAGCCATTACTTCTTTTTCTTGGCCTAGTCGGCCCCGGTGGATCCATTTTTGCGGACCGTCAAGTTCGTAGACAGATCCGGTGGGCCAGGTGGCGACCTGCGTTTTTCCCTGATAGACCATCATGGCGTATGCTTGAGTGGTTTCGGGGATCGGACCCAGTTGTTTCCATTCGGTGCCCCCCAGATATTCAAAAAAGCCGCCGTCGTCGTAGCTGAGTCCGTAGAGTTTGTCGTTGTGCACGCCAAGGTGCACGATTCTTAATCCCGGACAACCGCAATCAGTCCATTTTCCAGGACCATCAAAACGATACATACCGCGACGCCGTGGTGTATCACGCCAGGCTCCAGTCGAGCCGGTTCCTGCATAGAGCTTTCCGTCGAAGACTGCTAGGCCACTAACACTTCTGACATCAGCCACTTTCCCCATGCTAGTCCACTGCTTACCGCCCTCATATCGGTACACGACGCCCCCGACATTCTCGTTGGGTGAAAGAGGTAGAGAGGAACCACCGCCACTATAGAGTTCTGAGCCGGCATATAGCTGGCCGTTGTATACTGCCAAAGTCGATATGCAGTTTGCCGGATCTGGCGAGCCAACATCAATCCATTGCTGACCTCCTGCATAGCGATAAATATGGCCTCGTCCACCCTCCTGCGGTTCCCATGTGGATGCATATAAAGAGCCATCAAAAACGGTAAGGGACCGAATATACATATTGTTTCCAGGTCGGCCACAATCTACCCAGTTAGGTTTTTCTTTGCCATCACTGATTCCGAAATGGACGTTTCGGTAATTCGATTGAGCATTGGTTACGCCCGCATAATTCATAATTGAAAAATTGAATCCACGTCGCAATTCGGGATCGAAATACGAAAGAATGTCTCCGACTACATCAGTTAACTTTTCGTCGGTATGGACATCAACGCTAATTGAAAAGTCTCCCCGGAATAAACGATCGACGTTGCCAATTGAGATCCTGGAATTGAGTCCGTTAAACGTAGCGCCTGATTTTTCATCGAACGTTACATTTTCGATGGTTCCATGCCGCTGACCTCCCGTGGTATCGTTTGCGTCGTTAGTGAGTGGCCAATGTCCGACGAGCGTGGGTTGAGCATGACAGATGGTGGTGATGACCAGCAAGACAAGTAATGAGCAGGCTGAAATGAAGTATGTAGATTTCATTTTGACATCCTAACTGAGGATTGTTGTTTACATTCGGCCGATATTGTTTCCGCGTTGTCCACCGGCAGGGGGACGTGCATCGGATGTGCCATGAGGTGAGTTCGTTGCCAGCTGGGGTGCATGCTGCTCGAGCCATGCTTTTAACGGAGTGTCTTCAGGTTTGGGGTCATAAGCGCTGTTGGCTGAACCGGCGCCCAGAATTTGGCGTTGTATTGGAGCCAGTTGGTCGTAAAGGTGATCGACGGTCATTTCGTCTTTGGGACGCATCCAGCGATAACTGTAACCATACCAGATTACTTTGCGTGAGGAGCCGGATGTGTTTGGGCTGCGGGTATGCCATACGCGACGATCTAAAATCACGGCATCGCCGGGGTCTAAGCAAAGTGGGATTGCTCCAGCAGGGTTTGAAACTCCGTCATTCGGGCATTCGAGGCGATTGTCCAGGTGGGAACCGGGAAGCACCAGCGTGTTTCCATGGTCGGGCTGACTAACATCGGTTAGGTAATAGCCGATCTTAACCGAGAGGCGTGGCCGCGGGTTGGATTCAATCTCGTCGTTAACTCGCATGCTGTCCTGATGCCAGGCGACACTCCACGGCTGGTCCTGAACATTTTCGCTTGGTGTTACATCCAGATGGGAATGATACAGATAGATATTCCAACCCAGAATGCTTAGGAGTTTGGGGAACACACGGGGGTTGTCGATTAGCTCAACCATGGCCATGTCTTCCTGAATCACGTCGGTTACCGAAAGCAAACGATTGCCATGCTCCGGTTTGCGTTCACGTTGGTCCACTCGGTCGACAACATCGATAAGTCTTTGATGCAGGCCAGGTGCGATCCCATTACGCACGACAAGATAGCCGTCTCGCTCAAATGTTGCATGTTCATCGGTCGTCAGTAGATGCTCAAGAGCGGACTGGTCCATGGCTGTATTTCACACAGTTGAAAAAAGGGTAATGACTCATGATAGCAAATCAATGATATAGCAATGGTACAATGTTCAGTTGTTGATTGGCTCGTTTTGTAAGTCCTGTTATGCATGTCGGCACTCGAGATGATTTGGCTAGCTTCTGCAATCGTAACCGTGGGGATCAGGTTAAAGCTCTTAGTACTCGTGCTGCTTTGCTTCCATTTCAGTCTGGAGTGACTGTCCCGGCACTTGATTGTGCAGTTCTCAGCCTAATCAATGGCAGATAACGGTCCGTGGGCAAGTTTGCTAAAATGACGACACCTGAACGGCGTAGCATTTTGGAGGAATCTTCGTGAAGCAAGTTTTGATATTCTGTGCGATGCTTGTTTCGTGCTCAAACATTCAAGCCGACGAAAAGCCGGACTTCTCAGATTACTGTAAACGGCTCGAGCATGAAATTCAGGGACGCAAGCATGGTTTTATGGCGGGAAACCTGAGCTACTATATTGGTGGGTTTCACGCGAGTTGGAATCTGGTTGAGGATGAAACCATTGGACTTACCCACCCGTTTTTTCATGACCTTCGAAGCCGCGGGACAGGGATTCTTGAGAGCCAGCTTCGGGGGGCCGAGCATACGGGGGTTGGGAACGATTTCAGTGGTTGGGAATTCTATAAAGACACACGTGTGCTTTATGGAAGTGTAATTCTTGATGGTGAAGTGGTGAAACACCCCAAACCTACCAGCATGATGTGGCGTCCCGACAAGATGATCTGCGTCTATGAACTTGACGGGGTCACGATCCGCGAAGAAAAATTCATCGCTTCTAATGATGCCGTGGTGTCGGTGATTACAGCGAGCCGTCCTGTCCAGATCAGGTTTGAAGGGCATAGCTTCTTTCACCGAAATAGCGTGTCGTCTTCCGCAAAAATTAAGCTGGTTCCCGCTGAAAATGCACTTGTGATTGCTGAAGGAGGTAATGTTAAGTCACGTCCGGACCCCGGGGGCCCGGAACGGATTGGACCTTGTGTTTATGACGGCATGTCTACCGTGCTTACTTGCTCGAGAGACATTACCGGGGCAACGTTACTACATTGTGATGAGCGAGGTGTACAACATTATGGCTTTACAGTTAAATGCGATTCTCGGGGAACGTCAGTTGGCTGGGGTATGGGGGATCAGGAACTCGAGACAATTGCCAAAGTGCGGCTTGCCGTTAACGATAGATTACGCTTGATGGCTCAAAAGACAGCGGTCATGAACCAACTGTTAAATGAACAGGTACCCTGGTTTCGCTGTCCGGATGAGAAGTTTGTTGATATCTACTACTATTTGTGGGCGCTCTACTTAATGTATTACATCGATGTAGGGGAGGGTTGGGAGCAGGAGCCACACACACAGACTGCAGTCAATAACTTTCTGGGAATGCATCGATATGATGCGGCGTTTCAGATTAAGGTGGGAGCCTGGACTCAGGATAAATCTCAGTTCGCTTATGGCAACGTGTTGACGTGGAAGCATTTGACGCAAAATGATCGTTATCGGGAATTGGAAAACGGTATCCGCATGTTGTCGGATAATAAGGGAATTGCCTGGCACAGTGGTGCTTATGGAGGTGAAACGTCGGAGCACGTGCTGGGGGCCTGGCAGATTTATCAGCACACGGGAGATGTCGAATTTCTCAAAGCGTGTTACGAAGGGCACTTTCGCAAATTGTTTTGGCGTCGTTTGACGAGTTTTGCGATGAATAATTTTGGAGTCGCCCGTACCCTTGAACGCATGGCGGAGTTGACAGGGCATCCAGAGGATCGTGCCCACTGGCAGGAGCTGGTGCGTAATGATGCGGAACATGTGCGTCGCATGTTCGATGATCGGTGGGAAGCTAATGGCATTTCCAATTATTTTGCCGGCCCACGTAATGGCATGTTAATGACGAATGCTTTTTGGGCAATGAGGTCCCCTCATTTTCCTCAGGAGTATGCACGGAAGATGGTCGGTGCATGGGCCGTCAACAAAGAGGACGGATTCTTCGGGGAGTTTTTTCCGTTGGCGATGGCAAAACAGTCGATGAGGCTGTTCAATACTTCAGTAGATCAGTCCTTTGGATATACCCCGGATACAGCCTACTTCACGCTTGACGGGATGTTTCGTCAAAAGTTGAAAGGGGTGGCAAGTGAACTTACGCTAAATCACATTGAAAACTATAACTGGAGCGAGACTTGGAGAATTCCAGTTGCACCGGAGGCCTATCAACGTGATCTTACGCTGTTTGGTGATCAGTATTCAAATTTCAATGCAGGTAAACTGCTTCTCTATATAGAAGGGTTGGCCGGTCTTTCCTATTCTATTCCCGACAAAAAGGTGCACATCGGCCCCGTACTACCTGAGGTCTGGGAGACAATGGAATTGCGGCTGCCAATTGGCGGTCGCTGGATCAGCTGTTTCTACACCCACAAAGGAGTCCGCGTTACCGGCCTCGAGGACGATTGGGACTTAGAAATTGTTCGCTAGTCGCACATGAAAAATGGTTGACGGGAAGGTATCACGCCTTTGGGAAATTGATGGCATATCCTAGATCAACTCGGCTATAGGCATGCGTCCCTGATCGACTAGATACTGAGGCCGTCCATGTAGGTCGTCGATCGTCGCGGTGCGAGGGTCAATGCCAAGGTGATGGTAAAGCGTTGCAAACACTTCCTGGAATGCGACGGGGCGATCGGCTGGCTCCGCAGCCTGGCTGTCGGTGGCACCGATCACCTGACCATGTTTCATGCCTCCGCCAGCCATGAGGGCACAGGCAACTCGAGGCCAGTGGTCACGTCCGACTTTAGCACTGATCTTCGGCGTTCTACCAAATTCGCCCCAAACAAGGACGGCAGTATCTTTGTCGAGCCCGCGGTCGTGTAGGTCGTCTATTAGAGCGGTAATCGCCTTGTCGAAAATTGGGAAGTCTTCTTTTTCACGAGTGAAGATCCGGTTGTCGGCTCTGCCTTCAGCGTTAAGCCCTCCATGCCAATCCCATTTGCTGTAATTCACAGTTACAACGCGGGCTCCGGCTTCAATAAGTCGCCGAGCAGCCAGAAAGCTTTGGGGAACGCGCGGGGCTCCGTTGTAATCGATCATGATCGAAGGATCACCTTCACCGTAACGATCGCGAGTTTCTTGTGATTCTTTGGATAGATCCAGTGCATCTGCGAGTTTGGAACTAGTCAATATTCCAATCGCCTGCTGAGTGAATGTGTCGAGACCATCCATTTGGCTGCTGGAGTCCGCTTCTCGACGAAAGGTATCGAGGCTCGACAGCAATTGTTCCCGGTCTCCTAAACGATCAGTAGTTATCCCTTTAAGCGTCATATCACGACGGGTGTCTCCCAGAGGACGGAACCCGGTAAACGGTGCTCCAAGAAAACCCGGTCCCGGTTCGTTATAGGGGCCATGGGTGCATGTGTAACAAAGGCTAACAAATCCGGGTGTGCCGGGATTCGCCTGTCCCTGGATTTTGTTGACGATGGAACCAAATTGGGGCCAGCCACCGGCTGGGACCGGAGCAGCATGTGTACGCCCCGTATAACACTGAATAGCATCGTGCCCCGCCTGGGCGTCATTAAGCGAGCGGATGACGGTGAATTTGTCCATCCGAGTGGACATCATTGGCAGGAGTTCACAAACTTCAGCGCCCGGAACATTAGAGTGAATCGGCTTCCAGGGCCCAGCAATTTCTGCAGGAGCATCCGGTTTGAGGTCGAACATATCCTGATGCGGAGGTCCTCCGACCAGATAAATCATAATCACGGATTTGGGATTGCTAGAGCGACCGTTTATAGCATCAGCTCGGACTAAGTCTGTGAGTGACAGTGCTCCCCCTAATGCGCCAATCTTTAAGAAGTTACGTCGTGAGACGCCATCGCAATTTCGGGAACCTGAGCCACCGGTGTTGAAGATTGTAAGCATGTGTTAGCCTCTGCTAATACTATAGAAGTACTTTCTACGTGTTTTATCGCCAGAATCAATCGTCTGACTACACTTAATACTACCAAGCTGCCCATTGTCGTCGCAACTTTGATTTGCTGTGAGAGGCTGCTATTTTGGTGATGGTTTAATGGTTGGCCGCGTTGATGGAGTGACAAGTTTTGCGAGGAGTATTTGTCATCAATTCATATAGAATTAACAACTTTGCAGTTAGGCTGAGGTTGATTGTGTTGGCATCGCCCATACTTTGTTTGGTGGCGGGGCTATCAGCCATCAAGGCGGACTCCAATCCTTCAAATAACCGAACGGAAACAATCGACCCCAAAGTTCGTAAGGAGGCTTTTAGGGGGTTGCCGCCAATCCAAAGTTTTATGAACGTGCCATCAGATCGTTTTCTGGTCGAGCTTGCACTTGTTAGACGTGGGCATCCATATCGAGGGCAACGGGCTGAAAGACCACATACAGGCGGTCACGTTTATTTCAAACAAGGCAATACTTCTGAAGAGTCTTATCCCGCGATTTATGCAGTCGCGGATGGGGTGATCAGTCGCGTTGATTATTCCTATGAATTGCGTTCTATGTTTGAGCCAGCCGTTGGAAGGAAAATTGCCAATACCCGTTATGGAATCGGATTGACGTTTGCCACTGACGGAGATACCACGATGACGTTTCATTACAGTATCGAACCGTTCATACGTCCGGAAAGCAACGGATTCTATGATCAATTTATACTTGTCAAGCCAGGCCAAAGGGTAACGAAGGGGCAGGTTATTGCCAGGATGTATCTGCCGGACGATCAACAGTTGTCTCAAAAAAGCCATGTTCACTTTAATTTGTTGCGTGATGGAGGAGGCGGTTTTGTGTCCCCGTCAATTTTTAATGATGCTGTCGTGCGAGAGTTTCATCGCCGCTGGAATTTGTTTCCGAATGACCCTGACGGACCGATTCCTCCTTGTATGGGATATAAACTGGCTCCGACTGAGAATCCATTCGGTCGCAGGGCTGTTGACCGGCTGTAGAGAGTGAAAGACGGCATCCGTGCAGGAACGTAGACTACGCCGCCTCGATTGCCACTCAAGGGTGACATCCGACGAGCCGCCTGGCAAATCGGATAGGGCTATTACGCGATAATTGCACATCGTATGCCAGAGTGATTTTGACCCCTATCGGCAATCCAATTAAAATAGGCGTAGAACTTGATTCAGCCTAAAGCCCTAGATGGAAAAATTGCACAATGGAATTCAATCGTCGCCATTTCTTAAAAGCTCATGGCTCTACGCTTCTCCTACCATTTTTACCCTCTCTGGCTCACGCGAAATCTGGCTTTTCGGATGAATTAAAGCCCCGTAAGAAGCTGATGTTGATGTACATTCCAAACGGAATTGTGCGGCGTGGTTTTTTCCCGGGTGAAGCGGAGGCGGAACTTCCTGCATTTATAGGTGGTTTCAATGCGGATAAGACGAAGCAGCAGAAGCGTATAGATAATGTCCCCGGAGAATACCCCCTGGATTTCACTCCGACGATGCAGCCCCTAAAGGAGCATGCTGATGACATCACGATGATCACGGGGCTGGAACGTACTTATAAGAACGGACAGGATGTTCATGCTCAAGGCGCGTCTTGCTATCTAACCAGTCTGTCTCCTGTTCAGGCAGAGGAGCAAGGTATTCGTCACCCCAATGGGCGTACCTTAGATCAGGTGATAGGTGATGCAATTGGACATCAGACTATCTATAACACGCTGGAAGTTAGCTGTAACGGTTTTCGTGCACCTAAGGAACCAATCGAATTCGATAATATTTCCTGGTACGGCCCGGGTAAAATGGCTCCGTCTATTCGGGAACCACAGAAACTATATGACCGGTTGTTCCTGCGGGGTGGGTTTCAGGAACACGTCGATAATATCACCGATCTGGTTCTTGCCGATGCGAGAACTCTTTCCCGGAAATTGGCTGTCGGAGATCGCCAAAAACTAGATGAATTCATGTCGATGGTCCGGGATATTGAATTGCGAATCGAAAAGATGGAGCAACTGCTCGCTGATGTCGACATCGAAATACCTAAAACAGAAGTGCTCCCACGTGGCGAATACATACGACTGCAGGCCGATTTGGTATTACTCGCCTTTCAGATGGGAATAACCAACGTATCAACGTTTATGATTGGGCCTGAGAGATGGGATGCGACGCTGATGTATGAAGGTGTGTTCGACAAGCCAGTGCAGCACCACAATATGACTCACAATCAAAAGGGGGACGGTTACAAAGGCATTATGAAAATAGACCTGTTCCACATGCAGCAGTACGCTTATGTTATCCAACGTATGAAAGAGATTAAGGAGTCAGACGGTTCTACGATGCTCGACAATTCTATCGTTGCATATGGTGCGGGACTCGGTGACGGTTCAACACACCAGTTTTATGATTTGCCAATGGTGGTCGCAGGCCGGGCACAAGGGCAGATGAGGCAAGGGCGGTTCCTGAAAGTGAAGAGCGGAACCTATAACTCGAATTTGTGGTTGAGTTTCGCGCAAATGATGGGAGTGGAACTCGATAGTTTCGCAGATAGTAACGGTGGTCTGTCAGAGTTGTGGGTGTAGCAATGATGCTGCCCCCGGAAACAGCGCCAGTTATTCAATGAAGGTTTCTTGTCTCGTGTTTGCTAAAACTAAATCAATTGTGTTTGTTCTCTCCCTGACGTTGTGGAGCAGCGGAGGATGGCTACTGGCAAACCCCGGCAAAACTGCTGTCTCGCTGTTGCAACAAAGCTGTGTAGATTGCCACGGCGGTTTTGAGACGAATGCCGATGTAAATCTTAAGAGGCTGCGGAATTCACGGCACTTGAGGAATGATCCGGAACTGATTGTACGAGTCATGAATGCTGTTGCAGACCGAACCATGCCCCCGGATGGTGCGCCGGTGTTGGACAATTCTGTTCGAGCTGAGTTGTTGGCAGGACTTGCGGAGGTGTTGCGTCAGGTTGAATTCGAAACAGCCGTGATGTCTGATGGAATGGCACGCCTTAATCGGTTTCAGTACAACAATACGGTCCGTGATCTATTCGAGTTAGATATGGATGTCTTTGCTTTACCCGAGAAACTCATGACTCGTCATAGCACCTATCTAACCCGAGATTCTGAGGCCATGCCAGACCAGGTCCAGGTTGAATCTATGGCATTGCGGCCACGTGCGGGTATGCGAGAAGTCAAACCATTTCCAAAGGATTCTCGGGCCAGTCACGGTTTTGATAACCAACTAGATAAGCTGACGATGTCCCCTTTACTGTTGGATGCTTTTCTGCGGCTTAGTGTTTCCATTGTCGAAAGCCCAGACTTTACTGCGGAAAGAGTGGGAGTATGGGATGAGTTGTTCTCGGAGCAACAAACACGTCAATCGGTCGAGGAAGAATTTCGTGAACGCCTCACTGTGTTCCTCTATCGGGCCTTTAGGAGGCCGATAGACCAAGAGACTTTGACACGCTATACGAACTACGCGTTAAGGCAACATGCACAGGGGATCGGGATCACCGAATCTATGAAACGAGTGGTATCCGCGATTCTTTCTTCCCCGCGTTTCTTCTTTCGAAGCCGTTCCGCGACTTCAGGTGAACTCCAGTTCGAAATAGCTTCAAGTCTGTCTTATACATTGTGGGGAAGTTGCCCTGATGATGAATTACTTAATTTGGCCAATAACGGCCAGTTGAGCGATCCAGAGGTGTTGAGAACAGCGATTCAACGAATGCTAAAAGATCCAAAGATTGAACGGTTCATGGATAGTTTCCCCGTTCAGTGGATGCAATTGGAAACACTGATGGCTGTCACTCCGGATCCGGATATCAATAGGTATTTCAGCCTGGATGGGCAATACCCGGCTACAGTGCAGATGGTCCTTGAACCACTGCTTTTATTCGACAGTGTGTTTGTAGAAAATCGTCCGGTTGAGCAGCTTTTAGCACCGCCGTTTAGTTATCGTAGTGCATTCCTCCAAAGTTGGTATGAGGACCGACTTGAAGCGCCAGGGGTCGACGAAATTGCCATTCGCAAGGAAAATGCCATACGGGCCAGTGCGGTCACCGCCGAACAATTGCTCATCGATGGCCTCAACAAAACGCTGCAGGAGACTGAAGCGGCTCTCAAAGATCCTGTAGCTGCAGGATTGGTCGAGGCGGATCTTGAAGCCGGACAGATGAAATGGGAAGAAGAACAGGCTAAACAGATTGATGGAGAATATGAGCTGTCACCATGGCACAAGATTGGGCCATTTCGTGCCGGCAGCCTGGATGAAGCTCACGCCAAAGTGTTTATTGATGAAGCCGCAGTCGATCTCAAGAAGCAATATGGAGATTTAAGCTGGAAGCGTGAGGAAGGTCTGGTCGACGGAAAAATACACGAACTTAGAGAAGGGAATAGCGCCCATTACTTATATCGGACCATCAAGTCGGCTGCCTCCAGGTCTGTCGAGGTTTCACTCGGTTCAGACGATAGCTTTAAGTTGTGGCATAACGGAGTGCTCATCGGACAGCGTAATATGGTTCGCGGAGTCGCACCGGATCAGGATAAGTTTAGACTAGAGTTGTCGGAAGGTGAAAACACAATCCTGTTGAAGGTTTCCAATGGCATTGGTGGATATGCGTTTTATTTCAAAGCTGCTGCTATTGAGTTACCAAATGGAGTTGTTGCTGCTCTTAAGGTAGAGCGGGGTAAGCGGAACGCTGAACAGCTGAAGGTTCTTTCGCAGTATTATCGGGCCATCGCACCGGAATTTAAAGAAATTCGTCGCGAGCTTAGTTTGAAGAAAGATGAAGTTACCCGGGAACGGCAAATCGTTCAGGATCGACTCAATAGCCTGCCCAAACCGAAACCAATAGCTGTCCACCGAGATGAAGCTCAGCGTGGGTATGATAATCACATTCGCAATTTATTACGAACACAACAATTCAGCCGCGTGGCGATCGAGGATCCGCGTTATGGTGGGATCGTCACCAACGCGGCGATGTTGAGTATGACATCAGGGCCAAAACGCACACATCCGGTTGCTCGGGGAGTTTGGATTACTGAGGTCGTGTTTAACGACCCTCCGACTCCGCCCCCCAACGACATTCCACCGCTCAACGAAGACGACGGTCCGAAGAATCTTACGATTCGTGAGAAGTTTGCTGCTCATCGCGACAATCCGTCTTGTGCAGGGTGTCACGCGAAACTGGACCCACTGGGATTTGCGTTGGAGAACTATGATATCACAGGACGTTGGCGGGATGTCTATCCCAATGGTCGCGATGTCGATGTAACCGGCACGCTCATGAGAACTTATGAATTTCAGAATGTTCTAGAGTTTAAACAATCGCTGACCACTGAGAGCGACCGGTTCTCCAGAGCCTTCATTTCGCATCTGTTTCGCTTTGCAGTCGCGCGGGAATTGACACCCCAGGATGAAATCGTTATCGATGACGTGATGGATCGCACGCGACATGATAGTCATCGACTAAAAGCTGTTATTGAAGAAGTGCTGTATCAGTCAGTCAATGTAGAACGTCGGTAGTGCTGCCACAAAGTTGCGTTATTGAACCCCAACGACCTTCAGAGCGTTTTCCCGTGAAGGCAATAGTTTTCATGGAATGTCGGCTTGGCGTGCTTGAAGGTGAAGCATAAAAAGAGGTCAAAACCGTTGCATCGGCTTCGACCTCAAGTGCCAAACCCTACCCCTCAATGTGAATTAAGTAAGGGCTCAACAGTGCATAGTCTAAAGTCCGTGCTGGACTCTGTTAATGGGCTAAATAGGTGAATTCAGGTGGAATCCTTGGGAAATCCAGGAAGTCTTCGTAATAATTGAACTCACATAGAGCAGGATGGGCTTGATTGGTATAATAACGGCTGCTTTCACCTGTTTTTGTCGGGCCCAGCTCCGGAATTCTATGATTTTTACTCGGCTTACATTTGTACTTCTTTTATCGATATCCATACCGGTTGTGGCTCAGGATAGCCTTTCTTCATTGTCGCTGGAGCAAGCCAGGGAGTTAGGTAGGGAGAACTCTAGGTTTCTAAGGGAAGACAATACGAATGTTCAGGATCCGAAGAAGCCGCCTAAAGCAAATCTGACCGACTATAAAAAGACGCTTTATCCACTGCTTCAAAAGAGCTGTCTGGCTTGTCACGGCCCGGATCGATCTGAAGGGCGTTTGCGGGTTGATCAATTGGATCCAAATCTATTGACCGGAGAGCACGTTGGCCAATGGAAAGAGGTATATAACGCGCTTGGAAATTCGGAAATGCCTCCGGCCGATGAACCTGAGTTTGCATTGGCAGACAAAGATCGGGGACTGCTGGTCGAATGGGTTGGAGCCGAACTTGAAAAGGCATATCACGTACGTAAAAACAGTCAGGAGTATTCTTCGTTTCGTCGTATGACGAGGTACGAATACAACTACGCTCTGCAGGATTTGTTGGGTTTTCCTTTTGACATGGTAGAGCGGTTGCCACCCGACACCGTCTCCGACGATGGATTTCAAAACCGCTCGGAATTACTTCAAATGTCCGCGATGCAGTTCCAGACGAGTCGCCAGATTGGCCTCAAGGCCTTACAAAGAACGACGGTACATGGTGAACAGCCAACGCCGGTGGTTTACCGATTTCCGCTGGAAGCCGAGATGAATCGTTTAACGTCGGCAGCGAACGCCAAAGTGTTCAATCAGAATGATGAAAACTATAGGCAAACCCGAAACAATAATCACTTCCTCAATAAACAAACCGGGAAAGCGATTAATTACAATGGCGGCAATTTTAAGCCGGACTCGAATGCCGTAGTCGGGGCTGCTCCAGCCGACTCGCCCGTCCGGCTTTCACTTGGAGCTGGTAAGGAACTGAAGTTTAATCTGGATCGGTTTTTACCAGATGACGGAATCATGCGAGTGCGTATACGTGCTGCAAGGTCGAATATGAATCCGGAATTGTTTGCCAATCTTCGACTTACCTTTAGTGCTCACACGAGCAATAATGCGAACTTCTCGCAAGTTATTAGCCATCATGACCTTGCTGTGGCAGCGCCAGCCGAATCTCCGGAGTACATTGATTTCTTCATCTCCCTTGGTGATATACAGCGTAATCCTTTTCGCAAACTTGAAACTACTTTTCCGAGACGCGATGAATTCCTCCATATCCGAAATGTTTCCAACGGGAATCGTGGTCCTGAGCCTTTGACCGTGCTCATTGATCATATTGAAATCAGCGCCCCGTTCTATGCCCAGTGGCCCCCGCAGTCACATCGCGACATATTCTTTGAAAGTGCCAATAGTCAAAATGAAGACGTGTATGCCTCGGAAGTATTGAAAGTCTTCATGGCTCGAGCGTGGCGAAGAACAGTGACAGATCAGGAAGTTGGACAGTTTGTTAGCCTGTTTAAAGAGTACCGACCTGATTTCGGATCGTTTGAACAGGCGATGCAGGAGGTGCTTGCAACTGTCATTGCGTCTCCCGAATTCCTCTACTTAACGACAGCCAATGGATCGCCTCAGGATGCGAAGGATAAGACGATTAGTGATCTGGAGCTTGCAACGCGGTTGTCTTTCTTTTTGTGGTCTAGCATTCCAGATGTAGAGCTTTTGGGAGTGGCCTATAAGGGTGAGCTTCGCAAGCCAGACGTATTGGAGGCACAAATTGAACGGATGCTTGAGGATGAGCGGGCGAATCGGTTCGCAGAGCAGTTCGTCGGACAGTGGCTGGGCCTGGAAGGTTTGGATAATGTGACACACGTTAAAGATGGCACGCTAAGAGATTCAATGCATGAAGAGCCGATAGCATTTTTCCGCGAAGTACTTGCCGGCAATGACAGCGTAATGGACTTCATTCACTCAGATTACGTCGTTGTTAATGAAAAGCTTGCAGGGCACTATCGAATTGGTAATGTATATGGCCCTCACTTTAGGCGGGTGCCGGTTGCCGCCAGTGTGAATCGTGGCGGCGTTTTAACTCAGGCAGCGATGCTAAGCATGAATTCAGATGGCACGGATTCCCACCCGTTAAAAAGGGGGATTTGGATGTTGGAGCGGATCTTACAGGACCCACCACCTCCGCCGCCACCGAACGTTCCTGAAGTGGATCTTGCCGATCCCCGCATTCTGCAGATGACATTGAAAGAGCGCATTGAAGATCACCGCAATAAACCGGCGTGTAAATCGTGCCATGCAAAGATTGATCCCTGGGGGATAGCTTTTGAGAATTATGATGCAGTTGGAAGTTTTAGAACTCAACTGAAAAACGGACCTGTAGATGCCAGTGCTGAGTTGTTTAACAAGCAACAGCTTGATGGGATTATGGGGCTAAAGCGGTACTTGCTAACCGATCGTCAGGATCAGTTTGCGCGAGCAATCGCTGAAAAAATGACTACATATGCTATCGGACGGTCACTGTCATTTAGTGATAATGCCGATATAGATAAGATTGTTGTACAATTTCGTAAGCAGGGTGATGGTTTACGCGACCTGATTCACGTTATTGCACAAAGCGATATTTTTAACGCCAAATAATTCCACAGGAATCAAAGCATGTCCATGAAATCAATATCAACGTCTCGCCGGCAGTTTTTGCAGGGTTCCGGGATTGCACTATCGCTTCCCTGGTTGGAAACATTTGCGGATGCTGAAAAGGTGCCCGAGAAAACACCTCGTCGTTTCTTAAGTGTTTATCACCCGGATGGAGTTGGGTTGCCGCTTAAGAATGATCCCGCCTGGAAAGATTGGAGTTGGTTTCCTCGTGGTGGAGAACGTGATTTTCAATTGACAAAAGTCCTTGATGTCCTGGAACCGCTACGAAGCGAGATAACGATCTATTCCGGATTGTCTCATCCTGCAGTTCGTCAGGTGCATGGGCATTCCAACGCCGATCAGTATCTGACCGGTGCTGCAACAGGTGGGCACGGAGCGTATAAGAACTCGATTTCACTCGATCAGGTTTATGCAAACCATATTGGTGAAAAAACGCGTCACGCATCTTTGGTGATGTCTACCAACGGCGGAGTTGGCGGGCCTCGTGGTGCTCAAACTCAATCGTTTAATAAAGAAGGACGTCCCATCCCGGCAATGAACCGTCCTAAACAAATTTTTGATATGCTGTTTGTAACCAGCGGTAATGACGCTGCGGCTCGGCTGGCGCGCAGCAAAAGTTCGCTGGACCTGTTGATCGAACATACCCGCAGCCTTGGACGCAAACTGTCGGCAAAAGACCAGCAAACACTTCAGCAGTATATGGATGCTGTGCGAGATACTGAGGTAAAGCTAGCAAAAGCTCAACGGTGGATCGATACTCCCGTTCCAGTTGTCGATCAAAGTAACTTGAAGTTGGATGCCGATCCGAAGGAAGCACGGCTGTACTTCCAAACAATGTATGAATTGATTTATCTGGCGTTCCTGAGTGACTCAACGCGATCTGCGACGTTCCAGTTAGGACGGGAAAACGGGGAAGGGCCACACGACCTTCTTTCCAAAGCCGTTGGTTTGGGTGGTGCTCACGGATTGACTCATGCCGTTAAGAGACCTAAAGGTTGGGAAAATTTGGGTACCTATAATCGTTATCAGGCGATGGAGTTTGGCAAGTTCGTACAAAAACTCAAAGACACGAAAGAGCCAAATGGCGATGGTAACATGCTGGACAATACTTTCGCCATGCATGGCTCAGCCTCAAGTAGCTTCCATTTGTCCCGTAACTACCCAATTATTTCAGCGGGCGGTAAGAATATGGGGTTTGATAATGGGCGATACCTCAAGTTTGGAACGGGTAATGAAGATAATCAGGCGGGCGCAGGGATTGATACTGATGCCGGCTGGCGAGGGAAAATCGAAGCAGAAGAGCTGCCATTGGCCAACCTGTTTGTAACGGTACTGCAACGACTAGGTGTCGAAACGGATACGTTTGCCGGTTATAGCGGTACGCTCGAACGAGTCTAATTGGACGAGAGATGAGTGATCGGGACGTAAGTCGACGTAGTTTTGTACAGGCTGGTATGCTCGGGGCGGGTGGACTGGGGCTAAACGAATTGCTGAAGCTTCGCGCTCAGGCGTCACGGCCACAAGACCGAAAGACTTCCGTTATTCTTTTTTGGCTAAGTGGCGGTCCGGGCCACATGGAAACCTGGGACCCGAAACCGGATGCACCGTCTGAGGTTCGTGGACCATTTGGTGCCATTCCTACAAATGTTGCCGGCGTTCAATTCGGTGAGTTAATGCCAGAGCTTTCCAAAAGGATGGACAAGCTCGCTATACTCCGAAGCGTCAATCATGGTTCTGGAGACCACACAAAGTCAAATCACTGGATGCTTACCGGATTTGAAGGTCCGGCATTTAATGCTCCGGATTTTCGGGAGCAACGGCGTCCCTCGATGGGCTCCGCTGTGGCAGCTGTTGCCGGAGCTAACCAACCGGGGATGCCGGCGTATGTGGGAGTACCGCATCTACGTGGTGGCACAGATAATTTCTTTCATTATTCAGCCTATCTTGGTGGCGGCTTGAATCCGTTTGTGGTTAATTCTGACCCCGCTTCGGAAAATTACGCGGTTCGCAACGTGTCTCTGGCTGCAGGTCTTACAGGTGATCGGTTAGGAGATCGTATAGGTCTGCTGAATTCAATGGATAAACTGAAACGTGACCATGAATCGAAGATGAAAGACTTAGATCAGCATCATCAAAAAGCTTTTGAGTTGTTGACTAGTAGTCGGGTGCGTGAAGCGTTTGATATTAACGCGGAAAAGACTGCCACTCGTCAGTCTTATGGAATGCACACGTTCGGACAATCCGCATTGGTCGCGCGACGATTGATTGAACGTGGTGTGACTTTTGTGACTGTGAATTGTGTCCCCTGGGATCATCATGGATCGTCCAATCGTTATCAGACTGAAGAAGGTTCGAATCTGCTGATCCCCCCTTTGGATACTGCTATTTCAGGATTGATGGATGATCTCGAAAACCGTGGTCTTTATGAAGATACCATGGTAATTGCTATGGGCGAGTTTGGTCGTACGCCCCGGATGAATAAATACGCAGGCCGAGATCACTGGGGACGCACATTCAGCGTACTTGTCGGTTGCGGTGGTATGAATATGGGCCAGGTGATCGGACGCTCCAATTCACACGGAGCCGATGTTGCCAGTCGTCCAATCTCGCCTGAAGATGTAACGGCCACCGTTTATCATCATCTCGGTATCGATGGCGAAAACACCACGTTCGATGACTTGTTGGGGCGTCCTATTCCTCTCATCGCTGAGGGAAAACCGATTCGGGAACTATTTGCCTAAGACGCATGTCATGAGCTACGTTAGGCGTGTGACAGCGACCTGAATCTAACTTGACTCCAAATTGAGTTGCACATGCTCTGGCGATTATGTCAGTCGAGCCATTTCGGAGTCGCCGGCACCTTCACGCGTGAGTCTTTGGGACCTCCCAGAGGAATGGCATTGTCATTCAGGTAACTCAGTTGCTGCCGGGCCGTGGCAAGCATTTCCTCGACCCGTTGTGGGTGTTGCTCGCTAAGGTTAGTCATTTCAGCAGGGTCGTCTTTAAGATTGATAAGCACCGGCCCCTGTTGGGAGCCTGGAAGTTCCTGGACATCGTCGAAGAAGAGTTTCCATTGATTCATCCGGATTGCCTGAGGGGTGCCCCAGCCATGCCAGAAAAGGAGAGTATTACGTGCATGCCGTCGATAACGTTTTTTAATGAGAGATTCTAATATGTTGACGCCATCGCAGTCGGCAAGGACTGTTTTTAAGCTAGGCGTATCTAAATGGCAGGCAGATATTAATGTCGGAAATAGATCGATGGCCGAGATGAGTTGATTGTTAACTGTTTCGGCTGGTATTCGGCCAGGCCAACGAATAATGCACGGAACGCGGTTGCCGCCTTCCAGCGTACTCCACTTGAGCCCGCGAAATGGTGCGGATTGGGCCCATTGTTTCTGGCCGGGCTCGACGCCATTGTCAGAAAGAAATACGACGATCGTGCGGTCATCTATCTCAAGTCGCGTGAGAGTGCTGAGTAACATCCCAATGCGACCGTCCATTTCTTCAACGACATCGCCATAAGCGCCGAGTTTGGTTCGGTTCGCCCACTCCGGATGAGCCTGAGCTGGAAAATGTGGAGCACTTAAAGGCATGTACAGAAAGAATGGAGTATCACGATTGGCTTCAACAAACCTGATCGCTTCTGAGGTGAATTGCTCAGTGAGTTGGCGATTGTCGAATGGATCCGCAACGATGGAGTCACCCCGCCATAGTTTTTTGGTTTGATTGTTACTCTTGTTGATGAAAAACGCCGATTCAAATCCATGGGCCATCGGTGAGTGCTCGGCAGTATCACCTAAATGCCATTTACCAATCAGAGTAGTGGTATAGCCGGCTCTTTTATAGACTTCCGCAATGGTGGTTGTTTGCGTGGATAGGCCATTTTGAGGTTGGACTCCATAGCCGACAACTCCTCCCTGCCACCCACAGCGAACGGGGTACATGCCGGTTAATAGGGCCATTCTGGAGGGGGTGCAGATCGTGCAGCCTGCATAGAAACTGGTTAATCGAATGCCTTCTCTTGCTAATTGATCGAGTACCGGCGTGTCGATTTCACGGCTGCCATAACATGACAGGTCATTGTATCCAAGGTCGTCTGCCATGATGAGAATGACATTCGGCTGCATTTCGCTTGCGATTAGAACAGTTGGAATGAGCAGAACGGCGAGTGTGCTAATTACTTGCTTCATGGTTTTAGCTGCTTTGTGAGGGCATGTGTAAATTGTTAAAAGGTCATCTTACCCGAAGGTTGGTTTAAATGTTGCCATGCCTGAGTGTTCATCGCCTTAAAATGATGCGAGCCAAAAACGGTTTGTAAACAAAAACTGCTGTCTCGGTTCTTGGGTATCGTGCTGTAGGAATGGCGGACTAAGCAGAGCTGAAGCTGATGTTACGCACAGACTGTCTACGCACTCTTCGTAAGGTAGTGGGGCCACCTAGAGTAATTCCCGAATCGGCTTGCCATGAGGCA
>PBCP01000048.1 GCA_002717145.1 Planctomycetaceae bacterium | reverse complement strand
AGCGGTTTGGGAACTTGTTAAAAAGTACGCCGCTAGAGTAGGGGCCCCAAAAGAAATCAGCCCTCATTCGCTTCGCCACACATATGCTCGCCGGTGGCGCCGATATGCGGCAAGTACAGGAATTACTGGGACATGCCAGCATCGCCACCACACAGATCTATACTCATGTAGACCAGACTCGACTAAAAAAGATCCATTCTGAATTCCATCCACGCGCATAAAGAGACCGCTTGAGAACCTAGCTTCTCAAGCGGTAATAGTTTTAACCTATCAACACCGAACTATTCTCCGGCGTTCGGATTCTCCGGGGTATTGAAACGAATCTTTTCGATCAACTTCACGACATCACCTGAGGTCGTCTTCGTGCCAGATACCGCTGTGACCGCTCCAATGACAAATTCATAACGCAGATCATAATCGAAGCCGATCTCTATTTCCGCAGTCTCTCGCGCTCCGGGTCCGCTATCGGTTCCAACTAACTTCTGAATTTCCTGATTCAACGCCTGAAAGGAAGTCGGCTGAGATTCATTTAGCTGAATGCCGGTCAGCGTCCCATTGGCGTCTGCTGACAAATAGAGCTTCATCGGAGGGAATTCCATTTGTTCAGGCGGTGCGGCCTGAGGAGCAGCAGCAGGCATGCGAATATTGAAATCGCCTTCCATCGAGACAATTTTAAAGGTCATGATAAAGAATACTAACAGTTGGAATACGATGTCAATCATCGGAGTCATCTGCAGTTCTATTTTTTCGCCGGCGTTATCGGAATTTCTAATCTTCATGTCAATTAGCCTCCTGGTACCGGTGAAATGTACTTGAAGCCATTATTCACATTTTCTTCTGCTCGCAAGGCAAAACTCTCAAATCCTGCCTCCTGGCAGATCTGGATCAATTCCTGAACCATTCCACCTTTCGCATTCTTGTGAGCTCGAATGACGATGGTCGTATCTGCTGGTTGCTCGCCACTAAACTGAATCTGACGGTACTGAAGGTCAAGCGCTGTTCGCATCCCCTTATAGTATTCTTCCTTGGTTCCCATGACAGCCGTTCCATCTTCGGCGAGATGAATAATTCGGTAGTTCTCCAAAACCGTTTCCGGGGGTTTGGCAAGTTCACTATCAGGTAATTGGACTTTATCGTTCGACTCACTCTGAGTGAAATTAATCAACACCATAAAGAACGCGATCAACTGAAAAGTCATGTCGATCATCGGTGTAAGATCACCCTCGAGGATGCTCGAATCGTGTTTCTTAGCGAGTCTCATAGATTACTTCTTTTGTCCGACGCCCTGGAATCGACTCATCAGGTTTTCACTAAGGATGCCAACCTCAAGCATCAAGCGAGCCACTCGATTCCTCATAATGTTATAGGCGGCAATCGCTGGAATCGCGATCGCCAGACCGATCAAAGTCGTGAACAACGCCGTTGAAATACCGTTAGCCAGTTCGGATGCCTCCGGAGTCGAACCGCCGGTAGCAATCGTCTGGAACGAATTAATCATACCGTGAACTGTCCCAAACAACCCCACCATCGGAGAGAGGGTACCAATCAACGCCATATAACTGAGCCGATGCTCAAGCTTCATGTTTTCTTCTTCGCCAATTTCCTGCATCGCTTCCAGAGCCTGCTCGTAACCGGAAGACAGTTTTGCAAGACCAGCAGAAAGAACAGCTCCCAAAACAGATTCATGCTCCTTAGCCATTTCATAGGCATCTTGATACTGTTTATTGTTTAGCATCTCTTCGAAATCATCAACTAATTCGACGGGGCAAACTTTACTTCGAGCGCTGGTGATAACGTTCATTACAAACAAAGCTACGAGAGTGAAGGAGATTGACAGGAAGATGACCATATAGCCCGGGCCCAGTGCATCATAGACCCAACTGAGCATCGAAGTATCTTTACCACCACCGGCGTTTTCACCACCGCCGTTTTCTGCAGCCGGAGCTTCGTCACCGCCTCCGTCAGCTGCTGGCTGACCGCCACCTGCTGGGCCTTCGTCCGGCAGGTCCTGAGCTACAGCCTGTTCTGTAAAGTCAAGATCGACACTGGCTCCCACTCCGACTAATAAAGCCAGCATGGTAAGACCGATCAACATCCACTTGGGACGCATCTGTTTAACAAGTTGATTCATCTTTTTCTCCGATCTATGAATCTGTTACACCATTTGAGGTTGTATGTGCAGACAAAATACCTATCGTCAGGCATGTTGTGGAAATCTTATTGTAAATACCAGCCGTCCTATTGTTCAGACTGATCTAATGTTACTGATTACGCAGTTTATTCTCCCAGAATGTACCGGCGTATTTCTGTTGTAACAGCGTTTTAGTACTCGAGGCCCTATCCGCCTTACTCTCAGCTTCCCAAAGCTGAGTCAGGTGATACAGCGACTCAGCATGGGCGTCCGGGTCCTGGTTAAATATTAAATGTGTGTGCAGGAACGCCAAAATGGCGTCTTTGTTTTGATTGTTTTTGCGATAGCAAACTCCCTGTGCATTGTATGCCTGAGCATACAGTTTTTTCTGCGTTTTAGGGTCGTTGTCAGCAATAATTTTCTCAACGGCTGCAATTCCCTCCGCCGCCTTTCCTGTTTCACCAAGACACCGTGCCCGGCCCGCCTGTGCTTCAGCAACAATCGCTCGTAGTTCCGGCGTTGTCGCGTCGTTTTTGGCCACTGCTTCATACTGAGTCAACGCTTCGCCAAATTGCCCCTGACCAGCAATTGCATGAGCCAGCCGCAAGCGGCCATAAGTCTGCATTTCAGGCCACGGAGAGTTCACCATCCTTTGATAGTATTCCCCCGCTGTTTGGAATTGTCCGACAGAGAATGCAAGATCAGCAAAAAGCTCTACCGCTTCGAACTGATGAAAGCTATTGGCAAAATCGTTGATAAAACCAATCAGTAGTGTACCAGCTGCATTTTTATCCCCTTCACCTGCCAGGGCACTTTTGGCATCAATCGAAGCCAACATGAATGCTATCTCTTCTTTGACCCACTTATCCTGAATCTCGCCAAGATTGATTCCCTGCAGACCAGTCTTTGCTTCGTTAAACTGTCCCCGTCGATAGGCAGCAGCAGCTTGCAACAGATCAGCCGGAGCATTGGCAAACTGAATCCGGAAAATCTGATTCGCCGCCAGAGTCCTCGGAGTTCCATTGACACGAATTACGACTGTTGTACTGGTAATTTCATCAATCAGTCCCCGAATCGCCTCCGTTGGATTACTCTTTAGATATGCCTGGTCATTAACCTGCCCAAAAACAGGCTGAACCAGAAACAGCAATATCAGAGTCGCCATCGCTTGGTTAATGTGCAATCGTTTCATCATGTTTATTTTTCTTTCAAAGAACGTGTATAAGTCGTTCATCAAACTGTTGTTATAGTTTTTTCACCCAGAAGTACAAAATCAAACCAAAGACTGCAAAAATGGCTGCCAGCGAGGCAAACAGCAGCATATTACTGTTTGATTCTTCCTTCTTCGGAGGAGTTGGTGCCGGCTCGATCCCTGGAATGTCCGTACTTTCGGTTGCCAGTGGCGCATCGGCCGCTTCGGCAAGAGATATTTCAGGTTTGCCCAGCTCCTGCTGAATTGTTCGCAGCAAGCTTTCAAAGCGTGCAGTAAACTCAGTACCACCTAATTCCGGGTAGATCTTATAGGTGTTAAGGATTTCCAGTTCGGCATACCCAATATGTTTCTTCCCTTCATCACCTTGCTTCAGGCGGCCAAGTCCTAAGCGAGCTTCTGCAATACCGAGGCGAGTTTCATAGTATTCGTTGGTGAATTGCTCTTTCCCCTGAGTCAACGAACTCAGTTTACGCCACCCCCAGACCAGATTTTCTCCGTCCACCGGACGTGCTCCACCTATTGCATACAGGTACTGTGCCTCGCCGCCGTCGTTTCCCTTTTGAGCACCTAATTCGTTATAAGTTTTGGCCGCTTCAATTTGAACAGAGACATTCGACGGCGTACCAAGCAGGATATATGCGAGCTCCTTCGTCGCCGCCTCATATTGACCAAGTTTTTTCATCACTTGTGCCATATTCATTCGGATTTGTGCCAGATAGGCCTCTCCTGTTGTTTCATCTTCGTTTACCCAGGCGAGCTCACTTTTTCCCTTTTCCGCAATACTCTTGAATTGAGCAACTGATTTGTTGTAGTACTCGGTCGACTTAGGCGTGAGGGCTCCGCTGTCAGATTCAAAACTCGCACCTAATCCCTGTAGAGTGGATGCCGCCCAATAGCGGACACTAAAATCAGTTCCAGTCGCTCCAACTTCATCAAGGAAGGTTTCAAAACCGACAGCGAGTACGTTTTTCTTTTCGGCGGATTCGGCTGCATTTAACTGGTCTTCCAGATCACGCGCGAGAGTAAAGTAGATACTGACTAACCGCTTTTTACCTTCCGGTGTATCCCCAACTTCACTATTAAGCTGTTGCATTACCGCTTTGGCTTTTTCGATATTCGCAGCCCCGTTTTCACCCGCCAGCATCGACATATATCCGGTCAATGCCGCTCGGAATGCCGACTCAACNGTCGCCGGCTTACTCGCAACCGGATCCTTCTTCTGAATCAAACTCAGCAATCCATAATTTTCGTTCTCCAGATGCGTGAGTGCGAGTTCCGGCTTCTCCGTCTCGATATAGTACTGGCTTAATGAGAGTAGGGCGGCAACATTCGAATTACTAAGCTTAAGCCCTATTCCAGCCTGAAGGCGAGCTCCGGCAGCTTCCAGCATCTCACCTGCCGAGGCTTTAAGTGCCGGCAGATTCTTCTCCAATTCAGAAATACGAGGAGACTCCGGGGCTTCACGTTTCAGTGAGTTCATCTCCCGCGAGTCCCTTCGATATTGGAACCAAAGAGTTCGCCCAATCCTCAATTCAGACTCCAGGCGTTCCGGCGCTTCTTCCGGAATCTGACTCGAGTACTGTATGGCTTTGTCGACTTGACCAGCTTCAATCATATAGGGGACCAAACGGCGACGAGCGTCATTGGCTTCTTCGCTCTGCTCCCAGTTCTGAATCGTATACTCTGCGATGTCAATCAACCCATTTACTTCAAACTCTCGCTGATCTTCCAATGCTTCGTTGTAAAGTAGTTGGTAACAGTTAAGTGCAATCTTGGCACAGGGAAGTGCACCCGTTTCACCTGGATATTTGCGGGCCAAATATTCACCCAACACAATCGCCTCGTAATAATTACCACGGCTGTAGTTGATAAACGTCAGGTAATAATACACTTCCTGCAGAGAAGAAATAGGAGTCTCTGCATCAGTGAACGCCAATGCCATTTCGTAGTACGTTACGGACGCATCTTGAGTCTTGCCATAATTCTGCCGGGCTTCATTGAGTTGTGCCTCCAGCGCCTTCTTGTTCTCTGGGTCTCTTCGTTGGCGATCGTTTCCGGCAGCGTCTTAATGGTAAACTCCATCGCCTGAGCGGATTCCATCAGTTCTTTACCTTTAGCAAGAGCTTCAGCAAAGTTTTGAGGTGGATTATCTTCCTCCTCCACAGCACCTGGGAGATTTGGCAGGGTTGCCAGGAGATCACGGGCGTTTTGTTTTTCACGACCGGGGTATCGAAGTACCTCCTGAGCCAGCTTGCGTGCACTAACATAGGCTCGCCGGGCATCTGCATCGTTTGGATTATCCTCCATTAACCCATCCGCTTTAGCCTGATAGGTCCGAGCTAATTCTAGCTGGAAAGCGTGCCACTCCTCGTTGGCCAACTCATTAGGACGAATGCCATCATTCCATTCTTCGCCCATGGAAATAGCATCTTCCGATTTTTCCAACGCAGCCAGCGTCTTCATATACAAAGGCATTGCCAAATTGACGATATTACGAAAAGCAGGTGTCTCCCGCTGGTCGATGACTTCCTGCAAAAAACTTAAAGCTTGTTTAGTATCTTCAATTGCAAGATAACATCGTCCCTGAGAAACCAAGGCAACAATACCAACCCCCTTGCGACGAAATCTCGAAGCAATGGAATCGTATTCTTTGATCGCTTCTTCATAATTTGTTTTGTATTCAGGCGCTGTTGAGGGGTATGTCTGAGCAATCTCTTCAAACAGCTTACTGGTCGTAATTACCAGTTGCAGGTACTCCCCATAGAGAGCATCCCGTCTTTCAATCTGTTCCTTTTCTGTTTGAGGATCTAATACTTTTGGAATAGCCTCTAACTCAGCCTTCAACTGATCCCGGCCTGAAACGTAAGTATCACGAGCCTTCGTTAAGAGCTCTCTGATTCGTTTAACAAATTCAGCCTTTCGTGGCTCGTTTTCTTCTTTGGCACTTTCAAATTCAACCAACTTGGCTCGCTGAAACAACAGGTTGCCCAACTCGTTATTGGATTGAATTTTGAGGTCAGTATTTTCGACTGCCGCTGAGAATCGCTCTAGTAACGTCTGAGCTTCCGCAAATTTCTTGTCGCGTTCCGCCCCGTTTGCTACACTTCGTGCACCGCTGAGAATCACCATCGCTCGTTCCAGATCAATCTTTGCCCGAAATTCGTCGGAGAGCAAATTCTTGTCAACCTGTACGTCAAGATAATACTCCGCTAATTCGAAATATCGCTGATTTCTAAGCTCCTGCAAAAACTGACTTGCAGGTTCTTCAGCGTGCAATTTACCTGATGAGGTAAAGGCAATAGCGAAAAGTAGCGATAGCAAGTAGCTTAGTCGCTTCATCATTGTTGAGAGATCCCTAGTTGCGCTATAAACAGAGTGTCTAAACCACTGTCGAGGTTGAGTGAGTGCCGACGACAATAGGCTCTGTTCTTTCATATTGATAAGCCAATCAAGCCTGCCAATCTGTTTTGTACTTCCCCAGTTCAAAATGATTGCTGCAGGCCATGCTATTAGCCTATTGAGTTCGAAGTTCTGATTCAAGTATCTAACCCCTATAGATTGAATAACAACTGTCCGTAAAAGTACTCAAAAATGCCAAATACCCTTCTCAGAACTTCCCTAACGATCCTAAATTACCAGTTAAAACCTATACACAATAAAGCAGACACTTTGGTTGATAAGACGTCGAGTTCCAGATGGCATTCATCACCGCTTATAAACACCTTAGTACTAATAAGAGCAACTAGCCTGAAGAGCAGCTAGCATTTTTCACCTCTACCTTACCCGTCGTTGGATTTCCTCGTTTCTAAAGCTCGTGCTAGAATAATGCCGGAACATCTCCTCTAATCCATCCGGAACTAACGTGCGTTTTAGATCTTCTAAAGAACTAGCTGAACAAGAGCAACGCAAGGCACCGCTCAACTACAGTTCTCGCAGAGTGCAGTACAAACTCCTGATACTAGTTGCTCTGTTGATGGGCATTGTACTGGCCATTGAAAAGGTTGCAGACCCCAACACTTTCAGTTTCTTTGGTACTTCCCAATCGACAGACGCCCCCCCCCAACCTGACCCGGATGGTCCATCCCAGCAAACGCCACTACCTTTTCCTTCACTTGCTCATTATGGAACCTTCGATACAGGCAAATTGTCCCAAACTGATCTTGATGTACACCAAACATACCTTGACCTATGGGCTGTAATCTTTAAACGACTAACCTATAAGCAAAAAAAGCTAGTCGTGGATACAGTTCGTAAAGCGCGTCAGCAAGTCATTCTGGACGATGAACACAAAACGACCTGGTGGGATTTATATCAGGAAATTGACGAACTGTTTCAGAAGTACATCCAGCAGGTCCTGCTGTCACTAAACTCTAGTGAAAACGTGTTAACTGACGCTCAGAAAGCACGTGGTATGGCTGTTATAGCAACGCTTCGTCAGCAATGGAATGACCATCACCGTAAAGCGTTTCTCGAAGTGCTAGAGGAGCCTGCTAATACAGCCCGCTGGAACCAGCAATACCGATTCACCCAAAGTATTCTGGATCAACTTTCAGTATTGATGCTTGAAGATCATTCAATATTTTCCGTTAACGATGACTTGGCATGGTTTCGCATGCTCGAACAACTCAGCGAGCATGACTACCCTGTCATTAAACAGCATTCGACCGCGCGAGTTGGCGCGTTAGAACTTGGAACCCAGCAATCTCAGTTCCGAGGAAAACTTGTGACTGTGCGGGGCGAGATCCGAAAAGCTTATCGGGTTCAGGCACAAGCTAATGAACTTAAAATCGAACAGTATCATGTCATCATCATTAAACCGTCAGGAGGCACTCTGGTACCATTTGTCGTTTATAGCCTCGAAACCCCCAAGCACTTCCCAGCATTGCCAGACAAAAACCTCGACGGCAAAACACTCGACCTAGGGGATGTCGTTGAAGTCACAGGGTATTTCTTTAAGTCTTGGGCTCATCCGGGAGGCGATGGACAAATGCACTCTTCACCTCTACTGCTCGCAAAGAGTTTTGATTGGTATAAAGGCGAACGGCTCGAAGAAACGGCCAAAGCTCAGGCCCAAGAAGCCTCCATCTCGATTTGGGTAATTCTTGGCGTACCGGTGACACTGGCTATCGCCATTTCAATTAGTGTGTACCTTGCAAGTATCTGGAATAATGACGAATCCAGAACGCGGTCAAAACGGGAAGACGCGAAGAAAAGCCTCGCTCAACTAAACGACGATGAAGTTGGGCCCTCAGTACACGAATCCTTAGGCGAGTTAGCTAACCAGGAACTGCCACCTCCTACCTCTCTCTCACAATCAGACTTAGATTCCCCCCCTATGTCTGCTGACAATTCTGCAACGGACGATCACGTTGCGAAACAAGAGCATGGGGAATCAACTGATAACGAACAGGGAAGGGCATCAGCCAATGAATAACCGCTCCCTAAAACATTTGCTTTCTTTACTTTGCTTTCTGCCAATCTTTTGCTGGAATTCTATCTCGCTGGCCCAACCCCAGGAACTGGGTACACTTCCATGGCAACAAGATAGGCTCAGTGACATGGTGATCCCATTCTCAATAGCTAATTCAACAACCGCCAAACAGATGCTTGAAATCTCAGGTATAGGAGATAGCCAACTACGATTCTTTATCGACAACGAGCCTGTTGCCGGAAAGGACATAGATACAACAGGTTATGTTTTAAGAAATTTCCATGACCTGGACAGTAGTGATATCAAACGCTGGGCTAGTTCACATTCGTTGGACTCAAAAACCTTACTAGAAGCATTTCTAGAGACACCGGATGACTACCGGGTGGACTTCTATCGACTCCGAGGGCATGTTTATAAAATTAAGCGTCAACCCATTGTCGAAGAAGCTGCACGTCTGCTCGGATTCCGTTCCTTTTTCTGGGTTTGGTTGCGGCCGCAAAACTCAAACGTCTCGGTTCGAATTGCCACTCGCAAATTACCTATTGCCTGGTTTCCATCTGCATGGAAAACAACCACCACAATTTCAGCCGATGGCGAAAAGACCGAAGAAAACCGCAACAACGAATTACCTCCGGATGCATCGTTTGAATTGAATCAACCGGCTGCCGTAGATGGTTTACTCCTTAAAGTCGCAGCAGTCGGCGAGTCGCCGGAACAAGAGACTCGCGAAATTGTCATGGCTGCTCAGCGAGTTGAATGGTTACCCAGGCAACCGTCTGCGCAGCTGCGAATCAACAAGGGTATTTCTTTGTTAAGTCAATTCGAATTCGATGCTGGCTTGCTAGACGACCTGCGCCGCTCTAATGGAAAAGCCATGAATCGAGCGGATACTGAAGCGTTTTTCCAAATCCTCTCGATCGTCAACAAGAAAGACTTCAATCTGGCCATCGAGCAATTTGCCCAGAACTCGCCCCCGTCTTTCCACAGCATATCGGAATACCTGCAAAATACCCGTCAGCTTCAGGGAGAGTTGATCAACCTCGAGGCCGATGTACGACAGATAACGAAGGTCGAAATCAGCAACGAAAAGATGAAGTTTCGACTCGGCATTAATCATTATTGGCAACTCGACGCATTTGTATATCTAGGTGGGGACGCCATCGAACTAAAGACAAATGCCGGCGATCAAGACGGACTCGTTTACAAACATCGATATCCTGTACAAATCTGCGTTACCAAGCTGCCTGCGGAATTACAGCATGCCCAGTCGCAAATCCAGCACGGAACCTACCGCCGGAATTCGCTGCATGAAGAAATAAGCGTGAGCGGTTTCTTTTTCAAACTCTGGACGTATCAAAGTGCTCGGACGATCGGTGCGGGCGGTAACCGAGTTCAGCTTAGTCCGCTTTTTATTGCCAACCGAATCAGTGTTCGCGAAGCAGCCGGTTTGAATACAACACGTGGAAGTATTTATCTAGGTCTTGGTTTTGTCGTGCTACTGGCCGTTGTTGCTGGTTTTTTAGTTAAAACCAATCGAGCCGACGATGGTTTCCGAAAACACACTGAAAGCACTCGCCACACGGGTGGCCTGGATCCAGGACTACTTTCTGATTTGGAGGTCATCGATTTCGACAAGTCGGATTCGTAAAACTCACCAGATTCCTTTTGCCACGTCTTGACGCTGAAACTGAGTCGCGGACAATCTAAGTCAGTGTCAAGATTTACCAATTCACAATTCACTTAATGCCTGAAAAGGAGTTTCTTTCATGCGACGTGCCAAAATCACGATCATCGGGGCAGGAAATGTTGGTGCCACCACCGCACATTGGTGTGCTGCCGCTGAACTTGGAGATATCGTCTTAGTAGATATCCCTGCGACCGAGGACATGCCAAAAGGTAAAGCTCTGGACCTCATGGAAGCGTCGCCGGTCATGGGATTTGATTCCAACATCGTTGGCACCACCGACTACGCTGATACAGCCGGTAGTGATGTCATCGTCATTACGGCAGGCATTCCTCGAAAACCTGGAATGAGTCGAGATGATCTTCTGGCGACCAACGCAAAGATCATGACTGCGGTTTCTAACGAGATCAAAGAAACCAGTCCCGATGCCGTCGTGATCGTTGTCAGTAATCCACTCGATGCGATGGTACAGCGTTGTGCTCAAGTGACCGGTTTCCCAAAAGAACGAGTTTTGGGGCAGGCTGGTGTGCTAGATACCGCACGCTACCGTACTTTCCTGGCGATGGAACTAGGAGTAAGTGTGGAAGACATTTCCGCCCTCCTCATGGGTGGACATGGAGACACAATGGTTCCTCTGCCAAGCTGTACCAGCGTGGGAGGAATCCCCGTGACTCAATTGATCTCCAAAGAACGTCTGGACGAAATCGTAGATCGAGCACGTAAGGGTGGAGCTGAAATCGTTGGCCTGCTTAAGACCGGCAGCGCCTTCTACGCTCCTGCCGCTGCATGTGCCCAAATGGTAGAAGCAATTGTCAAAGACAAAAAACGTGTTATCCCATGCGCTGCTTATTGTGACGAACAATATGGCGTTGGTGGATACTATGTCGGTGTCCCCATTGTTCTTGGTAGCGGTGGCGTCGAAAAGGTTATCGAAATCGACCTCACGGAAGAAGAACGCGCTGCGTTCCAAAACAGTATCGATGCGGTTAAAGGACTTGTTTCCACCATGTCGGAACTCGTCTAAAACAAAATTTTCCCCGGAAACCCATGTAAATAACAGGGAATCGCTAAGTTTGAAAAATGTAAAAGGCTCCGGTTTCTTAACCGGAGCCTTTTTTATTTATCGCCAATCACTGTTTTTTTGCCAATTCCCATGAGTCCGAGGCCAATCCCAGCCTCTCACTCAACAGGCTGTCCAATATCTGCATTGACGGCAGCGGGCGCAATGAAGTACAAATTTGCCGCAAATATCCAGACGATACTAAGTAAGTTTGAGAAAAAAACAATGGCGTCTGACAATTTGAGTTTTTTCACCCAGCGAAATCATCCACAATGGGCCGTTGTCGATGTCAAAGCAGCCATCGAACAGGCCGTAAAAAATGCGCAGAACACACTGAATACCCAACAATCAATCTGCCAGGCCAAGCTGCCGGAATCACAATTGCTAACGTTCGGAGATGCAAACTGGATCAGCATGGCGATTACCAATCTCGTGGTGAACGCCATCGAACACTCTCCAACGACCGCGACAATCAAACTCGTGGCACAAAAGGTGGAACAGACAATTGAAATCAACGTGTCCGATCAGGGTCCTGGAGTGTCCCCGGGTGTTGAATACAAAATATTTAAACCTTTCTATACGACTCGACCGGGAGCAACAGGACTCGGGCTAGCCAACGTCAGAACGGTCATGGAAAAACACGGTGGTGGAATTCGAGTAGGAAACCACCATCAAGGGGGAGCAATATTCACTTTAATCCTTCAATCCATACAACGGCAGAAAGCCGCATAGACTCGTTTTTCAACAAATAAGCAGAATCACGATTGCGAACATAACACGCCCCATGCCACGAATTCAGCAACTCATTACTACCGCGAAAACTCGTTTTAATGAAGCGAGTACGCGTGCGCGAGTAACCGGTGGGATCTGCGCTGTGCTCGTCATGTTTTCGCTACTCTCGCTCATATTTCGATCGTCCTCGAGTCCAATGGAACCTTTGCTGGGAAATCACGATTTCACACAATCTGAAATAACAAGACTGAGCCAGCATTTTGCCACCGCCGGTCTCGATCATTGGGAGCTTCAGGGGAAGCAGATTCTGATCCCCAAAGAACAACGCACTGAATATCTAACGGCCGTCGAAGGCCAGATTGAATCCCAAAGCTTAAACTCGGATGTGGACACAGTATTGCAAGGTGGCAGCATTCTCGATACTCCCACGTTACGCGAAATGAGACTAAGAAATGCACAGGAAAAAGATCTCGCAAGGATTATCTCCCAGATCCCCGGCATTGAAGAGGCTCAAATCAATATCGACGATCACCAACAACGTGGATTGAGCGGACGTAAAGAAATGACAGCACTGGCCGCGATTAAGGCAAATCCCCAAAGCCACGTCACGCTGGAAACATCCGAGGCAATTCGTGAGGTAATCGCAGCCAGATTTGCCGGCCTCGAACGAAACAATGTAGTGGTCATCGATCTGAATACGGGGCACACATTTGGAGCCTCTGATTCAAACTACAATGCCTCGAATCTAGACATTGCATTACGCAATTACGAACGATGGTGGCGAGGAAGAATCGCCAACCTGCTGATTGATATTCCCAACACTAGAATTGAAGTCGGGCTTTATCCTGTAGAAACGAAAACTGCCGAAAATTCCAGTGAGGTAAATACAATCAACGCAACTGTCTCGGTTGGCATTCCAGACTCCTATATTCAGCAGGTAGCAGGAAGCCGAAAGGCGACAACCACAGTGCAGCGAAAAGCCATTGCCCAGGAAGTAAAGCAAAACGTTACTGACTTAGTGCAGGGTGTGATACCTGCTGTCCCCCACACCACACTCGACAACTTCACTGTCCACGTGGCAACCATCCTCGACATTCCAACCAATCCCGCCTCCTCTCAAAGCACCACGCTAAGCACTTTCCTAAGCAGTGTTTGGCGAGAAATCGTCATGGGATTGCTATTCGTTGCCTGCATTTCAGTTATCGCCTGGAGAAATCAAAAGCTCCAAGCAAAATCCAACATACTTCGGCCTGCCTCATCACATGCATCCATTCCTGAAACAGGCCAAATAGAAGACATGGTTTTTGTAAATCATTCCGCACACCATCATTTAAATGGTGTTCCCACGGAAGCCAGCAAAACTAACACGATTCGAACCAGTACATCCATCCCTCCCGTTATTAAAGAAACCGCATCGCCAAATCTAAAGGAACCAACACTTCAAGACGAATTAAATGCATTAGTCGACGAAGCGCCGGCTGATGCCGCCGACATTCTAAAGAAATGGATCAGCAGCACATCATCATGATGGACCACGATACAATTCGGCAGGCTGCAATCCTTGTTGCCAGTCTGGATGTCACGCAGGCCGAAGGGTTGCTGCGACGGCTTGATACGTCAGAAGCTGATCGAATTCGCAAAGCAGTTGCAAATCTTTCGCCTGAAGATCTGTCCGGCTCCCAATCGGTCATCGAAGAATTTCTAGCCAATTACGAAGCGGATACACAATCCCCAAACACCACTCCGCCTGTCCAAAAACCAGAAGCCTGCGATCTCTCTCGCTTCTCCGCTGGGCGAGACACTTACACTTCTTTTGACGAGACTAAGCTTTTTGATTTTCAGTTCCTCTATCAGGTTTCTCCACCGCTGGTGGCAAATTTCCTGGAGAAACTTCATAAACAAATTGCCGCAGTAATCCTTGCCCGCATGCCTGCAGACCTATCTGGCGTTGTGCTGTCATATCTATCAAGTCAACATCAAAGTGAAATCCTGGCACGGATCAGCAGCAGTAAGGACTGTGAATTCGCACAGCTTCAAACAGTTTCAAGACTACTGAAAGACTGCCTGATGGATATCGAAGAGGCACAGTCTCCATTGCCTCCCCAACTGGCAGCACAAGCCATCGAAAAGGCGGCACAGGACAATTTCCTCAATCGTACACTAACCGACATTGAATCAAATGGTACAGAGTTAAGCCATCTCGAACATCTGCATTCGCGTAAACGGCAGATTGGCCCGATTGATGCGTGTTCTCGATCTTTGCACCAGGAGACCCAGGCATCACGCCATGAAATACTGCGTTTTGAAGATATTGTCTTATTGAACGACAATTCGCTAGCAAAGCTATTTCATCAAATTGATCACAACACTTTGCTACTAGCGTTAGCAGGAACATCAATGGAAGTCATTCAACGCATCATTTCACCGTTAAGCGAACAACAAGCCCTGCGATTTACAACAAAGCTTGAGCAAGTCTCAGGAGTCTCATTACTACAAATCGAAAATGCGCAACAACTCATAGCTGCACAAGCAACACGTATGGCCCAGGAGAGCCTAATTCAGTTTATTGAACAGAAGCCTTTTCACGCAGCCGCTTAAAAACTGACCTTGATTTACAAGCTGAATTTGAGGAAAAGTTATGCCGCAATTACTGCTTAATATACAAGTGCAGAAGGTTTCATGTTGTGAAAGAAAACACTCCCCTCATGGGGAACCCAAAGGAAGTCGACTGTCTCGATTCATCCCGGGCGGACAAACAAGGCAACATACAAGCCAAACTCGAAAAGTGTGATACGCTGCTCGACTTATTAGAAGAAGATAAAATATCCGAAGTTTCTTCGAAGGAAACGACTTCTGAGTCGACAGCGTATCCCGAG
>PBCP01000047.1 GCA_002717145.1 Planctomycetaceae bacterium | reverse complement strand
CTCTTTAACTACAGTAGCTCGGGCTCGTGAAGAAGCAATGCACAATCCAGCCGGCGTCTTAATATTAAATTCCAGTGGCGGAGCTAAATTATTCCAATGGACACCAAGCAATGGATCTAAATGAAATCCAACGTACATCCATCCCAATCCGTCCTGCATGAATCCATTATCAACCTCAGCGCGAAGCTTAACGTAGTAAGGCTCAAGGCTTGGCTGAGGTTTAACCATCACCGCTCTCATCAGTCCCGGCATAGCCGGTCGACTAACAACCCCCGTCGCAGCCAGGCGAGGAGGTGGCAATTGTTTTAATCCTAAATCCTGGATAGTCGTCACAGGTGTTACCTGCCCTACAAGTTCGGACAGCGTATTCCTTAGCTCCGCGGGATTACTCCAACCTGCTGCACTAATGATCTTTCCGCGGGGATCTATAACGAACTGGCTATTTGGTGCTCCGCCCAAAGCTTGCTTCAACTGGTTCTGCATATTATCACAAAGCCAATCAATATCAGAACCTAATACTCGTTTCGCTTCTGCCACGTGCAGTAATCGTTCCTGTAGAGTGAATGGCTGCACATAACCATTATTCTCAGGATGCGCGAGCGCTTTATAGATGTAGTAGAATGCTACCTCTTTCTTTTTGTAATCAACAGCAACTGTTTCCAAACTGGGAACATTTCTAAGAAACGGCGGTCAGGTCAGACAGCCAAATACCAGAACGGTGTACTTTCCTCGTAAATCTGAGGTGGAGATCTGGTTGCCTGCCGCATCAACCACATTGATGTCCGGCAATTGCTTCCCAACTAAGCTGGCCACCTGAGGAAACTGAGCTGACGGCTGGCGACCTGGTACTTGAGCACTAACCAAGTCCGGATGAAGAGCTATTGTTAAAAAACAGCTAAGAATTTTATACCACACGACTAATATATCCCTTCAGACAGAATCTGTAGATAGTCCGGCAGGCAGCCTGTCAGTTCAGCCACTTTGCTAACCGTTGATTCCAAATTGCAATCGCAATCACCAGAACTCCCATGACGATCATTTTAACTCTAGCATCTAACCATGAATAATCATTAGCCATTAGATCTAAACAAATATCGAGCGATGCCATGACACACAATCCGAGCAAGGTTCTTCCAATCGAGCCGTGTCCACCAGTAATTAATGTACCACCGACAACAACACAGGCAATCACTTTCAGTTCCACTCCCTGATGTGCCACCGCGATGGCGGTGGTTCTGGACATGACATACATCACCGCAACGATGCCAGAAAGTAGACCGCTCAACATGTACACCCCCAGCAGCGTACGATTCACCCGCAGAGCGACATAACGAGCGGCTACCGGATTCTCGCCTAAATAGAAACAAGTCCGTCCGCTTTTCGTACGATGCAAAAGAACTGCGGCCAGTAATAAGACCAACAGAAAAACAAAATACTGTGCTGGCCATCGCCCGAAATAAATCGCGTCTTCCAGATCAATCGGCATTTGAATTCCAGCTTCGGGAGCGATCGTCAGGGCTATCCCTGAGTAAAGTGCCATCGTCGCGAGTGTGACGATCAACGGGGATAATCCTCCTACGATCGCCAAACCATTGACACTTCCAGCTACAAGTCCAACAACAATCGCGACGGCTGCAGCGGCCGGATAAGACCAGCCAAACTGATCAAACAATATTCCGGTCGTCACGACACACAAACCTACGATGGAAGCGACGGACAAATCGATTCCACCGGTGATGATGATAGCCGTCATCGCCATGGCAAGCAGGCCAACTTCCATCCACTCGACACCGGTTTGAATGAGTGCTGTCGGGCGATCCACTTTGGAAACCACAATCAGTGTCGCCATGACAAGCAAAAGCATCGGGACCATCAAAGTCAGCAGCTTAGCCTTTCGTTGACCGGAATTCATCAGGATGTCCTCCTGATATACTGACTCAGTTTTAGATTTCGGCGAGCAAGATGACGCGCACTCAACTGGTCGAGCGTGATCGCTACAAGAATAACTAACCCAACAACCAGTTTGATTTTCCCTGCCGACGCCTGATACTGAATGAGAAGTGCCTGTAATGTCTTCAGTAAAACGGCTCCTAAGGCAACGCCGGAAACAGAACCCCGGCCACCAGTAATCGACACACCTCCAATCACAGCAATTGCAATTGCATCCAATTCCCAGGCTTCCCCTAACGTTGCCTGCATTTGAGTCGTTGTTGCCAGTTGCAACAGTCCTGAAAGAGCAACCAGAATTCCGCCAATCGCAAACGCCCAGCACCAGACGACCGCCTTGCGAATTCCCAATAGGCTGGCCGCCGTTTCGGAATTACCAACAACATAAAAATGCCTTCCCCGTCGATGCCAGGACATGAAAAAATGAACCATTAAAAAGATCACCGCTCCGTAAATCAACGATGTCGGAAAATCTCCTTTTCGAGCGATCCAGGTAAAAGCCTCGGGTACATCGGTGATGGATTTACCTTTCATCAAAACAGATACCAATCCACGAAATGCGTATAACATTCCCAGCGTTACAACAATGGGATGAACGTTGCCCCAGAGAGCCATGGCGGCATTAAGCAGACTCCCCAATACCGCGACTAATACGGCGACACAACATCCGAGCGTGATGGCCAACAAGGGAGGTAATCCGGAGGCCATGATCAATCCGCCTGCCGCCGTCGCCAGACCAAGTAGAGAACCGATCGAAATATCGATTGCCCCAACAATGATGACGATAGCTGCTGCTAATCCGAGAATGGCCCAGGGCACCACATTAACCAGCAAGACGGAAAAATCAAAATTCGGATTCTTCCATTTAAGAATCAACATCAGAAAAACTGAAATCGCTGCCAACGCAATTTCTGTGACATATCGTCCAGCGGTAAAAAGTGATGGCCTGATTTCAGCGGTCGCCTTGCTGTGAGGAGTTTTTTCTTCTGCTGGAAATGCCAGACCGGCGACGCTTTCAGCCGTCGCTTCGCGTGCTGATAATTCTCCGGAAACCTGCCCGTCGCGAAACACAACGATGCGATGACTATAACGCAGTATTTCCGGTAGCTCTGAACTGACGAAGACTATCGCACATCCGTCAGCTGCCAGCTCCGACATGATGTTATGCACTTCTTCTTTGGCACCGACATCCACACCACGAGTCGGTTCGTCCAATATAAGAACTTTGGAATCCTGAAGGAGCCAGCGGCCAACAAGCACTTTTTGTTGATTCCCGCCGGATAGGTTTTCAATAGCCTGCGAGGGGCTGGTGAATTTAATATTCAGGCGTTGTTGAATTTCTTCAGTGGCTATCCATTCACGTTTTGAGTTAGTGAACGGGCCTTTGCCTATTTTCTGCAACGCTGCAGCCACCGTGTTATCCAGTACACTATGCCAGCGAAAAATCCCCTGATTGAGTCTGTCTTCGGTGACCAGACCTAAACCGTTGGTCACTGCGTCACTCGGAGTCCGTATGAGAACCTGTTTCCGGTCGATAAGAATTTCACCGGTCGCTCGTTCTCGAATACCGAACAGCGTCTCAACAAATTCAGTACGGCCTGCGCCGACTAAGCCATAGATTCCTACAATTTCACCTGCATTCACAGTGAGCGATACATTCTGTATGACCTGCTCTTTGTCAGTCAGATTTCTCACTTCGAGCCGAGTTATGCTGTCGTCTCGCACAGGACAATCGCGCTGACCTTCAATGTCGATTTCCCGACCAACCATAGCTTCAACTAGTGTCGAACCGGTCACTTCCTCGATTGGTTTTGTCCAGATCAACTCCCCGTCTCGTAACACACTAATCCTATCGCTCAGTTGAAAGATTTCTTCCTGACGATGAGAGACATAAACGATTGCAGCACCATTCTGCTTTAGTGTTTCGATCTGTTGAAAGAGCCAATTCGTTTCTGAAACACTTAATGCACTGGTCGGTTCATCCAGAATCAAAACCTTAGCATGTTGAGAGACAGCCGCAGCAACTTGAAGCATCTGACGTTGAGCCACTGACAAGGCAGATACCATCGTGCGAGGGTCGATTGGCTCGGGAAGATCCTGAAGGTAAGAATTCGCGGTATCATTAATCTGCGACCAGCTTACTATGCCTGCCTGATTGACCGGTATCCCCTGGAGCAAAGCAATGTTTTCGGCAACGCTCAGGTGGCCGAACAACTCGGATTCCTGAAATACTGTTACCACCCCGGAATCTCTTGCGCCAACCGGAGTGGAATAGCGAGAGGTACCTTTGACTACAACATTACCTTGGTCAGGGCGGTAAACACCTGCTGCCAGATGAATCAAAGTGCTCTTGCCTGCTCCATTCTCACCAACCAGAGCATGGACTTCACCCGCGTAAAGAGAAATCGACACGTCTTGCAGCGCAGTCACGCCGGGAAAAGTCTTGGTAATCTTCTCCCATTCGAAAACTTTGTCGTTCATGACGTGTGCCGAAGATGCCGGGGAAAGATAAGAACTGCCTTTAAGAAGTTGATATTATACGACACAATAGGAACCTACGCTAAGCACCTGATTTTTCTCCCAGGCGATTCATAGACTATGGAATTACAAATCACGCTCTTAATTGCATCCAGCATGCTATTGGGCTACATGGTGAAAAGCCGGTGGGGGCTAAACAATAAGCCGCTATGGGTTGACCAGATTACCGGATTGCCGAACCGGGCGGATTTCGAACGGAGCGTCGAAATTGGATTAAGGTCAAGCCGGAATATAGGCCTGATCATTATCGACCTGGATGATTTTAAGTCCGTGAATGATCATCAGGGACATCTGGCCGGCGATCGACTCCTCCGACAGGCCGCGGAAATCCTGCTCAATGCTACCTGTGACACAGGGACTTTGTTTCGCTGGGGCGGCGATGAATTCGTGCTGTTGATACCTGCTGCCTCAGACACTCTGGATGCGACTTGTATTTCAATAGAACAGCAATTCCAATCCGCAAATCTCGGATTAAGTTGCTCAACAGGCTCCACCTGGCAACGGGCAAACGACACTGCAATTACACTGTTTGAACGAGCAGATCAAAATCTGTATTCAAATAAATCCTAGGTCCGCCAAACTCATCTTGACCTCTACAGGCGTTGTCCATTAATCTCCCGCCCTGTTGGAGAGATAAGTCTTTCCGATAGGATTTCCCGACTCCGCGGCATGGACGCCCAAGAGTCAGGAAGCCCAATAATCCAATCGCTCCCGAAGTGAAAGTCGGAATCCTCTGCCCCCCTGGGATCCACTGGCATTTTGGGAGCTTTTTTTATGGAAGTACCCTAGCCTAATTTTAGCCAGCTCATACCAGAAGCTACTCCTCAATTCCTATCACACATGCGCCCCTGAGCCTGTAATCACTCACGCTCTTCAGAGGATTCCTTGCCATGAATGAGGGTCAACGGAGGATCCTGGCTTGGTGGTACCAGCGTCTGTGGTACTCGTTCAATCTTTGTAGAATTACGATCTCCGCTAGACGAGGTCGTCAATGATTTAATTCCTTCAGAATGAATATAATTCCTAAGGGGATATTGCCACTGAGGCTGATTTCCAAGTACAGGCGTCCACCCAGTAACGAACGGCCTCAAGCCACCATGCTGTATCGAGCCAAAACCGCCATGCGGTACAGTAATAAACGGTGACTCCATCACCATCGACCGGTCAATACCCTGACTGGCCCACAAACTAAAGCGCCCTCTCAGATTGCCATGCCGAAAGCCAATACCAAATCTGGCGTCCCGCCCGTCGTAGCCTCCAAACGGAGGCACTACCGGCGCTCCCCAATTGAAAAACCAACCTCCGCGGCGTGAGTTTTGTTCTAAATAGAATGATGAACCCAGATTTTCATACCACCGTTCGGTAATACGGCCATGAGGTGCAGATAAGACGACTTGTTGTGCACTAACCTGCGTACCGCCTGTTAGCATCACCATCAGAAAAGTCATCATCAGGAATTTATTCGACATGCTGTTATTATTTCGTCACGGCCAACATGAGTCCAATGAAAAATGCTGGAATCAATGTTGCCATTAGTAACGCGACAATCGCCTGTCCGATCGGTTTTTCATGAGCTTTAGACACACCACAACACATTTGAGAAATCCAGAATAGCAACAACAGAAAAGGGCCCAGAAAAGGTACAGCCAAGGTTTGCAGACTCGCACCGAAGCTATATGCCATCATTCTGCTAGTCGTGGCAAATGGTTTATCTGAGCCGCCGACGACAAAGGCTGCGGCATGAAGCATCGCACCAAAACAAAACATGAGCATCGGAATTAGCAACAAACCAACTCCAAACCAGATCCCTATTCCGAGTCCAAACCGTGCTGCCAATTCTGGATAGTCAATACCATTTGCCATATATGGATTAGCCAGCAGACAAGCAACAATCAGTACGGGAACCATCGCCAATGCAAATAACAGTGTTGCCAGCAGATGAGCAACCACAGCGAATCCTATTGGATTACCAAGACCGTCATCCTCATACATCTGCTGGAATGCGACATTAGGACTGAACAGGACCATTTTGCATGTAGGCCAAAATCTACCGCCTTGTTCAGGCGGATTCTCCCACGGAAGTCCTTCACGTTGAACAGCTGTTTTTCTAGACTCGGTCTGTTTTATCGTGGTCGTTGGTTTAGGGGGACTCCAACTACCTGCTTTCAGTGGAGATTCCGTTACGAAATCCCTTAGTAGATCCGGTCCTGCCAGACTTACATTCACTAGTGACCCTGGTTTCACCGGTGACTGAACCGCGGACTGTTTAACACGAAATCCTGCCGTGGTTGAATAGTACGGAATATCGAGCGTGACACGACAATTCGGGCAACGTCCCTTTTTACCAGCATGCTCCTTCGGCACGCGAACCTGCTGTCGGCAATCTCTACATTCGAATTGAATTTTATTCGGATCGTCCGGTTCAGCGGATGGCTCGCTGGATACTGTAGCATTTTTGGTTGCTGGAGAAACTGAATCGTGAATGCTGTTTGTTTCAATCTCGGATTGCATCACCCTCAGGCTCAAACGGGAGACTGCTTCACAACTGGTGCATTGTATTTTCTTATGCGCTTTGTCGGCTGGGATGGACAAACCCTGGTCACAAACACGACATCGAAATCTGTAATATCGTCCCGACTCTGCCTGATGATATTCTGCTTTGATAATCAGCACGACACACTTACCGTCGCGAATGTCTCCCAGCTTCCCTTCCAGGTTGACGATAGGAATCTCCATCACCGCCTGGCATTCCGGGCATGCCCCTTTCTTACCTGCAGTCGCAGCAGGAGCGCTCATCGATGACTTGCACGATTTACATAGAAAATCAATCTGAGAGGGAGGCGAGTTCACGGAAGAAGCGACGATCAGAATAAACGGGAAAAGTAATTTTTTATTCTATTCACTGGCATCGCCTAAAGTCGAACAGGAATTCCACGTTCCGCCATGAGTTGTTTGGTTTCCTGAATCGTATATTCCCCAAAATGGAAAATACTGGCAGCCAGTGCAGCATCTGCTTTACCTAATAAAATCGCATCTGCCAGATGGTCAGGTGATCCTGCCCCACCACTGGCCACGACCGGAATGGAAACAGCTTCACTCACGGCTTTGGTGATCTCAAGGTCATATCCGTCTTTCGTTCCATCACAGTCCATACTTGTCAGCACAATCTCGCCTGCGCCAAGTCTCTCGACTTCCTGAGCCCAACTCACAGCTTCGAGGCCTGTCGGCTTACGTCCACCATTTATATGAACTTCCCACACTTCCCGACCATCGCGTTGGATCCGTTTGGGATCAATATTTACCACAATACACTGACTACCAAACTTACGAGCCGCCTCACGTACAAATTCAGGATCTTTACAGGCCGCCGAGTTAATCGAGACTTTATCCGTGCCGGCATTTAATAAAGACCGGATATCTTCAATCGATCTAATGCCGCCCCCAACAGTCAACGGCATAAAAATCTGTTCGGCAGTGCGGCGAACGACATCCAGCATGATGTCCCGGCCTTCATGACTGGCGGTAATATCCAGAAAAACCAATTCATCAGCACCTTCCCGTTCACTAACNNNAGNCNANTTCAACCGGATCTCCAGCATCTCGNAAATTGACAAAGTTNGTNCCTTTGACAACCCGACCNCTTTCCACATCCAGACACGGAATAATTCGATTAGCCAGCATGGACTGAAACTCTCAAGCTCTGATAGTCACTGTGTTTAAATAGCAACGATGATTAATAAACTTTAGCGATGGCCTCTTTTGCCACTTCAACACACTGTTTAATATCATCGATCGGGTTTTGTGGATTAGCTTCATACTCGAGCGAAATAGAACCATCTGCAGGGAATTTCACTTTCTGAAGAGCTCTAAAAATTCCGACCACGTCGAGGTGCCCCTCGCCAATGATTGTATTGTGAGAAACCTTTTCCATTTTGGCTTCATCTTTGATGTGTAGAGCAAACACTCGCTTGTTCAGTTTCATGACTGCTTCGACCGGATCTTCTTTACTTCGAATAAAGTGTCCTGTATCTACACACGCTCCGATAAGCGGATGATGATCCTTAACAGCGTCGACNACTGAGTCAATTTTATCGTAGAGCGCGTCCGGCCCGTGATTATGAATGGCAACACGGATTTTGTACTCTGCAACCAATTTATCCAGTGAATCAAATGAATCCGGACTTGGATTCGCCGTTAGACATTTAATTCCCAGCCGTTTAGCGAAATCAAAAATACTCTTGTTGAATTCATGGTTGTTATTAAAGCTCCAGACGCCATGAGCCGCGATCTGAATCTCAGCCTTTTTAAGCAAATCACTGAGATTCCTGAGGCCTTCCTCGTCGATTTCTTTAGGCACATGGTTAGGGTAAAACTCTACAAAATGAAGCCCCATACCCTGAATATGACGAATCGCCTCGAGTAAGTTGTAACCCCTCAATGAGTAACTCTGGATGCCGATTGGCAAGCCTTTGAACGAGTCTTCCGCAGCACTTAAACTGGGCACTTCAAACATAGAAACGCCGGCAGCCGCAGCGGCGGCCAAAATTTGTCGTCGATGCAATAAAAACTGAGTCATGAATTCTTCGCCTAATACAACTTATGGAAGTACTGATTCATCCGGATAATCGAGCCTTCAGTATAGATTATTTACCGAAATACTATAACCAGCTCTATCCCTTGCCAAATGCCCGGTTTTTCCCAAGTATTTACTCTGATTGATGCAAGCATGCACTGGAAAATCCATGTGCTATACTTGAGAGTACTGTCAAACAGGAGAAAATCCTAACAGTTAACTTTTCAAACAGGCGCCTGATTTCTTCAGGCATATAAAGTCAAAGTAGGCCCGGTACAGTTCCGGGGCTTTTGGTGGAGCAATAGAATATGGCCTCTACAGAACAGCCGGCAGCTAATGTTGATATGGTTATGCAACGGTTTCTTCAAAAGAAGGAAGAACTCGAAGTAGATAAAATCTTCCGGGCCTTAGTCAAATTAGAAGGATCAGACTTACACCTAAAGGTAGGACGGCCACCGATTGTCCGCGTCAACGGCTCACTGCGTGAGCTCAACCGCGGTCCGATTGAACGGGAAGAAATGGTTCGCCTGTTGTTCCCGATGATGGACAAAAAGAACCAAAAGATTTTCGAAGATGAGGGCGGTGCCGACTTTGCGTACACGGTGGACGTTGACGGAGAAACCTGGCGTTTCCGTGTAAACATGCTTACGCAGTTAGGAAACATTGGGTTAGTCGCACGACGTATTAGTAATTGGATTCCTGACTTTCGAGGCCTCCACTTACCGCCAGTCATGGAATCACTTTGTCACTTTGATCAGGGAATGGTGCTATTGGCGGGCGTTACGGGTTCAGGAAAATCTACCACCATTGCCTCGATGCTGAATTACATTAATAGCATCTATCGCAAACACATTCTAACGCTCGAAGATCCCATTGAGTTTGTTTATACCGAAGATAAATGCCTGATTAATCAGCGTGAGGTCGGTCAGGATGTAAAAGACTTTGAGATCGCCATGAAACACGCTGTGCGTGAAGATCCTGATATCATCCTGGTAGGTGAGATGCGTGATGAAGAAACTTTTATGACCGCTATTCATGCAGCCGAGACAGGGCACCTGGTATTCGGAACAGTACACGCATCCAGTTCAGCCACTACCATCGGCCGTATCCTTGACCTCTTTCCGGAGGAAATGCACGGAGCAATTCGGAGTGCCATTGCCTTTAACATGAAAGGCATTGTCGCTCAGAAACTTCTGCCATCGATTCGTGAAGGAGTGGGACGTGTACCGACCTGTGAAATCATGACCTTTAATCCGATGATCACCAAGTTGGTTCTGGAAGGGCATGATGAAAAACTGCCGGATGCTATTCGCATCGGTGCGGAAGAAGGTATGCAGGACTTCACCATGAGTCTCAAACACTTGATTGATGAGGAACTTATCGATCGAGAAACCGCATTTAAGGTTGCCCCGAACCGAGATGCTCTCAAGATGGCCATTAAAGGTATTAATGTATCAACACCGGGTATTATTTAGTCTGGGCACTGCAACGCTATTAACGACTAACTACCAAAGTCTTTCTCTGAAATATCACATTGAGGAATCCTAACGAAAACTATGGCAACAGACACTGAAGGCATGTCCCCAAATGAAATGGGACCTCCTGTTGATCTTCGTTCGACTTCGGGCGATAACTCAGCTAATCAAACGGCAGAAATCCAATGCAGGCAATCCATGGGAATTGTGCCTGTAAAGCAGTTACTCTACGAGGCGTTAATCAATGACGCCGAACGATTGCTTATTGATTGCACAATGCAGGGAGCTACATCTCAGATTGAAGTGGATGGACTTTGGCAACAACTTCCCATGTTCGACCCCCAAAACGCCACCATGATGGTTGCCGTTATGAAAACACTCGCCCACCTCAATGCGCAAGATCGAGTCAGTGAACAAAAAGGGGAATTCACTGCCAATGTCGGTGACATTGGTCGACGCTGTCACTTCACGTCCGTCGGCACTCAAACAGGTGAGCGAATTATCATCAAACTGCAGACGAAGAAACCTCGCTTCAAAGCAATCGATGAATTGGGAATCCGTGAGGAGGTTCTGCAAGAATTGAAACGGCTTACCGGGAAGTACATGGAAGATCAATCCAGACAGGTGGTTTCAGGAATTTTCATTATTTCTGCCCCTGCTAACGGCGGAGGACTCTCCACTGTTTGGTCTCATGCGCTCGGCGCCACTGACCGATTTATGCGAGACTTCATTTGTCTGGAACCTCAAGGTCTGAATGAAACTGCAGTGGAAAACATTCAAATCTTGGAAGTCGACTTGGCTGCCGGGGCTACTTTTCCACAGACCATCGAAAAGGCACGACTTAAAGAGCCGGATGTCTTTGTGCTGCCACTGGTGCCAGACAAAGAAACTCTGGAGATGCTTTGTGACGAAGCGCTAAACAATAACCGAATGGCAATTATTTCGGTCAATGCCACTGATGGTGTGGAAGCTATTCACAAAATCCGGACACTTGGAGTAGCTCCTGATAAATTTGCTAAGTGTTTAAATGGTGTTTTACATATGCGGATGTGCCGCAAATTGTGCGACAGCTGTAAACAACCTATCCAACCAGGGCCTCAGTATATCCAGCAACTTGGCCTCCCACCATCTCACGTACAGGTGTTATATCAACACTTTCAGCCTGTGCCAGACGAAAATGGCAATCTACCGGAAACCTGTTCCGACTGTAGTGGCAAAGGGTTCTCCGGCCGAACAGGTATGTTTGAACTCATTAGCATGGATGATCAATTGCGACAGGCAATTGCTACCCAGCCGGACCTCAACATCATACGACAAATGGCTCAACAGCTTGGAAATAAATCGACCCAGCAAGAAGGCATCCTCCATTTAGCTCAAGGCATAACTTCTATTCAGGAATTGCAGCGAGCACTGTCGAGTTAATTAACGTAGGAATACTAAATTAATATTTCCAAAGTTTATTGACGGGAACTCTCAACGTGACTGAGGATCAATCACCCTACAAATCTCCTGACTCACATGATAACTGGGGAGAAGAAACCGGCTATCGTCGAATCCACTGGGCGGCCATGATTTCTTTAGTCTTGGGAATCCTCTCTCCGTTGGCGATATTTGTCATCGGACTGGTCATTGTTCCGATTCTTAGTGTCATCATGGGAGCCATTGCGGTATCTCATATCAAACGTAAACGCGAAATCTATACTGGCGAACGGCTCGCAACTTTAGGTCTGTTCCTTGGAATTGTATTCGGTATCTGGAGTGGTATGAATCAGTACAACGATCGTGATTATCTTTACGATCAGGCTGCTGCACAGACGCGGGTCTGGCTGAGTTATCTAAAAGATGGCAAGCTGGGACATGCGCATCAGGTAATGCTGCAAGTACAAAGCCGTAATTTTGAAGCCCGTGATATTGAGGAATTCTATCAAAACGATCGCGGAATGCGGGAAGAGCAACGAGCCCGTTTCGCACGGCAACCGATTAAACTGATGCTCGACCATCTTGATCGCTGGAAACCTGACGATTTAGTCGTACACAATAATGTTTCTTTACGCGGCACGAAGAAAAATGAGATCCAGCTGGTGCAGGAGTATGTACTACCTCTCAAAGGTGGTACTAACGAATCTATCGCTTTTCGAATTCAGTTCTGGCGACAAATCTTTCCCGAGTCACGCGCTTCTCACTGGCAGTTAGAAGGCATTGGCATGCTTGATGAGCAATTTCGACTTGCTCCCAATGACCCTCATGAAGGGCATAATCATTAGTAGTGCTGTGGAGCTATCGATTCGGTAACCACTGTGGTACGAGGCAATGATTCTATGAATAGCTGACCGTAGAATTTTGTGCGAATTCTTGGGTCCAGAACGANAACAATGCCATTATCACTACGCGTTCGAATCAGCCGCCCAAAACCCTGTTTGAATTTAATCGTCGCCTCGGGAAGCTGAAAATCCATAAATGGATTACCACCTTCCGCCTTGATTTTCTCCAATCGAGCTTCCAACAGTGGCTGATCGGGAACGCTAAATGGAAGTCTGGGGATAATGACGTTTTGTAAGGCCTCACCGGGCACGTCCACTCCCTGCCAAAAGCTGTCGGTTCCGAATAAAACCGATCGAGGGTTTTCTTTGAATCTACGTACCATTTCTGTTCTGGGAATCCCGTCACCCTGACTGATAATGTCAAGTTGCTTGTTGGTGAGCCAGGGAGTGAGCGCCGAGGTTAAAAAGCGAATCATGTCGTAGCTGGTACACAACACAAACGCATGCCCCTCTGTCCGTTCCACATACCTCTTGATCATTTCCACGACCTGTTGTCGAAATTGATCCTTTTGTTGAGTCGGATCAGGCATGCCTTGAACCAGCACTAATTCTGCCTGGCGTTCATAATCAAACGGACTGCCGATCTGAGAGCAATTAGAATCGGTCAACCCAATTCTGGAGCGAAAGAAATTAAACTGCTCATCTCTCCCAACGGCTAGTGTCGCACTGGTAAGAATAACACTGGGAATCTTGGAAAACAGTTCTTTACGTAGTATAGGTCCCACATCCAGAGGAGCACCCCTTAAAGACACTCTGGGACCACTACGCTTGGTATTATATGCCTCCAGCCAGTACACCATGTCCGGGCTTGATTGCTCCATCCACTGATGCAAAGCGTCTGACAAAGTTTCCAAGCGGGCCACCGCGGAAGTATAGTCCTTTCGATCGGAAGTATCTTCCACACCTGAAGCAATTTGTCGAATCATACCTGCAAGGCGGGATAACTCTCCGCTAAGTACATTTGAAAACATTTTCTTTTTATGCATCCGTCCGTTGGACTTTGGATGATTTTGTTTCCATTCCAGAATCTCGCCAAACAGATCATCTGCTGCGATATAACATCGATTAACCTGTTGCTGAGCTTTCGTGAATCCTCCTTCTACAAGCAATCCTTTGTTGGTTCTGTCGTTGTAAAGCTTCTTGAGGATATACGAAATCTGTCCCGAGGTGATTCCCGGCCCCAGATGATCTCCTGCCACAGACTCCACAGTGTGTGCTTCGTCCAGAATCACCGCATCGTAATCCGGAAGAATACTCACACCCTGACTGCGTAAAGAAAGGTCACTAAAAAACAAGGCGTGATTCACGATGATGATCTGCGCATGTTCCATTCGACGTCGGGCCCGAAAGTAGAAACAGGACTTATGACTGGGACAGGCTCGCCCCATACAGTTCCCGGAGTCACTGGCAACCTCATCCCAAACGGCCGGGAGGGGTTGGAACGGTAAGGTGCTACGACTTCCATCGTTGGTTTCCTTAGCCCATTGGTTGATCTGATCAAGCTGGTCGAGTTGCTGGTCGTCTTCAAACAAAGTCGCACTTCGCTTTACCGCATTTTTTAGTCGTCGTTGGCTTAGATAATTGGCGCGACCTTTGACCAACACTGCTGAAAACTCGCGAGGAATGACGCTATTTAAAAGAGGAAGATCTTTCCCCAGCAGTTGTTCCTGCAGGCTAATGGTATGAGTCGAAATCACAATTCGGCGATTACGAGTTTCGCCATCTTCGGTTTCAATCGTTCCGTCATTTGGATCGGTAGCAGCAAGAATCGAAGGCACTAAATAAGCAAAGCTTTTACCAACCCCGGTTCCTGCTTCGACTACCAAGTGCCGCCTATCCGCCAAAGACGCTTCAACGGCATCAGCCATTTCCAACTGCTGCATACGATGCTCATAGTTTTTAAGTCGCGCGGCAATCCGGCCTTCNGGGCCCAGTATATCCTCAGCTTTTAGGAATTCACTTTCCACGAATCCGCTCCCGCAACCAGTGAACGATCAAAACTAATTACCGCGAGGGTAGGGGTGCGTTGCCACGACACCTTCTTCCGGACTGCTGGCAGTTGCATACAAACGTTTAGGAATTCGGCCAGCCAGAAAAGCCTGCCGGCCGGCATGAGTAGCTAATTTCATGGCCTCAGCCATACGATGAGGGTCGCGTGCATGAGCGATGGCTGTGTTAAGTAAAACACCATCGACACCAAGCTCCATTGCCTGAGCAACGTCACTTGCCGTGCCGACTCCAGCATCCACAATCACCGGGTAAGCGGGATCTTCATCTTTGAGATATTCCAGAATAATACGGAGGTTATTGGGGTTAAGAATTCCCTGACCAGAACCGATCGGACTGCCAGCCGGCATGACCGCTGCGGCACCAGCTGCTTTGAGACGTCTGGCCGTCACCGGATCATCACTAGTGTAACAAAGCACATGAAATCCATCGCTGACTAACTGCTCAGTGGCTTGGAGTGTGGCAACTGGATCCGGGAGCAAGGTTTTACTGTCCCCCAAACATTCAAGCTTTACCCAATCAGCACCCGGATTCCCCAAAGCTCGCAGTATTTCGCGTCCCATTCGGGCAACCCGAACTGCATCCTCAGCGGAGTAGCAACCAGCCGTATTCGGTAGCAACAGGTATTTTTCAGAATCAATGAAGTCGAGCAAGTTCTCACCAGCAGCATCATGCAACCGTTCACGCCGAACCGCAACGGTGATGCACTGAGCACCCGAGATTTCCAGACACTCCTTCATCACTGTAGCATTTTCGTAACGCCCACTGCCAACGATCAGACGACTCGACAGTTCAAACGGGCCAACCTGAAACACTCCAGCATCCAACGTCTTTTGTTTAGATTCTAATTCTGTTGCCATTGTTATCCGGGCTCTTTCTACCCACCGCCGACCAACGTGACCACTTCCAGTTTGTCACCATCGGCAAGAATACACTCGGAGTGTCTTTCAAAAGGCACGATTTCAAGATTAAGTTCAACTGCGACGTGTCGCGTGGTAATTTCAAGTTGCCTTAGCAACTGACATAAGGTCACTCCGGCTGATAATTCCATCGCCTCACCGTTAACGTGGACCACTAAAGTACTCAAAGTTGCCAGCCCTTTTGCCAAATCGATTTATTGTCCCAGCGTGATATTACGAGCCTGCCCAACTTTAAGAGCCACAAGAGCTCCGCTCTGTGGGCGGCCAGTGGACTCCAACTGGCGATTCCAAGGTACAGCATAAGCCGCAAAATTACCGGTCGTTGCATCTACAATATAAACTAGGCAATTACCCGGGCGGTTGCTTCCGATGAATTGAGAAACACCAGTCACCATCAAAAGCCGGGGTTTTTTTGTGCGCTGAACCTGCAGGTCGTTAAAAACGTTGGTCTTAAAGTGCCCACCGAACCCGCCTGTGCGGGCATAAGGCACAATGCACTGAAGGTCACCTGTCAGCGTGTCCAAAAAGAAGGCTCCCTCGGCCTGGTCTGATACCGAACCTGTTGCCATCGAAAAGTTCTCGGAACTGTCGCTGGCAGCAGCTCGCAACAGCATCCCGTCAATCTCATAGCTATTAACCTGTTCGTTAGATTTCATGCCGATCACTGTACCAATGACCATCCCGACACCAAACAACATGCCAATACCGATACCAACAAAAAGTGATTTGTTTTTCATGAACAAACTTTCGTTACTCGTTTAATTATGGAAGAGGTGAATTGTTGACATACGCGAGAACGGTTTCCTTTCAGTACTCGTTTATGTTCTATATCATTATAGGCCAAAAAAGTTTTGGAATTAACCGTCTGTAGCCGTCTTTGAAGCCGCCGGACTCCGCTTTTCAGGATCTAGCAAAGCTTTGATGACACCCAACCCGACTGGAACACTGGGTGGGATATGCTAAAAAGAAGGAAGAAGAATCTACATTCCAAACGTAATCACAACGACTCCATCTTTCACTGCGCAAGTTTGTTTTCACTTTCGACGTGTTAATGAGTCAGAACAGGAGCATACTGCATATGTCCACCAATGGTGACCTCAATAGAAAACTGCGAATGGCACTCGTTGGCGGTGGAGCTGGTTCCTTTATTGGCCGAGTTCACTGTACAGCAGCCGTTCTGGATAACCGCGCAGCGCTGGTAGCCGGAGCTCTTTCTTCCAATCCGGAGCGAGCGAAAGCTTCAGCCCCGGCTTATGATATCGCTGAAAGCAGAGCCTATGGTTCTTATCAGGAAATGCTAGAGACTGAATCAGCACTTCCTGCAGACGAACGAATTGACTTCGTTTCTGTCGCAACTCCCAATCACACTCACTTCGAAATTGCCAAAGCCGCAGTAGAGGCCGGTTTCAATGTCATTTGCGATAAGCCAATGACGTTCGATCTTGCGCAAGCCGAAGCATTGGCCGCTGCCGTGGACAATTCCGACGTCATCTTCGCTGTTAGCCATAACTACACCGGCTATCCATTGGTTCGTCAGGCCCGGGAAATGATTCTCAATGGCGAACTGGGCGAAATTCAGGCTGTACGTGCCTGCTACATTCAGGGCTGGCTAAGAACTCGCCTTGAACAGGAAGAACAAAAACAGGCTGCCTGGAGAACCGATCCTTCAAAAAGCGGCGCAGCGGGTTGCTTTGGCGACATCGCTACACACGCTTACAATCTCGGTCGCTACATGACAGGCCTGCTTCCGGACCAGATCAGTTGTCATTTACGCACTTTTGAAGAAGGGCGTTTACTGGATGACTACGGAACTGCTGTGATTCAGTATGACAATGGTGGTTTGGGAACCGTTACTGCCTCGCAGATTAGTCATGGTCGCGAAAATGATTTGTTCATCGAAATCGATGGCACGAAAGGTTCTTTGCAATGGCGACAGGAAAATCCAAATGAAATGATCGTTCGTCAAAATGGCGAACCTCATAAGATCTATACTCGCGACCCGAATGCTCCGTTTATGAATGGAAGCGGGGCAGCGGCATGCCGTTTGCCGAGCGGTCACCCGGAGGCATTTTTCGAAGCCTTTGCCAACGTTTATCGCTCAGCCTATGATGCCATGGCCGAGCGTGCACTTGGCAATACGCCCGAAAGAGTGGATACGATTTATCCGAATGTTCATGACGGAGTCGAAGGAATGTACTTCATCCAACAGTGCGTTGCTAGTTCGGCTGATAACGGAGCCTGGTTACCTCTGAAACACGATCGGGCACGGCGATAATTAAAACCAAGCTACAACACTAAATTCAATAACAGTCCTCAAAGGGAAAATACTATGATTCGTAAACTTATGATTGCTCTGCCGGCACTGCTACTTACTGCAGGCCTGACCTTGGCAGACAAAAAAGACGATGGATTTGTAACTATTTCCAACGGTAAAGATTTCAAAGGATGGAAAGCAAGTGAAAATAAAGATTCCTGGAGCATGAAAGACGGCGCCTTTGTTGCACATGGACCTCGCAGTCACTTATTTTATGACGCCGATAAGCCGTTCCAAAACTTTGAACTCAAAGTTGATGTTATGACTGAGCCGGGAAGTAACGGTGGTATTTATTTTCACACCAAGTATCAGGAAACTGGTTGGCCGAAATTTGGTTATGAGGCTCAGGTTAATATCACCCATGGTGACCCGAAAAAAAGTGGTAGCCTGTATGGAGTCGTTAATATTGCCGATCCGAAACTGAAAGATAATGAGTTCTATGAGACTCATATCATCGTCAAAGATCGCCACATTATCATCAAACTCAACGGGCGTACCGTTGTGGATTACACGGAACCTAAGGGACAAGAAGCTTTCAGTAAAGATTTTGAACGTCGTTTAGGCGACGGCACCTTTGCTCTGCAGTGCCATGATCCTAAAAGCATCGTGCACTTTAAGAATATTCGTGTAAAACGCCTCGACTGAGGCCTCAGCTGAAACCTGAATGTGCAGAATTTGATTAATCTCTGCTGGCACGCTGGCCGATATTTTTTACACTTCGGCTAATCCGGCAGAGGGACCAAATTTTAGCGTAAGTCTGGATCACTCATACGACAGTGCAGAAGCACGTCAGCATCCACACTTGTCTCGCAGCGACTCCGCTCGCCGCATTCACAGCCGAAGTTTTAAAATTCTAAGACCCCGAGCGTAACTCAGTTTCTCTCGGGGTTTTTTAATTCTCTCGGACTATTACCGGTCTCTTCCNGTTCTGTCTTACAAGTCACCTAATCCCTCGTTGGCTAAATTCCGGGAGCTAATCTCCAACGTCGATTATCAGACTAAAGCCAGAGGCCAGCCAGACTTCACGCGTGAGGACCATCACAATCTGAACCAATCCACATGAATCTCAAGTATGATAAAAGGCATGACTCTTCCTCGTTATGACCGACAGCAGACGTACCAATGGAACTATGACCATGCGCCTGAGCCCATGCAAATCGATGTTCCTAAATGGCCTGGAGATATTTCTTTTTGCGGTTTTCGCCTGCAGTCCCCTCTGGGAGTTCCCGCCGGTCCCCTGCTAAATGGTAAGTGGTGTCTCTATTACGCGAGCCTCGGATTTGACTTTGTTACTTACAAGACAGTCCGCAGCAGCTACCGTGCTTGTTATGAACTGCCAAATCTCCAGCCCGTGAATGTCGGAATGCTGCAGGGAGGCGAAGCCGATGTACCTGTTCAGAATGAAATGGCCGGAAGCTGGGCCGTATCCTATGGGATGCCATCCTCAGACCCCAATCTTTGGCGAGCCGATGTAAAACAAACTAGAAGCCTGCTTGATGAAAGAAAAATCCTCTGTGTTTCGATCGTAGGCTCTGTTCAACCCGACTGGACCTTGCAGCAGCTTGCCGACGATTATGCCGCCTGTGCTCTACAAGCAATCGAAAGTGGAGCAGACTGCGTTGAAGCCAATTTCTCTTGCCCTAACGTGTCCACTTGTGATGGACAACTTTATCAAATACCTGACGATTGCCAAACGGTCGTCAAGACAATCCGAGAGCGGATCGGGCGTAAACCTCTTATTGGAAAAATTGGTCGAATTACACAACCTAACCAAATGCGAGCCTTACTGAAGGCAATCCATCCATACGTAGATGCATTGGCGATGACCAATAGCATTGCAACGCGAGTCAAAGACGAACAGGGAAACTTTTTGTTTGACGGACAGGTTCGCGGCATTTGTGGTAAAGCCACGTTGGATGCATCGGTAGAGCAAACAGCACTCGCTCACAAAATTATCAAGGAAGAGGGTTACGAGGTGGAGTTGATCGGAGTCGGCGGTGCAAGTTGCCTAGATGATGTGCAAAGATATCTGCACGCCGGTGCAGCCGCAGTTCATCTTGCCACTGCTGCAATGCAAAATCCCAGTATTGCCATCGAAATAAAGCAGCTGGCGGCCTCATAACTCGCCCTTGCGTAAGCGAGTTTATCTCAGCGCATAAAAAACGGGCCTGGAATATCAGATTCCTACTCCGTAAACCAAATGTCCCCAGTGACGACCGACGGAAGCAAAACGTTTGTCGGTTTTGGTTACGAATCAGACTCCAATCATTCTGGCCCGTTATGTATGTATTTAGAGATTTGAATTTCACTTACAGTCCCCACCGAAGCAAAACTCTCTCTCCCGCAAAGGTTTCGCATTTTCCTTACTTCACCCTTACACCCCATATATCGCATTTTACCTGGTCGTATCTCTTCCAAAAATCTTAACAGACCCGAAATGTTTGCCTGAGCTGTCTAGCTTTATTCCGACTTTAACGATTATGCCGGTTGATCACCTGCATCGCGCTGATGTGGTGATAATCAGGATTCAAGGGATGGATTGAAATCGTTTTTTCCCGTTTTCTTGAGGGACGATGTCCGATTTACCTAGTACAATTCAGTCAGTTGTCTAATTTCCATTTCTGAAAATCGGGTATCGAGAAAATGTCTAAGAACATGTTCCGTATCATTGTTTGTCTTCTTATGTCGATCAGCGTAACTGTCAACGCACAGAATACGTCCGAAGCAAAACTTTATGGACAGGGTGTCCATGCTTACAACAATGGCGAGTTCGATGCAGCACTTCGCATCTTTAACGTTGCGGTCGAAGAAGGAACAGATGACCCACGTGTTTTCCTGTTTCGCGGTCTGGTTTTACACCATCAGGGTAAGGCAGAGGAATCTCTCAAAGACCTACGACATGGAGCTGAATTGGAAGCAGTCGACAAACGAGGTTTCTATCCGGTTTCACCTGCTCTAACGCGAGTTCAAGGTAAGGTTCGCCTACAGATTGAAAACCTGAGAAAGGAAGCCCGAGCTAATCTCCTCAAAATTGAAAAATTACGTGAGGCTGCTCGTTACGAAGAACAAAAAGCAAATGAGGCTGTCGCGCTCCGTAAACCTATGCCCTCTCAAGCACCGGCAGTACCACTTGATGCCCAGCAATCGATTAAACCCGAAAACCCATTTGCCCCTGGCAACATTGCAGGAGTCAAAAGTAGTCCATCCAATGTGACGGTTTCAAAAACAAGTCCAAAGCCTTCGGTGGATGACAGAGATCCACTGGCAAACCTAAACAACGATAATCCAATGCCTGCCAACCCTGTTGGAAATAGCAATCCTCCGGCAAACAACACTCCCCCAGCTGGTAATAATCCTTTCGCTCCGGCTAATAACACGCCACCAGCCAACAACAATCCACCTGCTGGCAATAATCCTTTCGCTCCGGGTAATAACACACCACCAGCCAACAACAATCCACCTGCTGGCAATAATCCTTTCGCTCCGGCTAATAACACACCACCAGCCAACAACAATCCGCCTGCCGGTAATAACCCATTTGCCCCAGGAAACAAGCCTCCTGCAGCTAACAATAATCCACCTGCTGGCAATCCAATTCCAGCGGGCGACGCGAAAAAAGGTGGAACCCTTGGTGCTATCTTTGGATCGTTAAACCCATTTAGCGGTGGCAACGCCGAACCGGCAGCCAATGCAGTACCCGGCAATGCCAAACCTCCAACATCGCTCGAGGAAATTAAGAAGTTCATTCAGGGTAGTCTTCCGGGTGGCGGCGGTGGCGGACTTCCAAATGTACCGGGTGGCCAACCTGCTCCGGGAGGTAATCAACCCGCTCCTGGTGGTAACAATCCATTTGGACCGGTTCCAAATCCCTTCAAATAACTGCCGATAAATCTAAACTCCGTAAATCATAACCCCGGGCTAGCCATGTCAAGCCCGGGGTTTTTACGTATTGCCTGGACAAATTCGGAAGATACCCGCTGTCTGTTTTTTAAGGTAAAATAGATGGCTTGCCACAACGTCGATACACGCTGTTGGCAATCTCACGTACCACTCCTTTTATTAATATATTCGTCAAAGATATGAATCGCTTTCCAAGTGCCGTTCTTTCAACCGTTATTGCATTTAACTTATCCATTCAGGCTCTGACTGCAGCGCCGACAATTAGTAATGTAAGCGTGCCCGGTATTCAGGCCGGAGCGACGGTGCAACTCACTGTTACCGGCACCGATCTCGGTCCAGCTCCACGAATTATTGCCTCCTTTCCGATTTCGTCTCAGAAGGCTATCGCGGGCTCAGATAATGCCAAGGCGATTATTGAACTTACAACGACAAAGATTCATCCTGGAATTCACTGGCTACGCATTGCTAGCGATAAAGGGATTTCCAATGCCTTGTCCATCGGTGTAGACAATCTTCCACAGCAACCATTCGCTGAAACTGTTGAATCATTGCCGGTTGCTTTGTCCGGTGATCTTACCGGCGGCAATATTCTCAAGACATCCTTTCCAGCCAAGGCTGGAGAACCAATCGTTGTTGATGTAGAAGGGCGTCGTATAGGCTCCAATATTCGTCCGGTTTTGCGACTACTTGACGCGGGCGGAGTGCAAATTGGGTTTAGTGCACCTCAACCTGAACTTCATGGTGACGCTCGAATTTCAACTACCATCCCCACTGACGGAACGTACACACTGGAAATGCACGACATTCTTTACAAAGGCCCCGGGCCGGGTCGATTCCGCCTAAAGATTGGTAACCTATCTTATGCTGATCTTGCCTTTCCCATCGGCGTTCAAGCCGGGCAAACCGTCAGTATTCAATACGGTCGTACAAATATTTCTAGTGCGGTCGAGGTCAATTCCGCAAACGATACTGTAAGCACGCTTCCGCTTCCAACAGCAGGCCATGCCACAGGCTCACGTCCTCGAATCATATTTAGTAACCACACCGAATTTGTGGAATCCGATGAAGCCATGGCTGTGCCCGCCGCCCCGGTTGGAATCAATGGCCGGCTTTCGAAAAGCGGAGAAACTGACAGTTTTAAAGTGCTTGCCAAACCGGGCTCTAAACTACGGCTGGATGTGATCGCTCGAAGAGCCGGTTCACCGGTCGATGGTGTTTTAATTGTCCGTGCTGCCAATGGTGGCGAGATCGGTCGAAACGACGATCGTCCGGGACTATCCGATCCGGGCGTCGATGTAACCGTACCAGGCGACTCTGAATTCATCACCGTTTCGCTCCATGATCTACTACGACGTGGCGGTGATGACTTTATCTATCGCATCGAAATTCAGGACATCAGCCAACCTCAGTTTACAGCCACCATTGCTCAGGATCGGCTCCAAATTCCAGCCGGATCGACTCAAACAGTCGTCGTGGATATTGCTCGTCAGGGCTATAACGGTGAAATTGATTTGACATTCGACGGATTGCCTGAAGGAGTCACCGTTGCCAACGCCCAGATTCTTGCCGGACGTAATCGTGGACTCGTTTCCATCACTGCAAAAGAGGGGATCGCTGTTTCCGGCGTCGGACGAATCATTGCTACAGCTACCGATGAAAACGTNAGTACGCGAAGAATCACCAGGGTCGGGGCAGATAATCCACATTACCGTGTGTTACCCGAGCTTCGTCATAGTTTGGGGATTGCTCGTGCATCGGCTGCTCCGATCACTATCAAACTCGCCAGCGATTCGACCGATTTACAAAGTCCCCGAGGCAAATTCATTCCAGTCACTGTCAATCTACAGCGAGGCGAAGGTATTACTGGTAATATTCGTCTACGTTTGGTTTCCAACCAAACAATGCCACGAAAGAAAATCAAGCAAAACAACAAAGATGTCGAAGTCGATGACCTCGATCGGGCCATCCGATTGAATGAGGACCCAATGTTAGGCGCTGACGTAACAAGTCAAACTGTGAATATCTGGGTTCCTCATGACATTGGACTCATAGCATGGCGTGGAGCGATCGTCGCAGAACTGCTTAGCGCAGATAACAAAAACGTTATAGCTACAGTTTCGACCGCACAGCTCACAATTATGCCGCTGGATGCAATCAGTGTTGCCTTAACCACCGACACTAATATCGAGGCTCGTGCAGGTGAAGGCGAAACCGGACATTTTGCTGGCACAATCACCCGTGCTGAAGGCTTCGACAAACCTGTCACTGTTACACTCGCAGGGCTACCGGAGGGATATACGGCCCCCAGTATTGAAATCGCGGCAGATCAATCTGAATTCACTTTGGAAGTACGTTTTGCGAAAGAAGCAAAGCCAGCCGACCTGAAAGATATTAAACTGGTTGCCAGTGCGGTGACCGACCTGAAGCCTGAAATCAAAGTCTCCAGTAATCAAATCAACACCACCATCAAGGTAGTGGCTCAAGAGTAATCTGATCTCTCCGCCTAAATCCAGCCTTTAATTTCGAAAGATGACAATGCGTTTAACAAAACAATTCTTAGTCTTGACCACACTTCTGCTCAGTGTCTCTGGCACAAAAACAGTAAGGGCTCAGGATAAAGACTCCCGGCCTAATATCTTGTTCATATTCTCGGACGATCATGCTTATCAATCCATCAGTGCCTATGGCAGTATCGTGAATAAAACTCCAAACCTTGATCGAATTGCCAATGAGGGTATGCGTTTTGACAGAGCATTTGTCACAAACTCTATCTGTGGTCCATCGCGGGCAGTCGTATTGACGGGAAAATATGGTCATTTGAATGGGTTTGTACGAAACGGAAACACCTTTAACGGGAATCAGCAAACGGTTTCGAAGTTACTTCAAAAAGCAGGGTACCAAACCGCAGTCATTGGCAAATGGCATCTTAAGAGCACGCCAATTGGATTTGATTACTATCACGTGTTGATCGGCCAAGGGCCATATTACAATCCGCCCATGAAGACCACGGATGGCCAGGTTAATCATGTAGGTTACACAACCGAAATAATTACCGACCAAACTCTGAAATATCTAAAAGAACGTCGAGATCCTGACAAGCCATTTTTTCTGATGTATCAACATAAAGCTCCTCATCGAAACTGGCAGCCTGGCCCCAATGAAATAAACAATTACAACAATGAAACCATCCCCGAACCAATCACTCTGTTCGATGACTACAAAGGTAGAACATCAGCGGCACGAAATCAGGCCATGACTGTCAAAGAGCACCTCACCCGAACAGATCTGAAACTTGATCCACCTAACAATCTGACGCCCGAGCAACTTCAGGTTTGGAATGCTGCCTACGACAAGAAAAATGCTGAGCTCGAAAAGCTAAATCTGGAGGGTGATGCTCTCATCCGCTGGAAGTATCAGCGGTATGTCAAAGACTATCTACGATGTATCGATAGCGTCGACAAAAATGTCGGACGAGTTCTGGACTATCTCGAAGAATCCGGTCTGGCTGAAAACACGATTGTGATCTACACCTCAGATCAGGGTTGGTACCTTGGCGAACATGGCTGGTATGACAAACGTTGGATGTATGAAGAGTCTTTTAGGACCCCCCTTATGGTTCGCTGGCCGGGTAAAGTTAAGCCGGGGAGCGTAAACACGGACATGGTTATGAATCTCGATTTTGCTCAAACCTTTCTAGATATTGCCGGGGCGGATCAACCTGAAGACATGCAGGGAGCTAGTATAAAGCCCGTACTTGCAGGGAAGACTCCTGATGATTGGCGCAAAAGTGTTTATTATCACTATTACGAATTCCCTGGAGCGCATAGTGTCGCAAAACACAACGGAGTTCGAACCGAACGTTATAAACTAATCAACTTCTACGAAAACCAAGAATGGGAACTGTTCGACCTGAAGGAAGATCCCAACGAATTGACCAGTGTTTATGACAATCCTGCATACGCAGAAATCAGAAAGGATCTGGAAGTTGAATTAAAGCGACTTCAGGAATTCTATAAGGATGACGGCACAGTTATTAATTTTGGAGCCGCACAGGCAAAGAATTACCCCACAACACTTGCACGACGATTCCGCTTTAGTGACTTTGACAATAGTGAAAAATCGCCTTATGGAGCTGCCGTTACCACGGAAGGAAAGAATCCGTTATTTCAAAATCCGAGTAGTGGTAAATTCAATCCGGAATTTAAGCCGATTACCTTGGGCGGCTTCATTAACCCTACTGATCCCAACGGAGTCATTGCTGCACAAGGTGGAGTCGCGATGGGCTATACCATGCAGCTTAAAGATGGCAGGCTTTCGTTTTCTATAAGATCAGAGGGGCAACTTTTTACGGCAGCAGGACCAGAAGTCAAATTGAATGTATGGACTCATGTTGTAGCAGTGCTCGATCGTAACGCGAAGCTGGCATTCGTGGTAAATGGCGAAAAAGTTCAAACTAATGTCAAAGCGGCGTTCCTAACCAGCGCACCCGCAGATGGCTTTACCCTGGGTGCAGACGGTGGATCCTTCGTTGGTGACTACGGTCAGGAAAACGGCCTAAAGGGTAAAATGGCCGACTTCAGACTCTATTGGGGAATTTTGGATAAAGATACACTTCAAAGCTGGATTCATCGCAATTAGACCGGAAGGAACTCGACTCGATTGAACCCTTGCTCTTATACCTCAACGCTCCGAATCGCATGGTCATGAAACTAAATCGACGCCAAACAATTCAATCTTCCGCTGCCGCACTTATGACAGCTGGTATGTTACCAGCCGCCACAGCAGCGACCACAAAAGAAAAATCAAAGCCGTTTGGCTATTGCTTCAATACGAGTTGTGTCCGTGGGCAAAAATTGACCCTCGACCAACAAGTCGATCTCGTCATCAAGGCTGGCTATGAAGGTATTGAACCCTGGATCAGAGATATGCAGGCATTCAAAGAGAGTGGCGGAAGTCTAAAGGATCTGGGAAAGAGACTTGCTGACAACAATGTCCAAGTCGTTAGCGCCATTGGTTTTGCTCAGTGGATCGTTAACGATGACCAGCAGCGTGCCAAGGGACTTGAAACTGCCAAACATGACATGGATCTTCTCAAAGAGCTAGGGGGCGTAAGAATTGCTGCCCCTCCTGTGGGAGCAACTGACATCGAGGGATTTGATTTATTTGCGGCGGCCGAACGATACTATGATTTATGTGAAGTCGGACGGAATGAAGGGATCACACCTCAGCTGGAGCTTTGGGGTTTCTCTAAGACTCTTAGCCGTTTAGGTGAACTGGCATTTGTTGCTGCTGAAGCAGGTCATCCTGACGCCTGTATTTTGCCTGACATTTATCACATCTACAAAGGTGGTTCGTCCTTTGAAGGGTTAAAAATGCTCAATGGCCAGCATATTCACTGCTTCCATGTAAACGACTATCCCGCGGACCCACCACGAGCGACTATCGCCGACAAGCACCGCGTTCATGTTGGTGACGGCATCGCACCAGTCACCAAAATTTTACAGATGGTTCATCAGGCCGGCTGCCGAGGAATGTTGTCGTTGGAATTATTCAATCCTGAATACTGGCAACAGGATCCTTTGAAAGTGGCCACCGAAGGATTATCGAAGGTCAAAGCTGCCGTCGCGAAAGCATTCGGATAAACAAGTCACCATCAGACTGAGACGACACTGTGCCAGTAGCGAATAAAAAAAAGATTCTCTTTCCGCTGCTGGCAATCTGTGTTGGGGTGCTTCCTCTGGTTTTGCTGGAAGGCATATTTCATGTATTCGATATCGCCTCTCCGGAACAGGTAGTCGATTCATCTTCAGGATTCTCAGGCCACCAACCGCTGTTTTCGCTGAGCGAAGACAAAACCTCCTATGTCACAACTCGAAACAGAGCTCTTTACTTTGGCGACCAGACGTTTGCTGCCCGGAAACCAAAAGATACTTATCGTATGTTTTTTCTGGGAGGGTCCACCGTCCGAGGCCGACCCTTTGAAGTCAATTCAGCCTTTGCCAAATGGGTGGCACTGGAATTAAATCATCGCAGTCACTCAACTAAATACGAATCGGTCAACTGCGGCGGTCTTTCCTATGCCAGCTTTCGGCTTAAGCACATCAGTCGGGAAGTCGTCCATTATCAACCTGACCTGCTCGTATTGGCGACGGGACACAATGAGTTTCTCGAAAATCGAACTTTCAACAATGAAAGCCGGCAAACTGAAGTTCGAAGTGCACTGGAGTCACTGCGATTGGTTGTTTGGTTGCGTAACTTGCTCGGCCAGGATGTTGATTCCTATAAAGAGTCCTCCGGTCAGTCGTTACCTGAAAACGTGACTGCCAGACTTGATGAAGAAAGCGGTTACGCTTCTTATCATTGGGATCCGGATTGGAAGAAGCAGGTTACCAGACAATACAAAGAGTCTTTGGAAATAATCATTAAACAATGTAAGACTTCAAACGTTCCTTTAATCCTGGTCTGTCTTGGCTCTAATCTCAGAGATTGTCCGCCATTCAAATCCGAATTTCCGACCGAACTTTCCCCTCGGGACAAGCAGCAGTTTCTGGACCTATTTTCCCAGGCGACCGATCTGGCTGACCAGCCTGAAGCTGCATTAAATCGGTATGAACAATGTCTTGAGATATCCGATCAATATGCCTTGCTACACTACAGACTTGCGCGTACTCACGAACAACTGGGAAATGTGGTTAAGGCTAAACAGCACTACCTTCTGGCCAAAGACAACGATATCTGCCCTCTTCGACTTTCTGAGCAAATGGATAACATCCAACGGGAACTAGCCGGGCAATACGAAGTTCCCCTGATTGATGCGAGAACAGCCCTGGAGAGTGCAAGCAAAGATAGTATTCCTGGTTATGAAATGTACGTCGATCATGTTCACCCCACTCTGCACGGGCATACCGTAATTGCCGGAGCGATCGTGGATGAATTAATCAGTAGTAAACTCGTGAAGCCTGACACGGCTATGAACGTCCGCGACTATCAGTATCTATACAGCGATTACGTCAACTCACTGCCACTGGCTTTTTTTAGTAATGGTGCTCGGCGGGTCAACTGGCTGGAAAACTGGGCACGGCGTGACTTGCAAATGTTAGAGCTTGAACCTTTCGATTTACGAGGAAGTTTGGCAGCGGTTCATCGTCTTTTGGGGTTTGATCAGCTCGAGCAAGCTCGTTATGAACTTGACAAAACACAACAACGATATGGCAATATCACACAGCCCGTTTTACAGCTCGCGCTCACATTTCAAAATCATGGTCGCCATCAAATCGCTAGAAATCTGCTCGAGTGGCTATTGGAAAATGAAACAGATAACGGACAACGACAACAAATCCAATACGCGCGTATGATCAACGCTGAGACCATGGGTGACCGTGGTGTAGCGATACTCATTTATGACAATTACTTCGACCGTCTCCCATTTGAAGTCAATGAAAACGCACCCTGGCGTGAATTTGTTCCCGATATCTGGGAACGTGTCAAACTGGAGAACCAGTGAAAATGAGGGACGCAAATGAATTCAACGCAGTCGATACGATCCTGCCAGAACTAACACAGTTGTTTCATGACCGTTTGTCACTGGATGCCAGCGTGCTGGAACAACATGGGCACGACGTTTCACGGCATGACACCCAGGCTCCGCAGGCTGTCGTATACCCGCTCACTACTGACGAAGTGTCGGCAACGGTAAAACTTTGCTACGAAAACAACGTCCCCGTCATTCCGTTTGGGACTGGTACTGCTGTCGAAGGGGGCGTGGTAGCGATCTTTGGTGGCGTCTCTATCGATCTCACAACAATGAATCAAATCGTTGAGATCAACATAGATGACGCGGATGCAACCGTCCAGGCAGGCGTTACCCGTTATCAGTTGAATGAGACCCTACAAAACCAGGACACCGGCTTAGTATTTACAGTCGACCCCGGAGCAGATGCTTCGATTGGAGGAATGGCTGCAACCCGGGCATCAGGTAGTTCGGCAGTAAAGTACGGTACGATGCGGGATAATACGCTGGCATTAACCGTTGTCCTGGCAAATGGCGACATTATTAAAGCAGGCGGGCGGGCACGTAAATCCTCTGCCGGCTATGATCTTGCACACTTGTTTGTCGGTAGTGAAGGGACGCTAGGTGTCATTACAGAAGTCACTGTTAAGCTGCACCCCGAACCAGCCCAAATTGCCTCTGCAATTTGCCCATTTGATGATATTGGTAATGCTGTAGACACAGTTTTGGAAATCTTACGGACAGGAATCCCTGTAGCACGGATCGAATTACTGGATGAAGTACAGATAGACGCCGTCAATCGCTACAGTGGTCTTGAAAACCAGTTGATGCCTACGATCTTTTTTGAGTTTCATGGATCAGAAAACCATGTTGCCGAACAAACTCAACAGGCCAAGGCCATTGCGGCCAAATATGGTGGCTCTGAATTCGAGTGGGCCGTCAACCAACAGGAACGTGATAAGTTGTGGCAGGCAAGATACGACTCATTTCACGCCGTCATGGCGCTGCGTGAAAATGCCGTTGGCTATGTCACCGATGTCTGTGTTCCGATTTCTGAGTTGGCTCGATGCTTCCTGCATGCCAAAGAAATTGTAAAGGCCTGCTCAATTCCGGCTCCTGTGTTTGGGCACGTTGGGGATGGGAACTTTCATGTGGTATTCCCGTTGGACCCGAAAAATCCAGCGGAACTCGAAGAAGTTAGGAGCTACCATCAACAGTTAATCGACATGGCACTGGCCGTAGGTGGCACCTGCACCGGTGAACATGGCATTGGAATTGGCAAACGAAAAGCACTGGAACAGGAACACGGTAATGCTGTCGAAACAATGCGACAGATCAAACACGCTCTCGACCCTCGTAATATCATGAACCCCGGCAAAGTTGTGTAAAATAGACCTCCTGCTACAACCTTATAGACTCTAACTCTGAGAATTAAAAATGAAATTCTATGCCATTTTGCTATTTGCTTTATTGCAATTCAACTCCGCACTTTGGGCAGATGGGGAAGGGGATAATAATCCCGAACAGGTACGCCAAGTCCCGAGAGTAGGAGTTCAGGTTTCTGACGAAGATCGCACTAAACTGAAAGCAGGTTTAGAGGAACTCGCTGGATTGATGAAGCAACTAGAGTCATCAAAATCTGACTTTGCATTGAGCTTTTTGCCCGATGTTGAAATTTATCATCGGGCCGTCAAAGACAATTTAGAACATCAGGAATTCTTCAGCGAAAAGGATATTGCTAAAGCTTATACAGCTCTGGACAGCGGCAAAGAGAGGGCTCAACAATTGCTCGACGGGCAAGCTCCCTGGTTAAGTCATACTGGTTTAGTCGTTCGTGGCTTTCGTAGCGAGTTGGATGGCTCAGCTCAACCATACGGTCTGGTGATCCCCTCAAACTACCAGGCGGATGGTGAAAAATCTGTCCGACTAGATATTTGGTTTCATGGTCGAGGCGAGACACTTAGCGAAACTAATTTTATTGACAAGCAAACGAAGGTCGTCGGGTATTACGCCCCTCAGGACACGATCGTCCTTCACCCCTACGGACGCTATAGCAATGCCTTCAAATTTGCCGGTGAAATTGATGTGCTCGAAGCGATGGAGCACGTTAAAACTCAATATCGAATTAACAACGATTTAATCAGCGTTCGGGGATTCTCAATGGGTGGCGCCGGATGCTGGCAATTTGCCCACCTTTACGCCGATCGATGGTTTGCAGCGACCCCAGGGGCTGGATTTTCTGAAACACCCGAGTTCCTAAAGTCATTTCAAAAGGAAACTCTGCACCCCTATTGGTGGGAAGAGAAACTGTGGCGTTGGTATGACACCGATGACAATGCAATCAATCTGGCTCACGTCCCGTTGATTGCTTACAGCGGCGAAAATGACATTCAAAAACAGGCTGCTGATGTCATGGAGATCGCATTAGCCAAAGAAGGCATTGACCTTGTTCATATCATCGGGCCAAAAACCGGTCATCGCATTCATCAAGACTCACAAAAGATCATCGAAGAAAAGATGTATAGCCTTGCTCGTGTCGGTAACGACCAACTCCCTCTCACCGTCAACAAGATTACCCACTCATTGAAATACAACCGACAGTATTGGCTGTCGATTACGGGAATCAAAGAACACTGGGAACCTGCACGCGTCAAAGCGACGATTCTTGGCAACCAGATAAAAGTCACTGCCAGTGATGTAACGGGCCTGAAATTTGAGATGGCAGCAGGCTTAGCACCTTTCGATATCACCCAGCCTGTCACCATCGAGATTAACAAACAGTCCATCCCTGCTCCGCAGGCCAAGTCCGACCGCAGCTGGATTTTTCAACTTCACCTTTCTGATGGCAAGTGGGTGGCTGGAGCCCGACCACGGGATGGACTACAAAAACGACACGGACTTCAGGGCCCCATCGATGATGCGTTGTTAAGTAGCTTCCTGATGGTTACTCCCAGCGGCCAACCCATGAATGAGGTGATTGGCAAATGGACCGCTACCGAACAAGCTCATGCCCTTAAACACTGGCGGCAACACTTTCGGGGACACGCCCGGGTCAAAGCGGACACCGCGGTGACAGCTGAAGATATTGCTCATCATAACCTGATACTGTGGGGCGACTTTGCGTCTAATAAGATCATTGGTGATATTCTCGCTCGCTTACCATTAACCTGGAATGAACAGGGCGTCTCGATTGGTGAAAAAGTATTCGATGCAAAAAGTCATGCTCCGATTTTGATCTACCCTAACCCCCTGAATCCCAACAAATATATCGTGATTAACAGTGGATTTACCTACCGTGAATATGCTTACCTGAATAACGCGAGGCAGGTACCGATGCTACCCGACTGGGCTATTGTTGATGTGGTGAACAAACCAGAGCCCAATGATTCCATCTATCGTTTCCCGGGTATTCCTAAGGATGCCAATTTCTTCGACGAAAACTGGAATGTGAAATAGTAAGTATTGTATGAAACCGTTTAAGACAATTTACATCACAGTGTTTCTCATCGTCGGACTGTTTTTTGTTGCCAGTCCAGTCTACGGCGCTCCAGGGAAACGATCGGCAGATGATCTTGGTAAAAGAGTTTATCTGAAGCAATGTGCACATTGCCATGGGATGCAGGGAGAAGGCGTCGTAGGGGTGAATGAAAACCCTTTGTACGGCAACAAAAAACTGCCTGAGTTGATTCAGGTCATTGTGGAAACGATGCCGGAAGGCAAACCCAATGCCTGTAAAGGCGATAACGCCATCGCTGTGGGGCGTTACATCTTCGAAACTTTTTACACACCGGAAGCACGAGCAAAGCAAAAGCCGTCTCGAATCGAATTGGCTCGATTGACTAATCGACAATACAAACAGACGGTGGGTGACATCTTCACAGCGTTTCTGGGCAAACCTCAGCTGAATGAGGAGCGAGGCATTCATGCCACCTATTACGACACACGAGGATTCGGAAAACAGGTTGGTCAGGAAGTGGTCGGTAGCATCGACTATGATTTTGACAAACAGCTGCCACATGAAAAAATCTCAAAGAAAGAAGAGTTTAGCATTCGCTGGCAAGGTGGCATTATTGCTGAAGAAAGTGGAGTCTATGAGTTCATTGTGAAAAGCCCCAATAGTATCCGACTCTATATCAATGACCGTGAACAACGTCTGATCGATAAATATGTTGCTACGAAAGATCGTGAAGCAGAACATTCGGCGAGCATTTATCTACAGGGCGGATTGCCTTACTTCTTGAAGCTGGAAACTTTTCGCTTCAAGGATCCAACGGCCTCGATGAGCCTCATGTGGGTGCCGCCAGGAGGCGCTCGTCAGATCATTCCAAAACGGAGCTTTTACCCTACCACCATCGGTACAAGTATCGTTGTTCAAACTCCATTTCCCCCTGATGACAGTGCCAGTGGTTATGAACGTGGCATTGCCATTAGTGCCGAATGGGACGAGGCTGTTACCAACGCGGCTATCGAAGTAGCTCAACAAGTTTTGCCTTTGATGGATCAGATGGCCAGAACCAAGAGCAGTGACACCGATCGAATTCAAAAGCTCCGGGCTTTCTGTCTTTCCTTTGTTGAATATGCCTTTCGCAGACCCTTAACTTCCCAACAGCAAGCTATTTATGTAGACAGTTTTTTCTCAAACGAATTAAATGTTTCCGATTCGGTGAAACGCGTCATTATTTCAACCTTAAAATCGCCTCTATTTCTCTACCCGGAGTTAAGTCGAAACCCAGACTCTCCGGATGTCGACAGCCATTTAATCGCGAGTCGCCTGGCACTCGCCTTATGGGACTCAGTACCCGACACAGCCTTAAGAAATGCTGCTGAACGGGGTGAGCTGCTGGATCCTGTCAAAGTTGAACAACAAATCAAACGGATGCTTAATAATAGTCGTGCCCGCTCGAAACTCGATTACTTTCTTTTACACTGGTTGCAACTAAATGAAAAAGGAGAGTTTTCCAAGGATGAAACTCACTACGCGGAATTCACTGACGACATAAGAGCTGACTTAAGACAGTCTCTTCGATTGTTATTTCAAAACATCGTCTGGAGTGACACATCGGACTATCGCCAGTTGTTTCAAACAACTCAAATTCCCCTCAATCAGAATTTGGCACAGTTTTACGGCATCAATGATTTCGACGGCCCTGACTTTCAACCGACCGTTGTTAGCGAACATGCCACTGCCGGCGTACTGACACATCCATATCTACTTTCGATGCTGGCATATCGTGATAACAGTTCGCCTATACACCGAGGAGTCTTTATCACGCGTCGCTTGCTCGGGCGAACCTTGAAAGAACCGCCTCAGGCCACAGAGCTTGGCAGTGCCGATTTCCCGGATGGCCTCACAATTCGTGAAAAAGTAACCCGACTGACTGAACCCACAGCCTGTGCAGGTTGCCATAGTATCATCAACCCTCTCGGTTTCAGCCTCGAGAATTTCGATGCCATTGGCCGATATCGAAATCAGGAGGTTGGTAAAGCCATCAATGCCGTTGCCAACTATAATACGGTGGACGGAAAGACGGTCGAATTGTCCGGTGCATCTGGAATCGCAGAGTTAATTGCTTCCAGTCCTCAAGCGCATGGAGCATTTGTTGACCACTTATTCCATCAGGCAATAAAACAGCCGATCAACGCTTACGGTGAATCACTCCGGGAAGACTTAATCACGAAATTTCAGTCGTCAGAGTTTAATATCAGACAATTACTCACAAGTATCGTTCGAGAAGCTGTTTTGTTCGAACAAAAGCACGAATAGTAAAGAAAACGAATATGGCTATCCAGCACCGCCGTCAATTTATTCAGGACATGGGATTCTCAGCTGCCAGTTTACCGCTGCTCATGGGACTCCCCGCATTCTCTCACGCAACAACCAATGCTCCAAAACAGCGCATGATCGTGGTGTTCAGTCCAAACGGCACCATTCCGGGGGACTTCTGGCCGGACGAAGCCGGCAAGGATTTTAAACTAAAACGCATTATGGATTCGTTGCAGCCCTACCAGGATCAGATGTTAATTCTGAAAGGAATCTGCGATCAGATCAAAGGTGATGGCGATAGCCACATGCGAGGGATGAGCTGCCTGTTAACGGGTATCGAGCTGCTACCTGGAAACATTCAAGGAGGCAGTCATACACCAGCCGGCTGGGCTAGCGGTTTGTCTATCGATCAGGAGATTAAGAATTTCCTGCAATCCAAACCTGAAACACAAACGCGGTTTGGCTCACTTGAGTTTGGTGTGGTCGTTCCCGATCGCGCTGACCCCTGGACGCGTATGATTTATTCAGGTTCCAACAAACCTGTCGCTCCGATTGATAATCCCTATGTCATGTTCAATAAACTGTATGGGAAACTGGAAGACCGCAAAAGTGTTGAAAGCGTTCTGGACCGGGTTCGCAATGACCTGCGGCGAGTGAGAACTTTGGTTGGCAAAGAAGATCGTAAGCTTTTGGAACAACATGAGCAGTTTATTCGCGAAATGGAAGCCCGGATTAAACGTGATGCCGAGCACCAACTGGATATTCCCGCTCCGGTTCAAAAGGCAGGAATCAAAAACGCCAATGAAAACATGCCTGACCTAAGTCGGATGCAAATTGACATGTTGGTTAACAGTCTCCAAAACGATATGGCCCGAGTGGCTTCCCTGCAATATACGCGCAGTGTTGGCCAAGCCAAGATGACCTGGCTGGGGATCAATGATGGACACCATGGCTTATCACACGAACCGGATAGTGACAAAGAAGCGGTTGAGAAGTTGGTGAAGATTAACCAATGGTACTGCGAAGAGATTGCTTATCTGGCTAAACGGCTTTCCGAAACTCCGGAGGCCGATGGTTCAGGATCGATGCTTGACAACACCACCATCGTTTGGACCAATGAGCTTGGAAAAGGTAATTCGCACACACTCAATGATATTCCGTTTGTCCTCATCGGCGGTGGCTTAGGATTCCAAATGGGGCGTTCGCTACAATATGGGCGGGTACCCCATAATCGATTATTGATGTCTTTTGCTCATGCGTTTGGGCACCGTGTTGAGTCGTTTGGAAACAAGAATCACTGCGGTGATGGGCCACTTCACGACCTAACTTGAGCGTGTTAATATAAACAAACAATTGAGGGCGGTTAGCTCAGTTGGTTAGAGCGCCACGTTGACATCGTGGAGGTCGTTGGTTCGAATCCAATATCGCCCACTACCACCCTTGGTGGTTACCCCTTAAAAGGTAGCTAC